>JANLPP010000019.1:0-3629 GCA_031367295.1 Hyphomicrobiales bacterium | reverse complement strand
GCCGGTAGCAGTCATAAACAACCAGCGTCAGCCCGTCCCGCTCCGCCGCCGCCTGCACCCGCGCCAGCGCCTCGGCCGCCTCCCGCCGCAGCCAGCACTGGGCGGCAGCGTAGCCGGGAACAGGGCGGCCGGTGAAATTGTTGGCGGTGGCGTAGCGGATGTCTTGTTTGATAGTCGGGGCGATGTCGGCGAGGCGCACGAAGCCGGGCGGGAGGGCAGCTGCCGAGGCGGCTGTCCAGCCGGTGAACAGGCCGACAAAGGCTGTGGCAAGGCGGGAGAGGCGGCGCATGGGGGACTCAGGTGGTGTCGGCTGGTTAAATTCTACACAAGACGGCAACTTCTGTCGCGGGTTCCGTCCGGTGCCGCCACCCCTCACACATGCAGCCCCGGCGCCTCATGCCCCGTGCGCTCCACATACTCGGTATAGCCGCCGCCAAACGTATGGATGCCTTCTGGCGTCAGTTCCAGCACGCGGTTGGACAGCGCCGCCAGAAAACGCCGGTCATGCGAGACGAACAGCATCGCCCCCTCATAGGCCGACAGGGCGGTGATCAGCATCTCTTTCGTCGCCATGTCGAGATGGTTTGTGGGCTCGTCCAGCACCAGGAAATTCGGCGGATCATACAGCATCACTGCCATCACCAGCCGCGCCTTCTCGCCGCCCGACAGCACGCGGCATTTCTTCTCGATATCATCGCCGGAAAAGCCAAAGGCCCCGGCCAGCGCCCGCAATGACCCCTGCCCCGCCTGCGGAAACGCCCCTTCCAGCGACTGGAACACGGTGCGCTCGCCGTCCAGCAATTCCATAGCGTGCTGGGCAAAATAGCCCATCCTGACGCTGCCGCCGACCGCAACAGTGCCATCATCCGGCTCAGCCGCGCCCGCCACCAGCTTCAGCAATGTTGACTTTCCTGCGCCATTGACGCCCATCACCGCCCAGCGCTCGCGGCGGCGCACCTGAAAGTCGAGGCCGTCATAAATGCGCCGCGCGCCATAGCCCTTGCCGACATTTTTCAGGCTCACCACATCCTCGCCGCAGCGGGGCGCCGGCGGAAAATCGAACTGCACGCTCTGGCGGCGTTTGGGCGGCTCCACCCGGTCAATTTTTTCCAGCTTTTTGACGCGGCTCTGCACTTGCGCTGCATGCGAGGCGCGCGCCTTGAAACGCTCGATGAACTTGATTTCCTTCGACAGCATCGCCTGCTGGCGCTCGAACTGCGCCTGCTGCTGCTTTTCGTTCTGCGCCCGCTGCTGCTCGTAGAACTCGTAATTGCCCGAATAGGTGGTCAGCGAGCCGCCGTCGATCTCGACAATCTTTGTCACGATGCGGTTCATGAACTCACGGTCATGCGAGGTCATCAGCAGCACGCCCTGATAGCCCTTGAGAAACTGCTCCAGCCAGATCAGGCTTTCAAGGTCAAGATGGTTGCTCGGCTCGTCGAGCAGCATGGCATCCGGTCGCATGAGCAGAATGCGCGCCAGTGCCACGCGCATTTTCCAGCCGCCCGACAGCGCGCCGACATCGCCGTCCATCATCGCCTCGCTGAAACTCAGGCCCGCCAGCACCTCGCGGGCGCGGCCCTCCAGCGCGTAGCCGTCCAGCTCCTCGAAGCGCGCCTGCACCTCGCCGTAGCGGGCGATCAGCGCGTCCATTTCATCCGCCCGCGCCGGGTCGCCAAAGGCGGCCTCCAGCGCGCGCATTTCGGCAGCGACGCTGCTCACCGGCCCTGCCCCGTCCATCACCTCGGCAACCGCGCTGCGTCCCGCCATGTCGCCCACATCCTGGCTGAAATAGCCGATGGTGATGCCGCGCTCGACTGCAACCTGCCCCTCGTCCGGGTCTTCTTCGCCCGTCACCAGCCGCAGCAGCGTCGTCTTGCCTGCCCCGTTGGGTCCCACAAGCCCAACCTTCTCGCCCCGGTTGAGCGACGCGGAAGCCTCAATAAAGAGAATCTGCTGGCCATTCTGCTTGCTGATGTTTTCAAGACGAATCATGGGTGCGCGCGTGTCCGTGGAACAGGAATGGCGCGCTTAGGCCATGCGGGGCGCGGGGGGAAGGGCGTGCCGCGCAGCCAGGCGCGTGGCGTGATTGCATCATTTGCGCCAGTGTGCCATCGCATCGCGTCATGACAACACTTGACATCACGCGCGCAGATGCCGCCCGCCCTGCCCCACGCATTTCCTTCGTCTCGCTCGGCTGCCCCAAGGCGCTGGTCGATTCGGAGCGCATCATCACGCAGCTGCGGGCTGAAGGTTATGAGCTGACAAAGTCGCATGCGGGTGCGGACGCCGTCATCGTCAACACCTGCGGATTTCTCGACAGCGCCAAGGCCGAGTCGCTCGCCGCCATCGGGCAGGCCTTGAAGGAAAACGGCAAAGTGATCGTCACGGGCTGCATGGGCGCGGAGCCGGAGCAGATTCGGGACGCCTTCCCGCAAAAAGACTTCTCCAACCTGCTCGCCATCACCGGCCCGCAGGCCTACGAAAGCGTGGTAGGCGCGGTGCATGCGGCGGTCCCTGCCCTGCATGACCCGTTCCTCGATCTGGTGCCGGACCAGGGCGTAAAACTGACGCCGCGCCATTATGCTTACCTCAAGATTTCAGAGGGTTGTAACAACCGGTGCAGTTTCTGCATTATCCCGAAGCTGCGCGGCGATCTGGTCTCCCGCCCGGCAGGCGACGTGCTGCGCGAGGCCGAAAAGCTGGTGAAGGCCGGGGTGAAGGAACTGCTGGTTATCTCGCAGGACACTTCAGCTTACGGCCTTGACATCCGCTACGCCGAAAGCCGGTTTGGCGACCGGTCAGTCAGGGCCAAATTCGTTGATCTGGCGCGCGAACTGGGCCAGCTCGGGGCCTGGGTGCGGCTGCATTACGTCTACCCCTACCCGCATGTCGATGATGTTATCCCGCTGATGGCTGAGGGCCTTGTGCTGCCCTATCTCGACATCCCCTTCCAGCACGCCGCGCCCAACGTGCTGAAGGCGATGAAGCGGCCGGGCAATCAGGAAAAGCTGCTGGAGCGGATAAAAGCCTGGCGCGCGGTCTGCCCCGATCTTGCGATACGCTCAACTTTTATCGTCGGATTTCCGGGGGAAACCGAAGCTGACTTCGAGTTTCTGCTGAACTGGCTCGACGAAGCCAAACTCGACCGCGTCGGAGCGTTTAAATACGAGCCGGTGCGCGGGGCGGTTGCCAATGATCTGGGGCTGCCGTTTGTGGAGAAAGAGGTGCAGGAGAGCCGCTACAAGCGCTTCATGGAGCGCCAGCAGGCGATCAGCGCGCGGATTCTTAAAGCCAAGGTGGGCAAGCGGCTGTCAGTGATCATCGATGCGGGCGGGCCGAGTGTGGCCAAGGGGCGCTCGAAGGCGGACGCGCCGGAGATTGACGGCTCGGTGTATGTGGCCTCGAAGCGGCCGTTGCGACCGGGCGATATGGTGAGCGTCAAGATCGAGCGGGCGGACGCTTATGATTTGCATGGGGTGGCGGTATAGGCGGATCGCTGTCAGAAGCGAATGTCAATCAACTGCGCCCGCGACGCTGCGGGCGTTTAGCAACTTCCTCCGTCTGACGCGTCTGTACCCGCATCGCCGCAGCTCGATTCTCCTGCTGGCGCGCTTGCGAAGCTGGCG
>JANLPP010000489.1:0-2996 GCA_031367295.1 Hyphomicrobiales bacterium | reverse complement strand
GGCCTCGCCTTTCTGCTGGACCTGCCGGAAACCGTCATGCTGCGCTCCGGCGATGCGCTGGCGCTGGAGGACGGGCGGCTCGTGGAAGTTGTCGCCGCGCCCGAGCCGCTGGTTGAGGTCAAGTGCAGCTCGCTGCCGGATCTGGCGCGCGTCGCCTGGCATCTGGGCAACCGCCATCTGCCGGTGCAGATCATCGGGCCGAAACTGCGCATCCGCCGCGATCATGTGATCGAGGATATGCTGCGCGGTCTTGGCGCGCAGGTGACGGACATTGACGCGCCGTTTGATCCCGAGGGCGGGGCCTACGCGCAGGCGGTGCAGACGCAGGGGCATGAACACGCCGGTCACGATCATGTACATGGTCCAGGCTGCAATCATGGGCATGAGCACGATCACGGGCATGCGCACGTGCCTGTGGAGGAAAAGCCGCATGTGCATGGTCCCGGCTGCGGGCATGAGCATCATGACCTTGATCATCACGACCACGGGCACGGCCACAAGCATGGCTGAGGCGGGCGCGGGCACAGACATGAATTTGCCCCTCCTCATCTGGTTTTCACCCGCGTTTCCCGTCGGTGCCTTTGCCTATTCGCATGGGCTGGAATGGGCGGTCGAGGCGGGCGATGTGCGCGACGCCGCAACCTTGCAGGACTGGCTGTCGGCGCTGCTTCAGCATGGCGGCGCGCGCAATGACGCGATTGTGTTTGGCAATGCCTGGCGCGCGGCAAGCCACAGCGACAGGGTGGCGCTTGCTGCAATCAACGCCCTCGCCCTTGCCCTCGCCGGGTCACGCGAGCGCCTGCTTGAAACCACATCGCAGGGCAACGCGTTCGTCACTGCCGCGCGCGCCGCCTGGCCATGTGCGGAGCTTGACGCCGGCGTGTTGCCGACGGGCGACATCGCCTGTCCTGTCGCCGCCGCCTGCGCATGTGCCGGGCATGGCATTGCGCTCAGCCCGGCCTTGCAGGCTTTCACGCTCGGCTTTGTCTCTAGCCTTGTTTCGGCTGCGGTACGCCTCGGCCCCATCGGCCAGACTGATGGACAGCGTGTGCTGGCCGCCCTGCTGCCACAGGTGCGCGCCCTCGCGGCGGAAGCAGAAGACGCAACGCTTGACGATGTTGGCGGCTGCGCCTTCATCGCCGACATCGCCGCCATGCGACATGAAACCCAATATTCGAGGCTGTTCCGCTCATGATAAAATCGCATCACGGCCCGTTGCGCGTCGGCATTGGCGGCCCGGTTGGCTCCGGCAAAACCGCGTTGATGGAGCTGCTGTGCAAGCGTTTCCGCACCATCTACGATATTGCCGCCATCACCAATGACATTTACACCAAGGAGGACGCGCGCATCCTCACCGAGGCTGGCGCTCTCGAGGCCGAGCGCATCATGGGCGTCGAGACCGGCGGCTGCCCGCACACGGCGATCCGCGAGGACGCGTCGATCAATCTTGCGGCGATTGACGACATGAAGAAGCGTTTCCCAAAGCTCGATCTCATCCTGCTCGAGTCCGGCGGCGACAATCTCGCGGCAACATTTTCGCCCGAGCTGGCGGACCTCACAATCTATGTCATCGACGTGTCGGGTGGCGAAAAAATTCCGCGCAAGGGCGGGCCGGGCATCACCCGCTCTGATCTGCTGGTGATCAACAAGATTGACCTTGCACCCTATGTCGGTGCCTCCCTCGCAGTGATGGAGCGTGACGCCAGACTGATGCGCAAGGCAAAGCCGTTCGTGTTCACCAATATGAAAACCGGCGAGGGGCTGGGCGTGGTGGCGGAGTTTATCGAGACACGCGGCGGGCTGGCCGGGGCCTGAATTTATGCCGCCCTGCAACCTGCCGCATTGAAGGTGCGCGTCGTTGCCGCCGGATGTCTTGCCAGCATATGCGCCGGGCGGACTGGCCGCTGCATAAACCCGCCGCCGCAGTTGGGGCATTTGTTGTTGAGCACGTCGTTTACGCAGGGTTGGCAAAAGGTGCATTCAAAGGTGCAGATCATCGCCAGCGGCGAGTCTGGCGGCAGGTCGCGGTCGCAACATTCGCAACCGGGGCGCAATTCGAGCATGGATGTGGCTCCTTATCTCTAATGCTTGAACCCAAGCGCGGAAAGCTAAGGTGCAATGCAGGCGGCGGTCAATTCGGAACTGCTTTTGGCGACGGAAACTTTCGCTATACGGCAATCACGTTCGCGCTCCGATACATGCTCTGCGCTGACTATTGCGGCACTGGCGCGACCACCCAGCTTTTCTTGATGTCGTCGCGTATGTTCTTCGACAAACTGTGCGCGGCTTTGCCCAGGTCAAGGTGATGTGCTTCGCTGAAGTCGCCTTCATAGTCCGTCAGCGCATTGCGAAAAACATTCATTGCGATCACCACCTGATCGCTGGCGACAAAGGCGAGCTCACTCCAGAAAAGCTGCATGTAGCGCAGTTTGGCCTGTTGCCATTCGCCTTGCGATTTCTCAAGCGACGCCAGTTTTCCGGCGACCTGCACGGTTGCGAAATATATCTTGATCCTGCGCTCGATATAGGGCTTCTGGACTTCAATGAGGCGCGCGGTCCTGTCTTTGTCAGCTTGCTGGCTCTTTTGCTCGAGATAGGAATAGAGGCCAAAAAGCGCACTGCCGACAACTGTCGCCACAGGCAGCCAATCCTTGATGATGGTCAGCAAGAGTGTCGGCTGTTGCGATAGTTTTCGCTCTTCCATTGGGGCATCCTCCCGCACTGCGCCAGCATCTGCGTGGCTATCCTGTCGGTGCCGTTTGCCCCCGCAGCCACTCGACAATCCCCGAAAAATCCACAGCTCCATTCCCCGCCTCGACATAGCGCGCATAAAGCTCTGCCGCATGTGCCCCAAGCGGCGTTGCCGCACCGCTGGCCAGCGCCGCCTCGCGCGCCAGTGTCAGGTCTTTCAGCATCAGCGCCGCCGCAAAGCCCGGCTTGTAACCGGTGTTGGCAGGGGAGGCGGGCACCGGGCCTGGAACCGGGCAATAGGTGCT
>JANLPP010000506.1:0-1736 GCA_031367295.1 Hyphomicrobiales bacterium | reverse complement strand
CCCATATACAAACGGGAGGACGGGAGACTTGTGATTTTGCCAGTTGTGCGGTTCTGATGGACCGGCAAATGCCAGTCATGGATGGGCTTGCTGCAACCCGCGCCATCCGGGCATGGGAGCACCAGAATGGCCGCGCACTGACACCCATCATTGCCTTGACCGCTTCCGCCTTGGATGGCGACTGCGAAGTCGGGCGCATCGTCGCCCGGCTCATAATCGGCGCGGAGGGGTTCGAGACCCCAGCGCAAAACCATTGTTTTGTCGGGCCTTCATCGTCACTAAGGTGACGCCCATGAACAAGCGCTTCATATTTGCAATTTGGCCGACCTTGGCGCGATTGTGTAGTTCCATTCGGGATGGAAGGCGTCGCCCGTGATATTGAGCGTCGCCATTTCCTCGTCGCTGACCTTGATGCCCTTGACGCAGGTTTTGGCGTCGAGTTCGCAGCGCACGCTCAGGCCTGTCTTCGTGGTTGTCGCGCCAATGAGTTCGACGATCGCGAGGCGGCTGGTCAACGGCTTGCCGCGCCAGTTTTGCGTGATGTGGCAAAACATCCTGTGCCCGATCTTGTTCCATTTCGACGTGCCGGGCGGATAGTGACACACGGCGAGCGTCAGGCCCGTCGCGTCGGCGAGCTTTTGCAGCTCGATTTTCCACAAGCGGACGCGGCTGCCATTGGAGCCGCCGCCGTCGGCGGTGATCATCAACCGGTCCGGCACGGGATACCGCTCGCGTCCCATCGTCTCGCGCCAGCGCTGGATGCTGTTGACGGCGAACTCCGCCGTGTCGTGATCGATTCCGACGCTGACATAGCCGGCGTTGGCGGCGATGTCGTAAACGCCATACGGAATGGCCTTGCCCAGGTCCTTGTCGATGAAGTCATGCACGTTGACCTTGTCGGGACAGCCTTCGGCGCGATAGTCGGCGCCGGCGTTTTTGAACCCGCCGACATTTTCCTTCTTTTTCGTATCGACCGAGATCACCGGCTGGCCAGCGGCCTGAAACGCGGCGGCCTGCCGGTTGATGTGCTCGAATTGCGCGTTCCTGTCGGGATGCCGGCTGCCTTCCAGGCTCTTGCGGTTGACCTGGCGGCGGTAGCCCGCCTGTTCGAGCAATCCGGGCAGGCTGCTGGCCGCGACGCGATGCCCCAGCGCGGCCAGCGCCGCCGCCAGTTTGGCGTGGCTCTTCGACACCCACAGCAAGGGCCGCATGGGATCGCCGGGCGTCGAGGGCTCCAGGATGGCGCGCAAATCCGCCAGCAGCGTCGCGTCAACTCGCGTCAGCGGGCGGCGTCCGCCGCCGGCGCGGCGAACCTTGCCCGCGCCGAGTTCCTGCGCCTCGAGGTCCGCGAGGCCGCGGCCGATGGTGCTGCGCGCCAGACCCGTCGCCCGCGCCACGCCAGCGACCCCGCCGCGGCCCGCCGCGCGCGCTTCCGCCGCGGCGAACAATCGCCGGCCCCGCTCGTCGAGGCTGGCGCTCAAAAGCTCGTAGCGAAAACGAATCGAAATCTCGTCGATCATTGCAAACGCATAGGCGTCGCGCGCGGCCGCGTGAATCCCCCCGACGACAAGTGCCTATCGCAACGTCAAACAGATTCAGTTATTGTTCGGCGTCGCCTAACCATCCAGGCATGGCTGGGTCATTCGCAAGTCGCCACGACGCATCGTTATGCCGCCGCAGACGTTGAGATGATGCGACGAGGGCTGGAAAAGGCCGGCGTCTCTGGCAACGACGCC
>JANLPP010000483.1:0-5168 GCA_031367295.1 Hyphomicrobiales bacterium | reverse complement strand
ACATCACCGGCGCAAGCCCGGCTGCCCCCGCCAGCGCCGAATAGACAAACGTCGTCTGCGATGAGTCATGCGCCGCCAGCATCCGCGTCGATATGTTGAACAGCGCATAGAGCAGCACGCCGAAAAGGCTGAGCAGCATGGCCCAGTGCATCGTGCCGACACCCGGATGGGTGATGACCAGCACGCCGATAAAGCCGACAAAAATCGCCGCCAGCCGCCGCGGCCCCACCCATTCGCCCAGCAGCGGTCCGGCCAGCAGCGCCACCAGCAAAGGCATGGCAAACAGGATCGACATGGTTTCGGCCAGCTGGAGATATTGCAGCGCCGTAAAATTGACGACGGTGGAGAGCAGCACCAGGGCCGAGCGCCCCAGCTGCAGCGCCGGTTTTTTGGAGGCATAGGCGCCGGGCGCAGTCCAGGGGTTGATGGCGATCACCGTCATCAGCGCGCTGACCGCATAGCGCGCCCATACAACTTCCAGCACTGGAAGCGACTGCGACAGATATTTGCCGCTGGCGTCAAGTCCGGCAAAGCAGGCCACCGCGCCGCACATCAGGGCGATGGCAATCAGGCGGGAGCGGCGTTCGGCGGCGCTGGCGGCGTCAAGGCTGGCAGGCAGCCGGGCGGCGGGTTTGGCAGTGCGGGCGGCGGTCAACTGTGCAACACCAATGTCGGCTCCGTTCTCGGCATGTATCTCGACGCGCATTCCGGCTTCTGTCTCGGCCTCTATCCCGGGCGCCTCAAGGCCCGGAAATGCACGCGAGCCTTGCGCCAGCGGGCGGGCTTGCCCTATCGCAACGGCGCGCGCAGGTCGAGCGGCGCCGCCGGATCCACCACCCTGGGGCGCCTCGGCGCGGGCGCAGGAGCAGCAGGCCGGGCCGGCTCCACCCGGGGTCCGCGCGGCTTTGCGGCGGCCTTTGGCGGTGCCTTGGCCGGGGCGCGTGCCGGAACAATGGCCGGTGGCGGCGCGGCTTTGGGCAGGGCTGGCGTCTCCAGCCCCGGCGCGACTGAGGGCTTCAGCGCGGGGGGAACCTGCCAGGCCGGGGCTGCGGGCGTCTCGGAAGTTTCTATACGTATCAACGGGTTAGATGCAGGTTTTGGCATCGGCGCGGCCTCGGCGGGCACTGGGGTTGCAGGCTCTGGCGCAGCAGCCGCAGGCGGCGCCTCAGGCTCCACCGGCGTTATCATGACGGGACCGCGCGGTTGTTCAGGGACTGGCGGCGGCGCAGGCGCGGCGGCCGGCACCTCGGCGGGCGGCGGCGCGGCGGGTGCCTCCGGCGGCGGCGCTGGTGGCGCAGGTTTTGCCGCGGCAAGCGCCTCCGGCCCGGTCGGCAGGATGATAACCGGCGCATTTTTGCGCGGTGCCGCAGCCAGCGGCGGAGGCGATCGCGGCACAAGCCGGTGTCCCGCAATCGCGGCAACCACAGCGGCGGGCATGGCCAGCCCGCGTGCCCCAGCCTGCGCAAGCGCAGCGCCGTCACCGGCAGGCGTCAGTTCGGGCGCTGCAAGCGCGAACGGACTGTCTGCCTCAGGCGGGGCAGGCGGCACCCACGGCGGCGGCAACAGTGCCCAGACGGGTGGCGGCGGCGGCGGCGCAAAATAGTCCGGCGGGTCAAGCGCCGCTCCGCGCTCAATATAGGGGCGTTCGGCATCCAGAGGCGGCGAAAGCCCGTCATCTGACGGCTCAAACCCCGCCGGCGGCGTGCTTTCGGCCTTCAATGCCACAAGCCGTCCGCGCGCCTCACCCGCATGGGTGCCCGGCGCATAACGCGACAGGTAGGTCCAGTAGGCGGGTGCCTGGTCGTCAACCACCGCGTGGCGCCAGGCCAGCGCCTCGCGGCGCGCAGCCAGCAGCGCGGCGATGCGCCGCGCCAGTGCGCTTTGCGGGAAGGCTGCCAAGAATTCACTGTAGCCCTTCAATGTATCACGGTCGAGTGCAGCCATATAGGCTTCGGCCTCCGGCAGAATGCCGACCGGCCGGGAGCGGACCACCCGGACAGCATCGCCGGTGCCGCTGCGGGCCAGCGCTGTCGCAGGGCGTTCCAGCAGCGTGAAGGCCGGCCCTGAAGCCGGAGAATGCCACGGCGTCTGCGCGCCAGCGGTCAGCGCGCTGACATGCAATCTTGTGCGCACAAACACCTCGTCAATGGGCAGGCCAGGCTCGCGCATGGCCGCCCCCAGAGCCAGGGCGTAGGAACCGTATGGCCCGGGTTCGGGGGCGGCCAGCGTGCCGGGCGCAGCGTTCATTGCCAGTGAAATCCCCGGCGGCACATCGGGCAGGGCAAGCCCGGCAGGCACAGTGGCCATGGCAGGCAAAGGATTGGGCCGGGCAAGATCAAGCACCACAATGCGGGCGCGGGCTGGCACGGCGGCAAGTGACCGAAGCAGCTGTGACAGCAACAGTCCTTGCGCGGGCAAAGCATCACCTGCCGGGGAATGTCCTGCGGCCAGCAACAGGTAATTTTCACCCAGCAGCTGTGCGCCGTAACCGCCAATATACACAAAGGTCACAGCATCCGGCCCGGCCGCGCTGATCTTGTTCAAAAATTCCTGCACGGATTGCTGGGCTGCGGGCAGGTCAATATCGCGGGCGGCGGCAACCTCAAACCCGGCATCCTGCAAAATGCCGGCAATCAATCCGGCATCGCTGGCGCTGGCCGGCAGCGGCGCGCCCTGATACGCCGAGTTTGCGAGCACGAGCGCATAGCGCCCGGTGCCGGTTCTGGCAGCGGCACGCGCCGACAATTGCCCGGGCAGGGTGAATGCAAGCAAGATCAGGGCGAGCAAGATAAGGGCAAGCAAAGTGCGGGCAGGCACGGTCCGGACAAGCACCCGCCACGCTGTGGCAGCGCGCCAGTCAATCCACCGCATTGCAGGAAGCTGCAAGTCCAACGCCTCACACTTTTCGCCGACGCGTCTCATTCCCCCGCAATTGCGGCTAGAATCGGAGCGGTTTCAAGCGCCAGTCCGCAGACCTGCGTTGCCAGACGCAAAAAGCACACGTGCGCCGATGCCGCCCGCGCCCGCTCAGTGCAGACTTACCGGTTGCAGCTCATGCTCCCAGGCATTGGCAATCGCCGCGTCTTTCGAATCCGTCAGCATGATCGGGGTGCCATCCGCCGCCAGCAGGGCGAACAGCTTCAGCCCCGGCTGTATCGGCGGTGCCTGCGGAAACAGCCGGGCGACATCGTCCGACAGCATGGCTTTTACATAGGCTACATGGCCGCCGCCCAGATTGGCGAATTGTTCGTCGGTCAGGGTGAACGTCGGTGGTGATGCTGTGGGGCCAGTCATGGCGCTCCTCCTTCAATTTCCACGAGAAATTCAGTCTCGGACCGAAATGTTAATTCTTTTGATCACGCGCTCCGGCTGCGGGCGCGCCAGATCGATCGACAGAAGTCCGTGGCTGAGGTCAGCGCCCAGCACCTGCATGCCCTCGGCCAGCAGAAACGCCCGCTGGAACTGCCGCGCCGCAATGCCGCGGTGGATATATTGGCGCGGCTCATCGTCGCTTTGGCGGCCACGCACGATAATCTGGTTTTCTTCCAGCGTGATCTCAAGCTGGTCCCTGGTGAAACCTGCCACTGCCAGCGTGATCCGCAGCATCTCGGGCGCATTGCTGGAACGCGGCAGCCGTTCGATATTATACGGCGGATAGCCGTCACTGGCCGCCTTGGCGACGCGGTCAAGCGCCCGCTCGACATCGTCGAAGCCGAGCAGGAACGGCGAATTCAAAGCAGGTATGCGTGCCATATGAAGCCCTCACGAGGCGCCTCGGGACAGGGCACCCGTTACGGCGCGCCCCGGTTATAGCCAGGATATGGGGAGCCGGGGGACAAGATCAAGGGGTACGTTGCCGGGCGAAAATCAGGTTCCGGAAGAGATATGAAACCTGTTCTATGAGCTGCCGTCCGTGTGCTATACTGCGTTCGTGACAATTACCTTGCACCCGGATCAGGCAGCGCGGCTTGACGCCCTCATCGCCACAGGAAATTTTGTCTCGATTGAAGGGGCCGCGCGGCAGCGTGGTCCCAGTTATTTCGCCAAAATCCTGAAAGCCCGCTGCGGATCATCATTCACCAGCGCGAAGAACGACAGGGCGACCGGGTCCGGCTGGGTGCGGCCCTGCTCCCAGTTGCGCAGCGTGGCGGCGGGGATGCGCAGCGCCTTGGCGAATTTTGCCTGCGACAAGCCCACGCGCGCGCGCAGCGCCGCCAGCGGCGGCACGCTGACGGATGCGCCATCCGGCGCGCCGGGGTCCTCGCCGTTCTCGATCATGTGGCGCGTGATGTCCGCCGCAGTCGTCGCGGCAATTTTGGCGCGGTCGATTTCCTGCGACGTTGCGATAGCGGTGAGTGTCATTCTGACGCGAGCCATTGTTTGCACTCCTTCCGGTTGGCGCACCGCGCCGGGATAATGCGGCGGGTGTCGCCTTCATCAACGAAGGTCACGGCGTAACAAATGTCGTCGATCCGTCCGACCGCCTTCATGCGGATTTCGCCCGCTTCCGCCCGGGCGAAAGAAACTGACACTTGGGCAAGGAAAATGCGTGCCGCAAAGCCGAAACCAAAGCCACAGTCATGGCGGTTGCGCTCGCTTTTTCCGGCATCGAACTCGAATTCCATGCAGTGTCCTTATATGCTAATAACGTATAGAGTGCAATGATTGTTTAGGCCGAGATAACGCTTGAGTGGTAACGCTTGAGTTGCATATTTTACGTATTTTGCCTAAGATTGGCCACGCTCAAAGGAATGCCGCCATGCTGAAATTCAGCCTCACCGACCTTAACCGCAATCCTGGTGCCATTGTCGAGGCGGCGCATCGCGGCCCGGTCGAATTGACCGGGCGCGGCAAACGCAAATTCATCCTGCTGGCGGCGGAAGACTACGACCGCATCGTCAGCCAGCCGCGCCGGGCCTATAATGTGGGGAGTATGACGGAGGGTGAGGCGGCGTTTTTCTATAAGGGGCTTGGCGGGGTGGATGCCGACGAAGGCTGAGAAGGGTCTCATCATCCGGTCCCAATAACTTTGGCGCAGTAATCTTTTACTCGAGGTAATAAATATGAGTGACAATCGGGTGTCACCTGAGTTACAAAAATTGTTTCGCTATTTCAATGATTATAGTTCTGCAACTTTACTATTGAGAGTAGCGGCTCATGACTACGCG
>JANLPP010000435.1:0-2939 GCA_031367295.1 Hyphomicrobiales bacterium | reverse complement strand
AGCTCCCGCCGATGAGCGAAGACGAGAACGACCTGCTCGAAAGCAGCGACCACCGCAACGAAACCTCGCGCCTGTCCTGCCAGGTGGCGCTGACCGCGGAGTTGGACGGGCTGAAGGTGAGCATCGCGGCGGAAGATTGAGCGCCTTGCTTTCTGCCCTTCAGGGGAGAGATACGAAGGCTTGGCGCGCAGCGCCTTAGCCGAAGTTGAGAGGGGGAGCGGCAAACGCCACCTCGACTCGCGATAGCCCACAGCCTATGGACAATTCATAGCTCAAGGGCTATATGGATTACCGTGCCATGGACGGTGATCAACCACGATGACTTCGACCCCGAGAGCGAAGCGCTGCCGCAAACCGTGCAGGACGAACTGCTCGCCGTTACGGCTTTGCTCGAAGTGTTCGGTCCGCAGCTTGGCCGGCCCCATGCCGAAACGCTCTCCGGATCGAAGCATGCCAACATGAAGGAACTGCGGTTCAAGGCGGATGACGGGGTCTGGCGCGTGGCCTATGCCTTTGATCCTGTGCGGCAGGCGATCCTGCTGATTGCGGGCGACAAGGCGGGCGTGTCGCAAAGGCGGTTCTACAAACGGCTCATCGCCACCGCCGACAAGCGGTTCGATCGCCATCTGGCGGGGCAGTCCGCTGCCAAGGAGAAGTGACGATGGGACGCACTCGTGACGAAATCATGGCGGCCTTGCCACCCGACCGTCGCCGCAAGATCGAAGCGCGCGCCGCCGAACTGATCGCCGAGGTCGAAGGCCTCCGGGCGTTGCGCAAGCTTGCCGCACGCAGCCAGGCCGCGATGGCGAAAGAACTGAACATCAAGCAGCCCTCGGTGCACAAGATCGAACGCCAGACCGACCTCTACTTGTCCACGCTGCGCCGGTTTGTCGAAGCCGCGGGCGGCACGCTCGAACTGCGCGTGGAGCTTCCCGGCACCGGCGCGTTCACGCTGACGGGCTTGGGGGAGATTGAGGGTGCTGGGAGCGTGGGCTGAGCGAGCAAATACGACGCTGCCCCGCCGCGGCGGCACCCTATTGGGCGCCCCCTCCCTGAGTGAGAGCGTGACGCGAAGGGCGCGAAGTACGGCGGTCGATTTGGCGGTTTTGTAAACTGCCCCGCAAAGGCAAAGGGCTACGCTTTCCTAATGACATATCTTCGCGGGGAGTGGCGGATCTACAACGGCCAGCATCGCCTGTTTGATCTGCTCGCTGATCTTTTTGTAATCACAGCCAGCATTGCAAAAGCGTTCAATTTGACGAGCGGCGTCCCCGTAACATACGCAATTGGCGATTATGTGAATTTTGAATGCGCTCAGTTTGATCTGGAAGCGCAGTTGCCGTTGGTTGGACCGATCGAACTGGTTTTGCAAAATGTCAGACCGAGGAGCATCGTGATTGGATTTGAGCAAAACACGATCCGGTCGCACACTTCTAGTTCAACTCCGACAGCGACCATAGGCACGGTCCTCGTCCATGTAATTTCACCAATATTCACTGCGTTTTATGAGGATTACGCCGCCTGGTTTCAATCAAATGTCGAGGGGGATAAAAGCAAGTGGCCAAGCCCATGGGGCTTTGGCCGCCTAGTCAGAAACGCAATGTCTCATGGAGGAGCATTGAACATCGACAATCCGAACGCCCCTAGTTTTGACTGGTATGGCTTACGCTACGGTCCGACTGAAAGCGGCAAGAAGATCATAGGAACCGATCTGAGCTTTGCTGACCTACTCATCCTTATGATTGAGATGAGCGATTATCTTGACAGCAGAGGGTGTCCGATTCGACTGCCCTAACAATATATATCCCCGGAGCCAGAGGGCGTTGGCAGCTTTCCTACACCGCCAAAATGTGGCTTATCCTTGCCGATGACGCCCGGCTCACATTCCCCTTTTCCGCCCCGCTTTCAGATTGCCCCGACCGGCGCGGCGGCGGCGATTGCTCCGCAATGGAAGATCACGCTTGGGCGGTGGTGCTGGAGTAGCTTGAAGCGAGCACTGGGTGGGGGCAACCAGCGCGACTGAATAACATAATATCGTTATAATTCATGGCTTTGAACAACCAGCCACACCCGCCGCAACACTCCGCCAAACACGCTCCCGATCCCAACCGAACACGCGCACAAAAACCGCGATCAGCGTCAACCGCGCTGCCAACTTTCAGAGGCGCAGGCCCGCCGTTTCGGGCAGGCCCGCCATCAGGTTGAGGCTCTGCACCGCCGCGCCGCTCGCGCCTTTGCCGAGGTTGTCGAGCCGCGCGACCAGCCGCGCCTGCGTGCCGTCGGCGCTGGCCAGGACCATCAGTTCCAACCCGTCCCACGGCGCCATCGTCGTCCGCAGCAGCAATTCGCCGTCCCCAGGGGCATCGACCACGCGCACCACGGGCGAGCCGGCGAAGAACCGTTCGAGTTCAGCGCGCAACGCGGCCGGAGCCGCCGCGCCCGGAATCGCGGCCAGTGACAGTGGCACTTCGACCACCATGCCGCGATGCGCCGCGATCACCGCGGGCGCGAACAGCGGGGCGTGGGTGAGGCCGGCGAAGGCTCGCATTTCAGGCACATGCTTGTGACTGAAGCCCAGCCCATAGCCGCGCCAGGCGATCTGGGTGTCTTCCTCGAACCGCTCGATCAACGCCTTGCCGCCGCCCGAATAGCCCGACACCGCGTTGCAGCTATAGGCCCAGTCGGCGGGCAGCAAACCGCCACGCACCAGCGGCGCCAGTGCGCCGAGGAACCCGGTGGGATAGCAGCCCGGATTGGCGACGCGCGCGGCATTGGCCACCGCATCGCGGCCGATCAGCTCGGGAAATCCGTAAGTCCAGCCCGGCGCCACGCGGTGCGCGGTCGAGGCGTCGATGATCCGCACTTTACTGCCGTCGGCCATCGCGACGGCTTCGCGCGCGGCATCGTCGTGCAGGCACAACACCGCGAAATCGGCGGCG
>JANLPP010000413.1:0-3829 GCA_031367295.1 Hyphomicrobiales bacterium | reverse complement strand
TGGATGCTGATATTTCGGTTCCGGGCCTGTTGGCAGATCATCCTGGCTCGTCCATCATGACGCTCGCCGCCGCCCGCGCCACTGCCGCCAAAGCCAATGGCCGTCCGGGTGGCAGGCCAGGAAAGCCGCTGGCGGCGTGACCGGGATTACGGTGACATGCACTCTTCAAGCCGCGCAAATTCCAAAAGTTTGCGCGCCCGCAGCCGCCTTCACGCCAGCCCCGTGCCGTCTGCTGCGCCCCGCGAGCGGGTCGCGGCAGATTTGGGGCTTCAGCCCGGTGCCCCCGCAATCTCCCGCACCACCGCCTCCACCGCACCCGCCGGATCGTCCGCCTGCACAACCGGCCGCCCCACCACCAGATAATCGGCACCCGCCGCAATCGCCTGCGCTGGCGTCATCACGCGCTTCTGGTCGCCCGCCGCCGCCCCGGCGGGGCGCACGCCGGGGGTCACGAGCAACATGTTTGGGCCGAGCAGGGCACGCATGGCACTTGCCTCCTGCGGCGACAGGATGATGCCGTCAAGGCCCGCATCGCGGGCTTGCACGGCACGGCGGGCGACGAGATCGCGCGCGCCCAGCGCATAGCCGGCAGCGGCAAGGTCGGCGTCGTCGCTCGACGTCAACACGGTCACCGCCAGCAGTTTCAGCGCCGACCCCGCCGCCCCCGCCCGCGCGGCGGCCATGGTCTGCGGATAGCCGTGCACAGTCAGGAACGCCGCGCCAAGCGCCGCGATCTGCGCCGTGGCGCGCTCCACCGTGTTGGGAATGTCATGCAGTTTTAAATCGATGAACACCTGTTTGCCTTGCGCTATCAGTTCCTGCGCCAGCGGCAGGCCGCCGGCGTAAACCAGCTCCATGCCGATCTTGTAAAAGCTGACGCCGCCGCCCAGCCGCGCCACCAGCGCGCGCGCCGCGCCGGCATCGGGCAGGTCGAGGGCGATGATCAGGCGTTGGCGCGGGGTCAGGGTCTGGCTCATGCGGCGCGTGTTAGCGCGCTTTTGCCGCTTGCGCCACCCGGCCAAATCCAGCATGCGTGGCCCCATGCAACCCCGCCGCACTGGTATCGCCCTCGCCGCCCTCGTGTTTGCCGCCGACCAGGCGTCGAAGGCGGTGATGATCTATGGGGTAGATCTTGGCAGCACCGGGCCGCTGGCCTTCGGTCCCTGGCTTGACCTCGTCATGGCCTGGAACCCCGGCATTTCCTATTCGCTGTTTTCAGCACAAAGCACGGCGGGCTGGCTGGCATTGCTGGGGTTTTCAGCGGCGGCAGTGGTGCTCTTGTGCGTCTGGCTGTGGCGCGCGCGCAGCCTTGCCAGCGCGGCAGCGCTCGGTTGCCTGATTGGCGGCGCACTCGGCAATGCCTGCGACCGCGCCATTTATGGCAAGGTGGCGGATTTCATCCACCTGCACATCGGTGCGTTCGCGCCCTTCGGCGTGTTCAATTTTGCCGATATGGCGATATTTGCCGGTGTGGCGCTTCTGCTGTATGATGCGTTTTTTACGGTGTCTGCGCCAGCGCAGGGCAGCGGCGGCGGCGTCGCCTCTAAATTGCCTTGAAACCGGTGCAGTTGGCCAAGGACCGGGCGGCGCGCGCCACCGGTAATAATAGTAACTGGAACACAGCGATGCAGCTTCGCACTTCGAAAATATCACTGGCGGTTCTGCTTGTCGCCGCAGGTGCCGGGTTGCTCACTGCCGCGCCGGCGCTGGCGCTGGATGACGGACAGGAGGGCCTGTTCGATTCAATCATGGGCGCTGTCGGTGTCGGTTCCAAAAGCACGCCCGATATCGAGTACAAGGACCGTGCGCCGCTCGTGCTGCCGCCCAAAATGGCGCTGCGCCAGCCTTTGCCTGCCGGTGCCCGGCGCGCGGCAACCTGGCCGGCTGATCCGGATGTTGCGCGCCGCGCCCGCGAGGCTGAGGAGGGCAAGACCATCACCAGCCTGACCAGCGACCGCTTCCGTGGCCGCCCCAGCACCAAAGAGGAACTGCTGGCGGGACGCGGTGCTGCACCAGCGGATGCAGGGCCGGTGCCCGCGACCTGCGCGGGCAGCCGCAGCCGCGACTGCATGTGGGTGCGCCCGGACATTCTGCGCTCGCAGGGCATCCTCAAGGAAGAGAAGGCCGTGGTGGCGGTCGGCACGGAACCGCCGCGCAAATATCTGGTTGAGCCGCCAGCCGGCTACCGCAAGGTGACCAAGGAAGTGAAGGTCACCCAGTCCGCGCCGATCCAGAAAGAAGATACCAGCCCGCTGTCGTTCTTCAAGAAGATCAATCCGTGGGACAAGGAAGAGGACTGAGCAGGATTTCGCTTGGGCGGCAAGCGGCTTGTTTCGGTGCTGACGCCAGCCGCCGCGTTACTGCGGCCGCGGCACCGGCTTGCGGTCCTCGACAGGGTAGCCAGCCTTTTCCCACGCAGTCGTGCCGTCACGGTACCACAGAATAGTGCTGTAGCCCCAGGACGCGAGACGCCTCGAAGCGTTATAGGACATCCAGCAGTCGGCGAGACAATAGATGACGACAGGTTTTGTCTTGTCGTCACCGGTCAGCCGCGCCATGTTTTGCCGGAACCAGGCTTCCGTCACCGGGGCAAGCTCGCCGTAGCCGGTGTCCGGCAGCCAGGTGCTGCCCGGAATGTCATTGCGCGGCTTTTCGCGGAAGATTGTCTCCGCTGGCAGGTTGGGCGGGCGCGGGCTCTGCGGCAGCACATCGACAAAGATTGCGCCGCCCGCATCGAACACCGCCTTGGCCTCGCTGGTGTCGATGGCCCTCGCGCCCTGCACAGTTTCCGGCACGAGCGAACGGTAGTCGCCCTGCTTGAAGCCGTCCGGTTCAGGGACGAGATCTTCGGCGCGGGCTGAACTCACCCAGAGACATGCGACGAAAGCGAGAAATGCAAACGCTGCCGCAAGCCATCGCGATGCGCCGCGGGTTGCAGCTTGGCGTCTCTGCGAGCGAAGCGAAGCAATCCAGAGTCGCCTGCCGTGGCCTCTGGATTGCTTCGCTTCGCTCGCAATGACGGTCACATCGCCCAGAGCTGGCCTCACGGGATCGGCTTCTCGTTTTCATCCAGCATGGGCAAGCCATAGCTGCGCAGCAGGTCATTTATTTCCGGCTGCAGCTCGGCGGTCAGCTTGTTGAGCGTGCGCTTCCACTCGGCGTCGGCGCCGCGGATTCCCATGCCGATGCGGTAGACCTCTTTGGGTCCCGCCGTCTCCTTGACCAGCGGCACAACAGTCACCGGTGTCTTGCCCTGCTTGGCGTAATAGCCGGCAAAGGGTCCCCAGAGCACGGCGACATCTATTTCGCCGCTGTCGAGGTCGTTCATCATGGCCTTCGGAGAGTTCTCGACGCGGGTGTCAACCACCAGCGTGTAGGACTTGGCGTTGCCGATGAGGCCGTTGACCGCAAGGTTTGTGGCGGGCGGCGTGCCGGCCACAATGCCGATTTTCTTGGCCTTGAGGCGCGGGTCACCAAGCGTCTCGATGCCGTCGAGGCCGGTGCCTGGCTTGAAGGCCATGGCATAGGCGGTGCGATAATAAGCGTTGGTTGTGGTGACAAGGTCGCCGCCCTGCGGCATACCCATAATCACATCGCATTTGCGGGCGCGCAAAGTGTTGCGCACAAACCCCGGCGATTGCGGATACCAGGTGTAGGCCAGCGGCTTGTCGAGTTTTTTTGCCAGCATTTCGGCCAGCTTGTTCTCAAAGCCTTCACCTGCCTGGTTCGAATAGGGCAGGCTGGCAGGATCGGCGCAGACACGCAGCACCTTGGAATCAACCAGTTCTACCGACGAATTATCGCTGAGCTCGTTTTGCTGGGCGCGGGC
>JANLPP010000348.1:0-15649 GCA_031367295.1 Hyphomicrobiales bacterium | reverse complement strand
GCCGGAGGCGCTCGCTGCGCATGGCGTGTCGCTGGAGGATATCCGCCGCCGCCTGCATGCGCTGGATGGCGCGGGGCGGCTGCTGACCGGCGCGGATGTCGCCGCCGCCATCTGGCGGCTGACGCCGGGCGAGGGCTGGCTGGCCACGTTGACGGCCAGCCGCCTGACAGCGCCGCTCAGCCGCTTCGCCTACGACCGCTTCGCCGATGCGCTCTACGCCTGGAACCGCCGCAAGCGGCGCTGGTAGGGACCGGCTGCCGCGCGGGCGTGCGTTGGACTGTCCTGCGTCATGCCGCCCTTTCCCCCGCGCCCGCTTCATGCCACACCCTGCGCATGCGCCGCGATTCCGCCCTTCGACTTGCCACTGCCCCGCGCGCCCGCGCGCCTGCCGTGCGCCGCCTTGTGCTGGCGGACTACCGTTCCTACGCCGCGCTTGATCTTGGCATAGACGCGCGCCTCGTCGTGCTGACCGGCGAGAATGGCGCGGGCAAAACCAATGTGCTGGAGGCCTTGTCGCTGCTGGCCCCGGGCCGGGGCCTGCGGCGGGCGGAGTTTTCCGCCTGCGCGCGCGACGCCGGCGCCGGCGGCTGGGCCGTCTCGGTCGAGCTTGCGGGCGAGGATGGCGTGACCCAGCTTGGCACCGGGCTTGAGCCGCCCGGCCCGGAGGGGGCGCTGCCGCGCAAATGCCGCATCGAGCGCGCGCCGGTCACCTCGGCAACCGCCTTTGCCGACCATGTGCGGGCGGTCTGGCTGACGCCTGCGATGGACCAGCTGTTCAACGGGCCGCCCGGCGACCGGCGGCGGTTTCTTGACCGGCTGGTGCTGGCGGTGGACGCCGGGCATGGCGCGCGCGTCAACGCGCTGGAGCGCGCCCTGCGCAACCGCAACCGCCTGCTGGAGGATGGCGTGCGTGACGCGCGCTGGCTGGCGGCCGCCGAGCACGAGGTTGCGGGCCTTGCCATTGCGGTTGCGGCGGCGCGGGCCGAGACTGTGGCGCGGCTGGCGGCGGTGATCGAGCGCGAGCGCGATGACGCCTCGCCGTTTCCGCATGCGCACATTCTGCTTGCGGGCGAGGTCGATGCGCTGGTTGAGGCGGCGCCCGCCCGCATTGCCGAGGAGCGCTACTGTGCCCTGCTGCAGGCAAACCGTGCCCGTGACGCGGCGGCAAAGCGCACACTGGTCGGGCCGCACACGTCTGATCTGGTGGTGCGCCATGGCCCCAAGGACATTGAGGCGCAGCGCTGCTCCACCGGCGAGCAGAAGGCGCTGCTGACCGGCCTTGTGCTGGCCCATGCGCGGCTGGTGGCGGAGATGAGCGGCATCGCGCCCATTGTGCTGCTGGATGAGATCGCCGCGCATTTTGACCCGCGCCGCCGGGCCGCGCTCTATGCCTGCCTTGAGAGCCTGGGTGGCCAGGTGTGGATGACCGGCGCAGACGCTGCGGCTTTTGCCGATGTTGCGGACGCGGCGCTGATGCTGCGGGTGACGCCCGGGCGGGTCGAGGCAATCGGCTGAGCGGCTTGCGCCGGATGTTTGCATCGCCGCGCCCGCACGGCTATTGACTGCCGCCACAGCCGCCCTGCGGCGGACGGGGACACATGCCAATGCCGGTGCGGCTGAGCCTGGGCGACGCGGATTTTGCAGCGGGCTTTGCCGCGCTGCTGGCGATGAAACGCGAGGTCTCGGAAGATGTCGACGCCAGTGTGCGCAGCATTCTGGCCGATGTGGCGCGCGACGGCGACACGGCCCTGATCAGCTACACGCGCCGCTTTGACGGGTTTGATCCGGCGCTCACCGGGCTGCGCGTGACGGACGCGGAAATTGCCAGCGCCCGCGCCGCCTGCGCGCCCGCCGCGCTTGCCGCTCTGGAACTGGCGCATGGGCGCATCCTCGCCTTCCACGAAAAACAGAAGCCGCAGGACCTGCGCTTCACGGACGCGCTCGGTGTTGAGCTTGGCTGGCGCTGGAGCGCGGTGGAGGCGGCCGGCCTTTACGTGCCGGGGGGCACCGCAAGTTATCCGTCTTCCGTGCTGATGAACGCGGCACCGGCCAAGGTGGCCGGCGTGCCGCGCATTGTCATGGTGGCACCGACGCCGGGCGGGCGCGCCAACCCGCTGGTTCTGGCCGCAGCGCAGCTGGCGGGTGTCGATGAAATCTACCGGGTTGGCGGGGCGCAGGCGATTGCCGCGCTGGCCTACGGCACGGCCAGCATTGCGCCGGTGGCCAAAATCGTCGGCCCCGGCAATGCTTATGTCGCCGCCGCCAAGCGCCGGGTGTTCGGCACGGTTGGCATTGACATGATTGCCGGGCCGTCCGAGGTGCTGGTGCTGGCGGACAGCACCGCCAATCCGCAGTGGATTGCGGCGGACCTGCTGGCGCAGGCCGAGCACGACACTGCGGCGCAATCCATCCTCATCACCAATGACGCGGCGCTGGCGCGCGCGGTGGAGGCGGCGGTTCAAAGCCAGCTGGTGACGCTGCCGCGGCGCGAGATAGCCGCCGCCAGCTGGCGCGATTTTGGCGCGGTTATTCTGGTGCCGGACCTGGCGCAGGCTGTGGCGCTGGTTGACCGGCTCGCGCCCGAGCATCTGGAGATCATGAGCGCCGATGCTGACAGCCTTGCCGCGCAAATCCGCAACGCGGGCGCAATTTTCATTGGCGGCCACACGCCCGAAGCCATCGGCGACTATGTCGGCGGCTCCAACCATGTGCTGCCGACCGCCCGCTCAGCGCGTTTTTCCTCCGGGCTTGGCGTGCTGGATTTCATGAAGCGGACATCCATCCTCAAGTGCACCCCCGGCAGCCTGCGCGCTCTGGCCCCGGCGGCGATGGCGCTGGGCGCGGCCGAAGGGCTTGATGGCCATGCCCGCTCGGTGGCGATCCGGCTGAATTCCGGCATCAGCGAATGACTGCCAGCGATGCGGCGCGCAACCGCGCGACAGTCACTCTTGACGAAACGTCGATCGCGCCCGGCACTGCGGATCAGGAGCACGAGCGGGCCATTGCCCTGTATGACCTGAACGAGGCCAATGTGATCGGCGTGGTTGGCCATGACGGCGGCCCCTACGCGCTGCGCATCGCTTTGCAGGAGGCCAGGCTGGTGTTCAGCCTGACGCTGGTTTCGGGCGAGGCGGTCGTCACGCACATCCTGTCACTGACGCCGTTCCGCCGCCTGCTGAAAGACTATTTTCTCATCTGTGAAAGCTATTATTCGGCCATCCGCACGGCCTCGCCCAGCCATATTGAAGCCATCGACATGGGCCGCCGGGGCCTGCACAACGAGGGCGCGCAGCTGCTCGCCACCCGGCTGGCGGGCAAGATCGAGACCGACTTCAATACGGCGCGGCGCATTTTTACGCTGATCACCGCCTTGCACTGGAAGGGCTGAGCCGCTTGCCGCATGCCGCGTCCCCACAGGTCCTGCAACAGGCTGCGGCGTGACCTCGCAAGGCGCTGCGGCATGACCGCGCCCGCCGCAACGGGCCGCCCGCAGTCCGTGCTGTTTGCCTGCACGCAAAACGCCATCCGCTCGCCGATGGCCGAAGCGCTGGCGCGGCATTTTTTCGGGCGCGATATCTATTTTGCCTCAGCCGGCATCAAGCCGGGCAAGGTTGATCCGTTTGCGGTGGCGGTGATGGATGAGGAGGGCATGGATATTTCGGCGCACAAGCCGCATTCCTTCGCCGACCTCGAGGATTCGAATTTCGACCTCATCATCACCCTGTCGCCTGAGGCGCATCACAGCGCGCTGGAACTGACGCGGACCATGGCGGTGGAGGTGGCCTATTGGCCCACACTCGACCCCAGCGCGACGCATGGCTCGCGCGAGCAGGTGCTGGACGCTTACCGCAGTGTGCGTGACGGGCTTGCCCGGCGCATCAAGCAGCGGCTGGACTGGCGGGCGATGGGGGCGGTGTGATCGCGGTTTGGGTTGGCAAGGCTGGATTTTCGCCGTCTCCCGCCCGAGGATCGATCCGCAGGCGGGAGCCGGGACATGCCGCGCCCCGCGTAAGATTGCCTTAACCGCAGCGGCCGTATTGTTTGATGCAAGCTTCATTCCACTGCGTGCCAAACTCTGCCGGGTGGTATAAGCAGCGCGCAAGGTCCGCCGGGAGTGCCGCGGGGACGCGTCTGGCACGGGTATAATTCATGGCGATGTCCGCCCGACTCACCATGCGTCAAGGCCAATCTCTGGTCCTGACGCCGCAATTGCTGCAAGCTATCAAGCTTTTGCAGCTGTCGAGCGCTGATCTGTCGGCTTTTGTCGATGAGGAGCTGGAACGCAATCCGATGCTGGAGCGCGACAGCGAGGAGCCGGTCGGGCCGCTGGCCGAGCCGTTCACCGAGGGCGGAGCGCAGGCCGATGCAGGCGCAGGCGAGGGCGACCCCGGCGATTGGGCCAGCGAGGCTCTGGAGACCAGCGCTGCGGCCATAGAGGGCAACCTTGGGACGGAAATCAGCAACACCTACGACGCCGACCGCCCGCTGACCGCCGCCGAAATGGCACCCGCGCCCTCCGAGGTGAATATTTCCGCCGATTCATGGTCAGGCGCAGGCAGCGCTGGCCCGGGCGATGGCGAGGCGCCCAACCTTGAGGCCTATGTCGCCGCCGAGGTCAGCCTGCAGGATCATCTCGCGCAGCAGCTGGCACATGTCGGCCTTGGCCCGGTGGAGGCGCTGATCGGCCAGATGCTGATCGATCTCATCGACGAGAACGGCTATTTTTCCGGCGACACCGGCGACATTGCCGAACGGCTGTCGATTCCGCCCGCCCGGGTCGAGGCGGTGCTGGCAGCGATCCAGAGCTTTGATCCGCCGGGCGTCGGCGCGCGCAATCTGGCGGAGTGCCTTGCCATCCAGCTTGCCGAGCGCGACCGCCTCGATCCGGCGATGCAGGCGCTGCTTGGCCAGCTGCCATTGCTGGCGAGGCGCGATTTTGCCGCGTTGCGCCGCATCTGCGGTGTCGATGAGGAGGACATGGCCGACATGGTCGCCGAAATCCGCGCGCTTGACCCCAAGCCCGGGCGCGCCTTCGGCACGTCCCATGTGCAGGCTGTCGTGCCCGATGTTTTCGTGCGCGCCGCGCCGGACGGGTCCTGGCTGGTGGATCTCAATGCTGACGCGCTGCCGCGCGTCCTCGTCAATCAGGTCTATGCGGCGCGGGTCTCGAAACTGGCGCGCAGCGACTCGGATAAAAGCTTTGTCGCCACCTGCCTGCAAACCGCCAACTGGCTGACCAAAAGCCTTGAGCAGCGCGCCAGAACCATACTCAAGGTGGCCAGCGAGATCGTGCGCCAGCAGGACGGATTTCTGACGCTTGGCATCGAGCACTTGCGGCCGCTCAATCTCAAGACTGTCGCGGACGCCATCAGCATGCATGAATCGACCGTGTCGCGCGTCACGGCCAACAAATACATGATGACGCCGCGCGGCCTGTTCGAGCTGAAATATTTCTTCACGGCATCAATCTCGGCAAGCGCCGGAGGCGAAGGCCATTCAGCTGAATCGGTGCGCCATAAAATCCGCCAGATGATTGACACGGAGGACCCGCGCGACGTGCTCTCCGACGATGCGATTGTGCTGCGTCTCAAGGACGGCAACATTGACATCGCGCGCCGCACCGTCGCCAAGTACCGCGAGGCGATGCATATCCCCTCCTCGGTGGAGCGGCGGCGCGAGAAGCTGGGGCTTGTGGTTCGCAGCGGTGCGGGCGTGGCAGCCTAACAAATTGTATACAAACGTAATTTATTGCAGAACTGCCATCCCGGGACTGGCTGGTTGACTTCGTGCCCGGCAAATTCTAACGCTATGGCCACAGTGTTTGTGGAGTGATTTGCCGCCGTGGTCCCTGTCTTCAGGGCTGTGTCGCGCTGAGTTTGTGAACCAGTCTTTTTCCGGACAACGCGGGTCCGGGCCGATGTTCATGTTCCAAACGGGAGGCAAATAATGACGCTGCGCGTCTCAGGCAAAAATCTCGACATAGGCGCTGCGCTGCGCAGCCACGTGCAGGCGCGCATAGCGTTATCGACATCCAAATATCTTGACGGTGACATTACCGGCCACGTGACCATCGGCCCGGAAGGCTCAGGCTTCAAGACCGAGTGTTTTCTGCGGCTGTCCTCTGGAATCGTGGTCACCGCCGAGGGTGAGGCGCAGGAGCCTTATGCCAGCTTCGACAAGACTGCGGACCGCATTGACAAGCGGCTGCGGCGCTACAAGCAGCGCGCCAAGGACCACCATAGCGGAGCGGCGGCCGCGGCAGTGGCCAGCGCGCCGGCCGCCGAAATGGCGAGCTATGTGATCGAGGCGCCGGATGAGGATGCCGATGAGTCTGTGCCGTTCAGCCCGGTCATCGTCGCAGAATCGATAATGCTGTTGAAAACAATGTCGGTTGCGGCGGCGGTTGCGGAGCTTGACTTGACAGGCGCGCCAGTTGTGCTCTTTCGCCACTCCACGCAAGAGCGGCTGAATCTCGTCTACCGCCGGGCGGATGGAAACATCGGCTGGATCGATCCTGAAGGGCAGCTGAAGCGCAAATAGGGCGCTGGCTGCCGGTGCCGGAAAATGAACAGGGCAAGGAAGCCAGTGATGCGAGCCGGTATGATATTTGCACCGGTGCATTGCGCCTTCCGCGCCGATCTGGAATGAGCATCCCATGCCATTGACTGATTTTCTGAGCGCAGAGGCGATCTTGCCGGCGCTGAAATCTGCTGCCAAAAAGCAGGCGCTGCAGGACATAAGCGAGCGGGCGGCCCGTATCACCGGGCTGCCGGAGCGCGAGATTTTCGATTCGGTCTGGCAGCGCGAACGGCTTGGCTCGACCGGTGTTGGCAATGGAATTGCCATTCCGCACGCCAAACTGGCAAAATGCCAGCGCATTTACGGCGTTTTCGCACGACTTGACCGGGCTATTGATTTTGAGGCGCTGGATGGCATGCCGGTTGACCTCGTGTTCATGCTGCTTGCGCCCGAAGACGCCGGCGCCGATCATCTGAAGGCACTGGCGCGGATTGCCCGCCTGCTGCGCGAACCGTCTTTTGCGGCAAAGCTGCGGGCCTCGCGGGATGCCAACACGCTGTATGCGCTGCTGGCCGGGCACCCGCAGACCCACGCGGCGTGAGAGCGGCCCGCGCTGCGCCTGCACGGGCAGCGGCTGCCTGAAATCTGGTCACGCTGGATGCGCCTGCCGGGCCGCTAACCAGTTAACTTATCCTTAAATTGTGCAATCGCTTGCCTGCCGGGCCGGTTTGCCTGCCTTCTGCAAGCCAGTGTGGTCCGCCTTCTGGAGCGGACCCTGTGCCAGCAGTGCGGAGTATTGCGCATGACGACGAATTTCAGGATTTTGGGCGTATCTTTGATTGCCCTGGCTGCCAGCGCCTTTGCGGCGCAGGCCAATGACCAGTGCTTCCGCCAGGTCAGCAGCGCGCCGGTCTTTGCGACGCAAACGCGCCAGGTGCTGGTGCGCCCGGCCTCCCGCATTGCGCATGTGATCCCGGCGGTGACGCAGGCGGTGAGCGAGAGCGTGCTGATCCAGCCGGCGCGGCAGGTCGGGCATACGATTTCGGCAGTCTATGGAACTGTCAACGAGCAGGTGCTGGTCCAGCCCGCCCGGCAGATCGCGCGCAGTGTTCCGGCAATTTACCAGAGCGTCAACGAAACCGTCGAGATTCAGCCTGCCCGCACGGTGCAGCGGATTATACCGGCAGTGACCCGCGCGGTGAGCGAAACAGTCGAGGTGCAGCCGGCGCGCCAGATTGGCCGCACCATCGCGGCAACCTATGGCGAGGTTGCCGAGACCGTCGAGGTTGCTCCGGCGAGGCAGGTGGCGCATACGCGCCCCGCCGTGCTGCAAACCGTCAGCGAGCAGGTGCTGGTGCAGGGTGCCCAGCGCCATCAGCGCATCGTGCCGGCAATCCACCAGCAGGTGGCCGAGCAGGTGCAGGTGTCCGGCGCGCGGCGCGAATGGCGCGTGACTTATGAGCATGGCCAGCCCATCGGCTGCTGGGTATACGTGCCGGGCGCAACCGCAACGCAGCTTCGCACGGTGGAAGTTGAGCCCGCCCGTGCGGTGGAGGAGGTGACTCCAGCTGTCTATGCCACGCAGACGCGCAGTGTCGAGCTTGCCCCCGCGCAGACCAGCTACGAGTCGATACCCGCCCGGCATGCGACCCGGCTGCGCACCGTCGAAACCGCGCCGGCGCGCACCGTCTACGAGACAGTCGCCGCCGTGCACGCGACCCGCACGCGCCTTGTGGAGGCCGAGCCCGCCCGGGTGGTCCACGAGACCATTGCCGCCGTCTACGGCACACGTTCCCGCACGGTTGAGGCGCAGCCTGCCCGCACCGTTTATGAGTCAGTCCCTGCCGTCTATGGCGTCCGCGCCCGCACGGTTGAGACGCAGCCCGCCCGCACTGTGTTTGAAACGATCCCGGCCGTCTATGGCACGCGCACCCGCCTTGTGACCGTGCAGGCCGCGCAGACCGCGTGGGAGACCGTGCCGGCGCGCTACCAGAGCGTCAGCGAGCAGGTGCTGGTGTCTGCGGGCGCAACACAATGGGTGGCAGCGCCCGGCTATGGCCGCTGCGCGCAGCAGCAGGCGGCGCGCCCGGTGGTGACGAAGTACTGACGGCTGCTTGCGCAGGCTTGCACCGGGCGGCCACCCGGAATCACAGCACACAGAAACCGCCCGAAGCGCGCCCGGCAATCTTTGGCCTTGCCCGCAGCGGATGCGGCGTGCTCAGATTGCCGGATGGCGGAGCCTATGGCGCGTTGCGTTGCCTTTGATCCGGTCCGTGAAGTTTTGGGCTATGGGGATTCCGGAGAGCCAATGTGAGCGACAATCGCGCCGCTGCGGGCAGGGCTGCCGCGCCAGCCTGGGACTTCTGGATTGACCGCGGCGGCACCTTCACCGACGTAATCGGCCGTGACCCGGAAGGCGCACTGCACGCGCGCAAGCTGCTGTCGGAAAATGCTGGCGCGTATCGTGATGCGGCGGTGCAGGGCATCCGCGACCTGCTGGGCCTCACGCGTGGCGAGGCAATCCCGGCCGGCCGCATCGGCGCGGTCAAGATGGGCACAACGGTTGCCACCAACGCGCTACTGGAGCGCAAAGGCGAAAAAACGCTGCTGGTGACAACGCGCGGATTTCGCGACGCGCTGGAGATTGGCTACCAGGCGCGGCCCAAAATATTTGCAAAAAACATCATCAAGCCCGAGCAGCTCTATGCCGATGTGGTGGAGGTGGACGAGCGCGTGCTGGCCGATGGCGTGATTGAGCGCGCGCCGGACCTTGACGCAGTGGCGCGCGATCTTGCAGCGGCCAGCGCGCGGGGGTTTGCGGCTGTCGCGATTGTGTTCATGCACGCCTACCGCTATCCGGCGCATGAGCAGGCGGTGGCGAAAATTGCCCGCGCGCTGGGCTTTGCGCAGGTCTCGGTCAGCCACGAAATCTCGCCGTTGATAAAACTGGTCGGGCGCGGCGACACCAGCGTTGTTGACGCCTACCTCACGCCGATTCTGGCGCGCTACGTCAGCCAGGTGTCGGACGAGCTCGACGCCGGACGCACCGGCGCGCGGCTGATGTTCATGATGTCATCGGGGGGCCTGACAGCGGCGGATCTGTTTGCCGGCAAGGACGCCATATTGTCAGGCCCGGCGGGCGGCGTGGTGGCGATGGCGCAGACCGGGGCGAGCGCCGGCTTCAAACGAGTCATCGGCTTTGACATGGGCGGCACCTCTACCGATGTCGCGCATTTCGACGGCGAATATGAGCGCGCTTTCGAGACGGAAGTCGCCGGCGTGCGCATGCGCGCGCCGATGATGCTGATCCATACGGTGGCGGCGGGCGGCGGCTCCATTCTGCATTATGACGGCGCGCGCATGCGGGTGGGGCCGGACTCGGCGGGCGCCAATCCGGGACCAATGTGCTACCGGCGCGGCGGGCCGCTGGCGGTGACGGACGCCAACGTTATGGCGGGCAAGCTGCTGCCGGAGTTTTTTCCGAAAATTTTCGGCCCTGCACAAAGCGAGGCGCTCGATGCAGCCAGCGTAAGTGCGGCTTTCGCGGCACTGGCAAAAGACATTGGCGGCGGCAAATCGGGGGAAGACATCGCCGACGGTTTCATCAAAATCGCCGTCGCCAACATGGCCGAAGCGATCAAGAAAATCTCCGTCGCGCGCGGCTATGACGTGACGCGCTACGCGCTCAACTGCTTTGGCGGCGCGGGCGGCCAGCATGCCTGCGCGGTGGCCGATGCGCTGGGCATGAAGACCGTGCTGCTGCATCCGCTGTCCTCGCTGCTGTCGGCCTATGGCATGGGCCTTGCTGACATTAGATCGACGCGCAGCCAGGGCATCGAGGAGGCTTTTGCCGCGCCGGTTTTGAAGACCATTGCAAAGCATGTGAAGCGGCTGGGCGACGCAACACTGCGCGAGGTGGCGGGGCAAGGCGTGGCAAAGGCCGCGATAAAACGCGTCGCCCGCGCGCATCTGCGCTATGCGGGCACCGACACGGCGCTGATCGTCGCCAATGGCCCGCTCGCTTCGATGCAGCGCGCGTTTGAGAAAGCGCATAAGGCGCGTTTCGGTTTCATCGACAGGGCCAAGGCGCTGGTGGTCGAGGCGGTGTCGGTGGAGGCCATCGGCGGCGGCGCGCGTTTTGCCGAGCGGGCGCGGGCGAAGGCCAGGGCGCGGTTGCCGAAGCCCGCCGCGCAGACGCGCTTTTACTCGGACGGCGGCTGGCGCGGCGCTCGCGTCTTTACGCGCGATCAGCTGGGCATTGGTCACACGGTCAAAGGCCCGGCGCTGCTGATCGAGCCGCACCAGACCATTGTTGTCGAAGACGGCTGGCGCGCTGGGCTGACAGTCCGCAACCACATCGTGCTGACGCGCATCAAGGCGTTGCCGAGGCGCGTCGCGGCCGGCACGAAAGCCGATCCGGTGCTGCTCGAAATTTTCAACAACCTGTTCATGTCGATCGCCGAGCAGATGGGCGTGACGCTGCAGAACACAGCGTATTCCGTCAACATCAAGGAGCGGCTGGATTTTTCCTGCGCGGTGTTTGACGCCAGGGGCCGCCTCGTCGCCAATGCGCCGCACATGCCGGTGCATCTGGGATCGATGGACCGTTCCGTCGAGACGATCATCAAACTCAACAAGGGCAGGATAAAACCTGGCGATGTTTACGCCCTGAACGCCCCCTATAACGGCGGCACGCATCTGCCGGACATAACCACCTGCACGCCGGTGTTCGACGATCACGGCAGGACGTTGCTGTTCTGGGTGGCCTCGCGCGGCCACCATGCGGACATCGGCGGGGTGTCGCCCGGCTCGATGTCGCCGCGCGCCACGACGATTGTCGAGGAAGGCGTTTACATCGACAATTTTAAACTCGTGGACCGCGGCCGTTTCCGCGAGAAGGAACTGTATGCGCTGCTTGCGGGCGGGCCGTATCCGGCGCGCAACGCGTTGCAGAATGTCAATGACCTGAAGGCGCAGATCGCGGCGGATTCGAAGGGCATGCAGGAGCTGCGCAAAATGGTGCGCGGGTTTTCGCTGCCCGTGGTCAAGGCCTATATGGGCCATGTGCAGGACAATGCGGCGGAAAGCGTGGCGCGGGTTGTCGACAAGCTGCGCGACTGTTCGTTTGAATACGAGATGGACCAGGGTACGTTCATCCGCGTAAAAATCAGCGTTGACCGCAAAAAGCGCGAGGCGACGATTGATTTCACCGGAACATCGCCGCAGCAGCCGACCAATTTTAATGCGCCCGAGCCGGTGGCCCGCGCGGCGGTGCTCTATGTTTTCCGCGTCATGGTGGACGATGACATCCCGATGAACGCGGGCTGCCTGCGGCCGCTCAAAATCATTATCCCGGATGGCTGCATGCTGTCGCCGCGCTATCCTGCCGCCGTGGTGGCGGGCAATGTCGAGACCTCGCAGGCAGTGACCGACGCGCTGTTCGGCGCGCTCGGCGCGCTGGGGTCAGCGCAGGGCACGATGAATAATTTTACGTATGGCAACGCGAAGTACCAGTATTATGAAACCCTCTGCTCCGGCGCGCCCGCCGGGCATGGTTTTAACGGTGCTTCCGGCGTGCATACGCACATGACCAATTCGCGGCTGACGGACCCGGAAATTCTCGAATACCGTTTTCCCGTAGTGCTGGAGGATTTTCACATAAGGCGCGGCTCTGGCGGGCGCGGGCAGTGGCACGCGGGTGACGGCACGCAGCGCACCGTGCGCTTCCGCGAGCCCATGGACGCCGCAATCTTGTCGGGCCACCGCCGTGTGCCGACGTTCGGGCTGGATGGCGGAGAGCCTGGCGAGCTGGGGCGCAACTATGTGCGGCGGCTGGGCGGACGGATAGAGGAATTGCAGGGCTGCGACCAGTTTGTGGTGGAGGCGGGCGAGGCGGTGACAATTGTCACGCCGACCGGGGGCGGGGTGGGGCGGCCGTAGCGCAGGCCGCCCTTCCGCCCGCTGTGTTTGCCAAGGCAGGGCGCGCCTGACACTGCGGCGGGCAGTCAGGCACGGGTCTCCCGTCAAGGCCGCACCCGGTCTGGGCTTCGCCAATGCGCTGACGCAGATTCAGCGTACCATGTCAAACAGCGTATTCCTTCAAATTCCTTCGGTCCCGTCAGATCTGACCGGCTTTGTTCTGTGCAAATCCGGGGCTACAATGCGATTACGTCGGAAAAATTGCGCCTCCTGCTACTACTACTACTACGTGACGGCTTCCACCGAATGCAATGTTGTGTTCTTTATATGTTCTCATATTTTTGCATGTGTCAAACCAAAACTTTGGGTGGGATGCAGCGGGCATGGCATCGCGGCGCAGCCCCGGTCGTGCCAAACCAAACCCGGCTTCATCTCACGTTGCAGGGTACTGCTACACACTATCAAATGCCGGTCCACATTCTCCAATTGGGCAAGCGAAGTCAGAACCTTTGCAGCCGAAGCGTGCGAGGCGTGCCTTGCGCATATTGTGGCCAACAAGGCGGAAGCGGCCTACCGGCGCGGCGACCAATTCGAAAAGCGCCGGGCGATGCTGGACGCATGGGCCGGATGGTGCGAGGCCAGGGCGGGCATTGTGGTGCAGTTGGCGAGGGCATGAATGTGTTGTGCCGTCTTGCTTCATAGCAATTCGCTGACACGCGCCTATGTTCAGAACGCTTGACGACCAAACCCCAAAGGGGTATTTAAAGCAATGACGCTCATCAGCGTTGTAGAGACCGAAACCTATCTTTCGCGCGCGCGGCGCATAATGAGTGAAGCGGAACGGGAGGCCATTGTCACCATGGTTGCGGTCAATCCCATGGCTGGTGATCTTATTGTAGGCAGTGGCGGGCTGCGCAAGATGCGCATTCCGTTGCAGGGGCGCGGCAAGCGCGGCGGCGGGCGGGTGATCTACTGGTTCCACGCCCTGCACCTGCCGGTAGTGCTGTTGTTTGCTTTTGCCAAGAACGAGGCCAGTGACCTGACGCCGGATCAAGTGAGGGCGATTGCCAGACAGGTTGAAAACATGGCGCTGGATTTTGGAGTCTGAAATGAAAAACGAACATTTTGACGGCCTGCTGCAATCCCTTGACGAAGCGCGGCGTCATGCGCGGGGTGAAATAGTGCCCGGCTTGCAGGTGCATAGCCGCAAGATTGACCGCAACCAGATTGCCGCCGTGCGACTCAAGGCAGGCCTGACACAGGGCGAGTTTGCCCGCGTGCTGGGCGCGTCACTTGGCACGGTGCGCAAATGGGAAATGGGCGAGCGCACGCCGTCCGGCGCGGCGGCAACCCTGTTGCGCGTGCTTGATCTTGATCCATCCGTGGTTTTTCGTGTGCTGGGCATAGAGCCAGGACAGCCGAAACGCCCGCCACGCAGCCAGCTGGTGGCGGCGGCGGAATGAGGGTCTGGGGGAACAACAGGCGCGGGACTTGAAGGAAACGAAACAATGACAGTCACCTATGCGCCTTTTGATGCCTCCAGCTATCTGGACAGTGAAGACGTCATTGCCGAATACCTCTCCGCTGCCGCGCAGGATGCAAACCCGGACGTGTTGCTTGCCGCACTTTCAAACGTCGCCAAGGCGCGCGGCATGGCGCAGGTCGCCAAAGACGCGGGGCTGGGGCGTGAAAGTCTCTACAAGGCGCTGGCACCCGGCGCTCATCCGCGTTTTGAGACGATCAAGGCGGTTATGGCGGCGCTGAATGTGCGGCTGGAGATTTTGCCGAAAGCGGCGGCGGATGTAGTTTGAGGGCGCAACGCAACGGGAGCGGCAGGAAATGCAATTCTTGGCGGCGATGGCACTCCTCTGCGGTCGAGCAAACGCCATCGACTCTGAAGGAAAATTTTGGACTGCACCCCGAAAGTGAGGCACGGTAAATGAGGGATATGGCGTCCCTTAGGGAAGCATGTCTGATCAACTGCCGCGTGTATTTTCGACCGCTTTCAAGGAAGCGCTGATGCTGCGTCTGGCCGCCGGAGAGACGCTGGCGGCGCTTTCGCGGGAGACCGGAATCCGGCGAAAATCCTTGTATGAGTAGCGCAGCGCCTGGCGCAGGCTCGGCGTTACCGGTCTGAACCGCAAGCGGGGCCGCCAGCCGGGCTGGAATTTGCGGCAGGACGAGCCGCCTGGCCACCCGCTCTCCGGCGCGCCCCCGGACCCGGACGGCGGCGACTATACCGAACGGCTTTGAAGCCTGCGGCCTCGCCAACAGCATGAACCGGCTGGGCAACCCCAATGACGACGTTAGGGCGGAAAGCTTTATGAAGACCTTGAAAACCGAAGAAGTCGAAGGCAAGGCCTACAAAGACCTTGACCACGCCCGGCGTGACATCGGAGACTTCATCGATACTGTCTACAACACCGGGCGCCTGCATTCAGCGCTCGGCTATAAACCGCCGGTTGAGTTTGAAGATGAACTCCGCCAATCCGCAACCCGTCCGCAAAAAGGCGAAACCGCCATGTCGCCGATTTAGCCGTGTCTCAGTGGAGGGGTGCAGTCCATTTCTCTTTGCGGGTTATTTCAGGTGTCCTAGCTCTTGCTTGACTTTAAAAGCATGGTATTGTTGAGGCAGCTAACTTCGACTGGGAGGTGTGTGATGGCTACCAACTTCAAAGCGATTGCCGGTTTTTTTCTGCAAAAATTGATAGTTCATCCAAAATTCAATTCGATAACCCCAAACTCTGATCAATCATTGCTGTTTCCCGATTTTGAAGTGCAACTCCAAAAATGCATCAACCTGTACAACACATCTCATGCCGGTCAGGACGTTACATTTACTGAAACCTACCGCAGCAATGCTTTGCAATTGCAGCACTTCAACAATAAAGCTAGCAAGATCAAAGCGAACGGCATGCACCACTACGGCATCGCCGCTGACAGCATTTTTAGAATTGGAAACAAGAACACCTACAAAGGTGATGTGGTCGGATTGCGCAAGGCTTATAAAAACAACGGTCTGTTTATTCTTGGCATGTGGGACGCGTTGCACGTGCAATTCATTCCGGTTTCCGAGCAAGCGCAATTGCGCGCGACCGTAGCAGATACGCTTAAGGCCTTTCAGAAGGCCAATGGATTGGCGCAATCGGGCGAAGCGGATGACGCGACAATAGCCAAGGCGAAGAAACAGTTTCCGTGATTTTGCAGCATT
>JANLPP010000330.1:0-4909 GCA_031367295.1 Hyphomicrobiales bacterium | reverse complement strand
GACTTCGGCGATGGTGGCAAGCCCCTCAAAGCGCAGCAGCTTTGTCCCGTCGCCGGCAAACTGCGTGTGATACCAGTAGTCGGCGCCGTTCAGCGGCGCTGGATCGTCAAACGACCACAGCCCGTGCGCGCCAAGCGTTTCTGCAACCGTGCCAGGCACATGCGCCGCCAGCCAGCGCGCCGTGCTGTCAATCGCTCCGGGGAGCGCCCACTGGCCGGGCGGGCTTTGCGCCATGCGCCAGCCGTCCGTGAGTGGCCTGACCCGTCTTTTTCCTGTCTGCGACACCCGGTCCGTCCCACCCGATAGCTATGCTGCCAATGTCCTGTCCAGCTGGTCAAACATGCGGTCCCAGGCTTGCGCCATTGCGCCGAGCGGCGCGCTCAGTCCGGCGGTTTTATTGCGCGCAAAGGCCCGCGCCATCTGGAATTGCAGTGTTTTTGCGCCGGCGGCAATCACGTCGCAGTCCGTCGCCGCAGCACTCAGGCGCGGGTCGGCCTCCGTATTGAGCCAGAGAAGATGCGAGCCGAACAGCTCGAAAGCCGCGCCGAGCTGGCGCAGCGTGTTGAACGCATATTTGTGGAAGAATGCGGGCGGACGGCCAGCCAGCTGCGCGCCGCGCGCGTCCAGCGCCGCAGCAAAGGCAAGCAGCGGATTGGCGGCGGGGCGGCCCGCGACATGGGCCCGCGTCAGCGCGCGCGCGCGGGCGCGCAGCGCGTCCGGGGCAAGGCGCAGGCCGGTGTCCTTGACAAATTCCGCGTAGGGAAACAGCACGTCCTCATTGTCCGCAATCGTGGGCAAGCGGCGCAGCGCCGCGTCAAAGTCATCCCCTTCAAGCGCGTAGAATCCGGCGTTGTGAAAATAGGTCATGCGCCGCGCATCCGGCTCAAACGCGTTGATGCCGACAGTCGTCTTGGTATGCTCCAGCTGATACGACACGTCTTGCGTATCGGGCAGGTAAAATCCGTCAACCTCGACCAGCACAAAGCGCCCGCGCCGCACCTGTTCCAGCACCTGGGCCTCAAGCGTGTCATAGACCGCAAGCTCCAGCACTTTCACACCGAACAGCTGCTCGAGGTCGTGTTGCGGGAACTTGAAGAAGGTGAACTGGTCACCCTCAAAATCGAGGCCTGCGGCAAAGCCAAGCGCCGCTTCAGGCGCATGCCCCAGCGCGTGCAGCAGCTCGATCCACAGATCGACATAGCAATTGGTCTGGCCCCAATGGCGCGCCGGATCATGCAGCCAATGCTGCCTGTGACCTGCCAGCGAAATGTCAGGGCGCGCCGCCGCCATGGCTCAGCCCCGGAGCGCCGCGCGCACAGGCGCAGGCCAGGCGGCGGTTTTCAGCCCATGGTGCTTGAACAGGGCGAGCGCCACCCGCTCCATGCCAAAGCCGACGCAGGCCGTATGCGCCACCTCGCCGTCAGCGGTTTTGATGCCCCACAGCGAGCCAAAATGGTCCTGGTGATAATTGAAGCTCAGGCAGGCGGTGGGTTTCTCCACACTTTCAATCGGGATCAGCAGCTCAAACTTCAGCTTCTGGTCGCGCTGGTTGTTTGCCATCATCTTCCCCGCGCGCCCGAAGAACGGATCATTGGCCACATCCACCTCAAAGGGCACACCCAGTTTGGCGACCAGCGCCTGGCCGCGCTCCAGCCACAGCGCGCGGAATTGCGTCACCTGCTCCGGCGTGCCGATGCGGACATATTCACGCATGCGGAACATCTGCATGCGCGCCGGATCCTTGGACGGCTCGCGGCGGAAGCACCAGGAGTTCAGGTCATACAACCGGCCAGCAGCGGGCAGCACGCCCAGCCTCGCAACAACAGGATAGAGCGGATAGCAGGCGGCGGGGGCCAGCACGACATCGGTGGCGGGCTGGCCGCTCGCCCAGTCCTCGCCGCCCTCAAGTTTTGCCAGCAATTCCGCGTGGCCTTTGTCATTGCCGTTAAAGCTGTGAACCGTGCCCGCAAGGTTGGGAAAGCTCTTGAGGTAGCCACTTTTCTCGAACAGCGCGCGGTTCATGCCCGGCGGAAAGCGGATGACATCGGCACCGTCCGCCCCGCCAAAGGTCGAGATCAGCGCGTCAAACCGCGCGATGACATCTTCGAATGCGCCGCTGCGGCCATAGAGGCCGTCAACGCCGGTTTCGATCAGCAGGCCTTCGGCAAACAGCTCGTCTAGAAAACTGCAGTTCTGGCACATGGTTCAGCCCAGCAAGGTTGGTTCCAGCCTGTGCATCAGCAGCAGGTTGGAGGTGTTGGAGTAGATGCGGTCATTGTTGATCATCACCGGCGCCGACATGGCGTCGCGGATGTGGCGGCCAAGGCTGAACGGCGTGCCATTCTTGTAGCCCATGATGCCGCAGACCATCATCGCGTGATTGATGATCTCCACCGCCATGCGCGAGGCGCCGGTCTTGACGTTGTTCATCGCCACGGCAAAGCCGATGGAGGAAAGATCGTCGGGATCACGCTGCGCCTTGGCGAAACGCTGCAGGCCTTCGACCACATTGGATTTCAGGAACTGCAGCATGTTGGCGGCCTCCGCCACACGCAGCGCCCCGGGCTGCTGCACGCCGGGCTTTTTCTTCGCCTCGGCCCGCACAAAAGCCTGCGCCCGCGACACCGCATTATGCGCAATGCCATACCACAGGCTGCTCCACAGCAGATGCGAGGAGGCCAGCATCGACTGCGCCGCAATCTCGGCAAACGGCTTTGGCAGTATCTGCGCGCGGGGGGCGCGGGCGGCGAGCTTGTAGCCTTCGCTGCAGGTGCCGCGCATGCCCAGCGTATCCCACAGCGCGGTGCGCTCCAGCGTGTACTGGTCGCGCGTCACCGCCGCCAGCACCTGGTCATTCGATGCGGCGTCCGGCGCGCGGCGGGCAGTCACCAGAATGGCGTCGGCGAGGCTGCCGTAGGAAATGACAGTGGCGTCTTTCACCAGATTGAAATTGTCGCCGTCCGCCTCGATCGCGCAGATGGAATTGCGCAGGTCACCGCCAATGCCGCCTTCCGTCGTGGCGGAGGCGATCAGCAGCTGCTCATCCGAAATCCGCTGCATGAAGGCGCGGTGCCAGTCGCTGCCGCCGCCATGCGAGACCACCGAGGCGAGCTTGATATTGTGCATGGCATACATCATGGCGCTGGAGGCGCAGTTCTGCCCCAGCAGGCAGCAGACCTCCGCCACCTCCGCCAGCGACGCGCCGTCGCCGCCCTGAGTCTGCGGGATCAGCGCGCTGTAGAGGCGGCCTGCCTTCAGTGCCGCGCGGGCCTCGTGCGGAAAGCGGCCCTCGCGGTCCACCGAGTCGGCATGCTGTCCCGCGATTGCCGCGACAATGCGGGCGCGCTCCAGCAGGGCGCTCATGCGGCGGCCTGGCGGGGGCGGATTTCATTCAGGCAGGCCACAATCGAGGCGATGGAGGCAAACGATCGCTTGTTGAGCATGCGCTCGGGAAACTCGATGTCAAACGCTTCCTCCAGTCCAAGCATCAGCTGCACCGAGGCAAACGAGGTCAGGCCCGCCGCCGCAAGGTCCTGCGTGTCTGTCAGGCCCGCCACCCTGGTGCCAAGACGGCCATGGGTCTCCAGCAGTCGGCGGAGGGTTGCGTTGGTATCTGCCGGTGTCATGATTGTCCCCCTTGGCGAAACCGCATTTTGCGTCAGTTGCTGCAAACAAGTTAAGCCAAATATTTCTGAAAGTTTTCACAATTGCGCTGGTGCCGAAAAGTTAAGACCTATTCATCATAAACGAACTGGATTCAAATCGATCCATTGGCTGCGGCTGGCGCACCGCTGCGGCGGGCGGAGGCCGCACATGAAAGGCGCCGCGATGGACATGTCCTATGCCCAGAACCTTGAGGACTATTACCTTGCGGAGGCTTTCGCCGGCCAGCCTTCGGGCTTCTACGTCGATGTCGGTGCCGGCCATCCGGTGGCAGACAATGTCTCCTGCTGGTTCTATCTGCAGGGCTGGAGCGGCCTTGTTGTTGAACCGCAGCAGGATTTGGCAGCGCTTTACCAACATGTGCGGCCCCGCGACCGCGTTGCGCCGGTCGTCCTTGGCCGCACGAGCGGGGACGCCGCATTCTACCACGTGGAGCGGCTGCACGGCTTTTCGACCACCATCGCCAGCCACGCGGACAGCGCACGCGCGTTTGGCGCGGACCACCGCATGCTGCGCGTGCCAATGCTGACGCTGGCCGGGCTCTGCGATCACCACAATGTAACGGCCATCGATTTTCTCAAGATTGATGTCGAGGGCGCCGAGGGTGATGTTCTGGCAGGCAATGACTGGACGCGCTTTCGCCCGCGCGTGATCCTGGCTGAGGCGCTGCGCCCGGGCGACATGGCGGAGAACTGGCAGGACTGGGAGCCGTTCCTGCTGGCGCAGAACTACCATTTTGTGCTCTTTGACGGCCTCAACCGCTACTATGTGGCGGGCGAGGACACGGGCCTGCTGGAGCGTTTTGCGCGCGAGGCGGCACCCTGGCTCGTGGTGCCGCATCTGGGACACACCAACCGCGCGCCGTGGCGCGATGACCACCCGGACCATGCCTTCGCAAAGCTTCTGACCGGCAGTTTTCTGGCCGGCCTGCCAGCTTTCAGCCATGATGCGCTGCTGCCCGTGCTGACGCGCGGCTTGCCCGACGAGCGGCTGAACGCGCCGCCGGTGCCCGGCGATTTTGAGGCGGCGGTGGCGCGCCTGTTTCCCGGCGCGGCGCATGCGGATGGCAGGCGCGGCCTCGCGCCAGGAAATGCTGCGACTTTGCGTGATCTTTACCGCAGCTTAATGGAAAGTGACGCATTTCGCGTTATGACGGGGCGGCTCGCGATGAGCTTTGACGGGGGACAGATTCTTGACTGACGGGATGCGGGGAATACAGGCGCGCGGCGCGGCTGGAGCGGGGCAG
>JANLPP010000278.1:0-3291 GCA_031367295.1 Hyphomicrobiales bacterium | reverse complement strand
ATGGATTCGCCTGCGCCTACGGCCATCGATTCGCCGCGCAAACGGCGCGCAAGCAAACCCGCGTTGCCGCCGCGCATCGCCGTTACCGCTTTGATCTTGCAGCCGCTGCCGCGCTGGATCACCGCCCGGACCGTCGAACGGAGCGGCGTCGGCAACGATCCCGTGCCGCCCGCCTTTGCCGACGGCGCCGCGCTGTTCGCGCTCGATCAAATCATCCGCGCCAATCCACCGTGGCTGGGCGCGCTGCGCCTGCGCCAGGCGTTGAAGGCTGCCGCAGCTTGCGCCCGCATCCTGCGGCTGAACGCCGATGAAGCCGCGCTGCGCGACGCCGAATATCTGACCCGGCCCGGCGACGATCCAGGTCCGGTGGGGCGGCTGTATCGATTGTGGCGCGCCTTCGCGGCGCGGCCAGTCCGGCTGGCCATTGATACGATTGACGCCGCCGCAAAGGAGGCGGGGCCAGAAGACGCGGGACGCGAGATCATCGCGCTGATGCGCTCTGATCTCGACTTGGCCGCCGCGCTAGGCTGGCCAATACCAGTACCGCTGACAGCGACGGTCATTTTCGACCCCGCCTTGCGCGGAACAGGCGGCGCGCCCCGGCAGCGGGCGGGCGGCACCGAATGGCCCAAAGCGCGGCAAGCCGTGCTCGGTCTGGCCGCCGTCAAGGCGCATGCCGAGGCCGTGACGCTGCAGCGGCGCGCCGCCGTTCTGATCGCTGCCGCAGGCCGCTTGCGAACCCGCGCGGCAGAGCTTGGTCTGACGATAATCCTCGCCGACGACGCGGTGGCGCCCTGGCGCATGGCCGGCCAGGGCGGTTTCGGCTCCGACCGCGCGGCGCGGCGTTTTTGTGAGCGGCTGCGCGAAACCGGTGCGCTACGGCTCCTTACCGATCGGCCGACCTTCCGGCTTTATGGAATCTGACAATGGGACGCGCCGAAAAACTGCCGGAACAGTTCGACGCCGAGCTGGCGGATCTGCCCCCCGAGGCGCGCTGGCGCGAATGGATGGGCCGTGTCGAGGCGGCCATCTTCGCCAGCCCGGAGCCAGTTTTGCGCGCAACCCTCGCCGGTCTGGTTGGGCGGGCGTGTGTCCTCGATGAGCTGATCGCCGATATCCGCAGCGAGCTGAAGGCGCGGCCCTACGATCTCGCCGCCGTGGCTGGCGGCTGGCAGCACCGCACCCGGCCAAGATTTGCCGGCCCGGTCCGGCAAGCGCTCGGTGCCAGCGACAGCGCCAGCGGATTGCAGCTGACACAAACGGAAAACTTCGCACTCACCGCTGTCGCCTGTCTGCAGCCGGTGACGCGCCAACGGCTGTCGCAGCTCCTCGGTCGAGAGATCAGCCGCGACGTGATGGCGCGACTCAAGCGACTTGAGCTGATCGGTGCCGGCCCGCGCGTCGCCCAGCCCGGAGCGCCGCTGACCTATGTGACGACGACAAAATTTCTGTCGGTGTTCGGGTTGAATTCGCTGCGCGACCTGCCTGATATCGACGCGCTGGAAGAGGCCGGTTTGCTCAGCGTCGACTCAGATGAGACCGCATCCGCAGATCTTCTGGGTGCCATGCTTGGTCTTGATCTTGATGATGGGCAAGATGCGGGAGACGAACTGGCCGACGGCCCGGATCCGTTAAATGATGACTGAACCCGGCGGCACCTGTGGAGATGGAATAAGACCGTGATCAAGGTCTCGAGTGGCAGCCTCAATTGATGCGCCTTGACGGCTGAGCTTTTGTTTCACCGACCCCTTTGCTGGCGAGAGTATGGCTCCGCACCAGCTGCTCAGTCAGGCACCGCACGGGAATCATCTCGTAGACATGCTGTAACGCCCGGCGGCAAGGCCAACGGTCTCTGAAACAATTGTAGTAGGGCACGTTCATCTTTTCTGAGGATGCCGCTATTCTGAGTATGCCTCGAACATTTCCGCCGCGATCTATCAGTCGATAATCTCCACGACGCGACGGGTTCTGGGATCAACCAGCACCGGGTGCCCGTTGACGATTGTATAGCGATAGCCGCGCGCACCATATTCGGCCGGAACTTCGTAATACGTGACACCACGTTCCGGCAATTCAACGCCAATGACCATTTCGTCATTATAGTGAAATGACGGACGATGTTCGCGGATTGCGTAAGCCCTGAACCGCGGACGCTGCTCAATGCCGAGAAGACCGCCGACGGCTCCGGCGACGCCACCCACAACGCCGCCAACGACGCCGCCTACCACGCCGCCCACGGGCCCGGCCGCGTCTTCGCCGACTGCCGCGCCTTTAGCAGCGCCGGTTGCCACGCCCTGAGCCTGAACTGCAAATGGAGCCGACAGCAGGGTTGCTACCGCAGATACAATGAGAAATGATTTGAGCATGCCGCTCTCCTTTTTGCTGGCTGAAAAAGGCAAACGCCTCGGACAGGGAATTGTTCCGGCGCGAACCTTGTGTGCGCCGCCCGTCACCCCGGAGAGCAGCAACGAGCCAAACGTGGCAGGGAACAAACATGAAAACTCGACGTTTACTAATGACGCGATTTCCCGCGTAAACTGATTGGAAACACCATGGCACAAGCCACTCATACGAAAGCCGCCGAGCTTCACGGTGCGGCTGCTGAATCGCACCGCAAAGCTGCTGAGCAACATGGCAAGGGCAATGACTCGAGCGCCAAGGAACATTCAACCAAGGCTCAGGCCGCCTCTGAGTCCGCCCACAAGTCTTCAGGCGACGCGCATGCCAAAAGCTCCGGCAAGAAGAGCGACAAGTAAACCATTCCAGCCGGGGCGCGCACGCGCCCCGGCTTGTTTACGCGAACTTCTCTTTGCCCCTGTCGAACCCGCACATCACCGGACCCGCAGAAGATTGCGAAGAGCTTGAATGATGCGCGCTGGTTCAACTGGTTTTGTCAGAATTACCGCGTCGCGCAAGACTACCGGTTGCTGCCCGGTTGAGTATCCCGACATCACCACGTAGGGCACGCCGCAGGCGAGCAGCGCCAACGCTGCGGGGCGTGCGCTGAAACCACCCAGATTGACGTCCAGAACGGCGAAATCAAAAACCCGGCTGTCGATGAATTGCAGCGCTTTTTCCACCGATGCTGCCACGCCGGCAATCTCAAAATCCGCGTCCGCAAGCATATCTTCGAGGTCGAGCGCAATCATCGGCTCATCCTCGACAATCAGGATGCGGGCTTTTGGCTGAGGACCCGGTTTCATGGCGCGGGACCGCTTTCCAGCCCTGCAGCCAGTTCGAACGTGTTGCTTACTGCGGCGATCAGTCTCCAGCAGAGCCCGCCCTGTTCAA
>JANLPP010000253.1:0-2619 GCA_031367295.1 Hyphomicrobiales bacterium | reverse complement strand
AGCCCCCACTCCCGTGCGCGTGAACGACCGAAACGCCGGCGGGTTCAAGATGGCCACGGTCGATGAGACCAATCCACGCATCGAAGAGACCGCCAGCGTGTCACTCTAGCAAAAGTGACGCCACAACATGCAATCCACGCCGCGCCGTTCCAGCAATTCTGGGCATTTGCAGCGGCCCGATGGCGTGGATGGCCGTGACAAGCACGGCCAAGACGGAGAGGGTCGTGCTAAAGTTAGCGCCTATGGGCCTCCGGTCGGCTTTGAGCATCCTCTCTGTCAGAAACACTTCGGGTCGCGCAACGAAGCCGGCCGGAGGCCGACGGTCCAGGGCCCGCGCCACCGGCCAGCATGTCTTGCGCCCCGCACTTGGGAAGTCCATTCGCATTGGCGTCGTTCTGCCCTGCACAATTGCCTACAGATGCGACGCGGCGACGGACACAGTGGCGATCCTGCGGGTCATGCACGGACGGCGCAGACTTGCCCGCAAGCGCCTGGTGTCCGATCAGGATTTTTGACGCGCGCCGTGCCAACCGGGCGGCGTGCAGGACGGCGGCGGTGTGGCGATTAAATGGTGTTGACCAGCTTTATTTCACCGAAATCGTACGCGCCATGCGCAGGCGCTGCCAGGGCAAAAGAATTATGGCGAGGCCGAGGAAGATCAGAAGCGATCCCGCAAGCCGCAGCGCCGTCAATGTTTCACCCAGTACCAGATATCCCGAAACCCCGCCGAACACCGGAATCAGAAGGGCCAGGGGGGCTGCCGTTCCCGCTGGATAAGTCGCAAGCAGCCTGCCCCACACTGCAAAGCCCACCCAGGTGGAGAGGATGACCGTGTAGGCAATGGCCGCGATGGTGATGGGCTGGAGATGGGTAAGGCTTGTCATAACCCGGTCCGGCCCTTCGAGTAAAAGCGCAAGGGCAAATGCAGGCAAAGGCGGCACAAGGCTCGCCCAGCACACGCCTGCAACCGTGCCAAAGCCCGCGCCTGGTCCGGCCTGCTTCACGGTGAAATTGCCATAGGCCCAGGTGGTGGCCGACAGCACGATGAAAACCATGGCGATGGCTGGAATGCTGCTGCCTTGCCCGACTGTTGCAGCGATGGTTGCAAGTCCGGCGAGTGCCACAGCCCCGCCGAGATATTGCTGCATCTTTGGCCGTTCACCCAGAAACAGGATTGAAAGCAGGATCGTCACGAAAACCTGAAGCTGCAATGTGACGGAAGAAAGGCCCGCCGGCATGCCCTTTGCCATGGCAACGAACAACAAAATATACTGGCCGAGAAAACTGGTGAGGCCGACGATGATGAGCGCTTTCCAGGCCATGCCCGCAGGACGCGGCAGAAACAGCACCGGCAAGCAGCACAAAGTAAAGCGGATCGCTGTCAACAGCAGCGGTGGCACGTCAACCAGCGCTACCTTCAGAACGACAAAGTTGAAACCCCAGATGGCGGTGATGAGAATTCCGAGTGCAACATCTTGCCAGCGCATGTCAGAACCGGGGTTGGGGTTTTGGGAAAATGCTTGTGGGGGTGGCCATAGCAGCGTTTGCGGCGCGTAGCACCCGTGTAAGCGTCATTAGTCCGGTACCGCAATGAGATCATCATGGCCGCGACAGCCCGTACGTGCCGCACGGGGTTAGGGTGCCGCTGTTTTCGGGCGCAAGATCAGTCGAATGAAACCAGCGTCACGCCGCCAGCGGCTTTCTTGGCCTGCCACCCAGATGACCATTGGCTTTGGAGGCAACAGCCCTGGCGACGGCGAGCTTCATGATTAACGAGCCAAGATGATCCGCCAACAGGGCCGGGACCGAAAAATCAGCGTCCAGACTTGCGATATGCAGCCCATAGCCGCCGCCCTCAACCTCAATCTTGCGCAAGTCCTCCGGCCTGGCCTGTTCCAGCCCCGGAAGGAAAGACAGCGGAAATCCCACCGCCGCGCCAGTGTTCAAGGTGATCATCACGCGCCCGCTGCGCCGGTCGTACCGGGCGGCCACTGCGAGAAGCTGGCGCTTCATCCGCCGGGCCGTGCGCCGCGTGATTGCATCGAATTCCTGCTGGCCTGGAGTTTTGAATTCAGCCATGCAGCCCTCTCCAGCGTCCGCAAATCGCGGCCAGCGCTGCCGCTTTGGCCGCACCAACCGCAGCTATATCTACAGCCCGCAATCCGGCCTGTTCAACCATGACAACCGGGCCGCCCTCGCAGTTCAATTCAAATTTCGCCCGCGCTCCGTCCCGCCTCGACATGCGGCGGTGGGTGATCATTGGGATAGATCACGATACGGATAAAAACCTGGTTGTATGTGCAGGTTATCAGGCTCGCGGCGCAGACTTACCCGCCCCTTGAAAGCTTGTGATGCGGATGGGTTGTCGCATGGCTTCACAATCGCTTTGGGGTGAGGCTGCAAGTGACCAACATTGTTTCGCGCGCCACGCCGCGCCTCACCAGCCGCCGTCAATAGCGAGGTTCTGTCCGGTGATCATGTCGGAAGCGGGAGAGGCGAGGAAGAGCGCCAGCTCCGCCACGCTCGCGGCCTCAATCCTCGACTTCAGACACTGGTTTTCGATAACCCAGTCGCTGTACTGCTTGAGCCGGTCGCCGAAGACGCGCGCCTCTGCTTCGG
>JANLPP010000238.1:0-10290 GCA_031367295.1 Hyphomicrobiales bacterium | reverse complement strand
GACCCCGCCCTATCCCTCGACCCATAATCTCGGTTCAAACCGCATGTCCGAGAAGCCGGCCGATGGCGTTGTCAACAAGTGGGGCCAGACCCATGACATCAAGAACCTGTTCATCTCGGACGGTTCGCAGTTCACCACTGGCGCTGCCGAAAACCCGACCCTGACGATTGTCGCGCTGGCCTTGCGCCAGGCCGAATTCATCGCCAAGGAAATGGGCCAGAACACGATCTGACCCGCTGCGCGTTAGCTCGAGAAAAAACAACGGCCGCCCCTTGGGGCGGCCGTTTGCGTCAAGGCGGGGCAGATGCAAATCCCGGCGCTGCGCCGGGACGCGGGTCCGGCGCGGTTCGGGGCCGATGGGCAGGCTTGTGGACGGTGTGTCAGTTTGAATTTCTGGAGTTGACCAATTGCAGTCGTTACAGCGCCGTTGACGGCAGAGTTTCCCTGGTCAGACTTTTCGCTCCCCAAACTATCACGACAACTGCCGCCATAACGAAGGTGATCCCGTATCCAGTGACTTGGTAGGCTGGGTCGTAGTGGGAGCCAATCGTCGGATAGACGACCGACCGCCCGACATTCAACATTGTGTGGAACAGAATCACTGCGGGCATGGATCGACCAGCGTTGTTGTAAAGCCAAGTCATCAGCACCCGCAGGGCGATTGCTCCAGGGAACCACCAAGCAATATCACCCGCCGTTCCCCCAATCGCGATTATCGAAGGGATATGGCCAAGCCACCACGGGACGGCGATGATCAGGCTGGCACCGAGCGCGCCAAACCGCGCCTGCAGGGGATCAAGGAGATATCCCGTCCAGCCTGCCTCCTCACCGATTGCCAGGAGAAACATGATGGCGGCCAGAACAGGAACTCCCAGAAAATTCATCATCGGGGCTCCCGTGTAACCCGCTAGGTGGAGGCAAATATAGGTCAGGGCGTAGATGAGCGGTGCCAGCAAAAGGGCGGGCAAAAGCCATTTGGTGCGCCCCAGTCTGCGGTACTCGAACGCGCCCTTGAGGAATGCGATCAGCCCACCGGCGCCTTCAGCTCGGATCACCAAGATGGAGGCTGCGGTCAGCGGCGTGAACGCCAGCATCAGGTCAGTGACGGGGACTTTCAGCGACCCGATTACCCCCACGAACCGGCTGAGCACCCAGATCGGAACCGCCAACGCCAGCACTAGCAAAAAGAACGCCAAGGGGCTCCGTTTGGATTGCGGGGCGGATGTCACGACCTAGTCGCCATTGTTTGACCCTGCAGAGCTTCAGGCGAGAAAGCTAGCACACTCCTACCTGAGCCGCGAATTGATCGAGCGCGCGGCAGAACAGGTCCGTTCTTGGCAAGAGACTTTTTCGACCGCTACATGCGCAATGAAGATCACGTCTGGCGGGCCATTAGTTACATCGAAGGCATTTCGGTGAAGGCGGCACTGCTGCAGTCTGCGGCGGACCGACCGTTTTCTTCTGCGCGGCTGGAGCAAGCCTTGTAACATTTTAGACGGCGGCGCCCTGCGTGCCCGACAGCGGGGCTTTGGCGAGGGCGGGAAGCGTGGTGGCAGCCAGGCCGGCGGCTGCGCCGAATTTGAGGAGGTGGCGGCGGTCGAGATGGGTCATTATTAGTGCTCCGTGCTCGCAGGGGTGGGTGCAATCGGCAGAGACAAGCACGGAAACGCAACGGGTGGAAGTCACGTCGCTGTGGGGATGGCGCGCGGCGCGCGCAAGGCAGTCAACCCTGCCGACATGACAGGGCGTTCCCGCGCTTGCGCCGGGGCATGCACAGGCAAGGGGACCGGGACGCCTGTCACCGACAGGGAAAAACCGGTTTTGGTAAAAGGGCGCCAGCTACTGGGCGTCCCGGTCAACAGCGGGGGTTCGAAGCTAACGCAAGTCCTCTCTCGTTGGGCAAAGCGCCTCCCCTTTTGGGGGAAACCGCAGTCCGTCCCTACCGGATTGCTCCGACGCCAGGCCGTAGTACCTGACGTATGACTTCTCACGCGGGGCCGTACCCGCGAGCGCGCGCAGTTCCGGGACCAGTGTGCGGCACACCGGGCGCGGACCTCTGTTCCCCGCCCGCCTCGAAAACCGCTTCGCGAAACGCCCTTGGTGGCAGGGAATGCGGTGTGTATACCTATAATAGGAAATAATGTCAAGGGACGATGAAGGCGCAAGCTGGCTGGCAATGCCCGATGGGCTTGCGCTGCCGCCTTTGCGCGCGCAGCCCAGCAATCCATGAGGTCATAGACGCGACTCCGGGTCACTTCGCTGTGCTCGCGATGACAGGGGGCAGGACAATATTGCAGTCCATGATACGCATTGCGCCGCTGTTTCATCGAATGCTGCCGCCCCGTCACGGCCCGCCTCTGGCGCATGACGGCGGAGCGGCCAGCAATGGCACCGCAGGCAGGCGATCAGACACCGCACACAGGTGCCTGTCTCAGTTGCGCTCCTCCGGCAGGCCCGGCATGGGCAGGATGCTGATGCCGTCCTCCAGCAGCTCCTGAATCTCCTCACCGCTTGCCCGCCCGTAAATCGAGCGGGCCGGAGCCTCGCCCTCGTGGATGGCGCGCGCCTCCTGCGGAAAGCTGCGGCCCACATCGTCCGAATTCGCCATGATTTGCGCCCGCACCTCGCGGATCATGGCGCGCAGGCGCTGGTGGCGCTCGTCAAGCAGCGTCACTGGCGCGGGTGGCGGCTCGGGGGCGGGCGCGGCAGGAGAGGCAGCTTCTGTCTCTGTCTCAACCGGGCGGGCAAAATCCCGCGTGCCCGTAACCGAGGGCGCCATAATGGCCTTGCCGACGCGGGTGCTGTCGCAGAACGGGCAGGCAACAAGGCCGCGCCTCGCCTGCACGTCATAGGCGGCGCTGTCGCGGAACCAGCTTTCAAACTCGTGGGCCTTGTCGCAAACCAGCGCGTATTTGATCATCGCGCCATGCCGCCCAGCAGCGCGTCGAGCCGCCCGCCATGCTCAAGCGCGTAAAGATCGTCACAGCCGCCGACATGCCGCGCACCGACAAAAATCTGCGGCACGGTGCGCCGCCCGCCCGCCCGCTCGGCCATGGTTTTTTGCGCCGAGTGGTCACCATCCACCGAAATTTCAGTGAAGGCGGCGTTTTTGGCGCGCAGCAGGTCTTTGGCGGCATGGCAATAGCCGCAGGTGCTTTTGGTGTAGATGATAATGTCCGGCATCATCGCGTCCCGTGTTTGGTCTTCATGCCTTATATGGTGCAATCATGCGCCTGTCACAACCTGCGCAAACACCAGCAGATCAACGCTGGCCGCCCCGCCGCGGAACAGCGCGCGCGCCGCAGCGTTGGCGGTGGCACCTGAGGTCAGCACATCGTCCACCAGCACAATCCTGCGCCCGGTGAGCCAGAGCTTGCGGTCCTCCGGCACGCGGAACGCGCCTTGCAGGTTGTTGGCGCGCTCGGTGCGGCTCATACCCACCTGCGGGCGTGTCGCCTTGACACGGGCGAGCAGCGCGGGATCACTGGGCACGCCGCTGTGGCGGGCGATCACCGCCGCCAGCGCCGCCGCCTGGTTGAACTGGCGCGCCAGCAGCCGCCCGCGGTGCAGCGGCACCGGCACCAGCACCTGCGCCTCGCCCAGCAGGTCCGCGCCGGCCCGCGCCATCCAGCGGCCCAGCGGCTGCGCCAGCTCCAGCCGGTCGTAATATTTCAGCCGGTGCACCAGCTGGCGGGCGGGGCCATCCTCGAACAGGGCGACGGCGCGGGCGCGGCCGAACACCGGCGGGTCGGCCATCGCCTGCGGCGAGATCAGCCCGGCCCCAAGGTCCTGGACAAACGGCGTGCCGAGGCGCTCGCAATAGGGCCGCTCGATAAAGCGCATGGCTTTCCAGCAGTCGGTGCAGAGCGTGCCGGCGTCGGTCACCGTGCTGCGGCAGACCATGCAGGCGGGCGGGTAGACGAGGTTGAGGGCGGCGCTGCGCACGTGCTGCCAGCGCCGCAGCAGGCGCACGCGCAAGGGCTGGGGCGTGTCTGGCGTGTCGTCCAGCACGACAGGCGCAAAAGGCGCGGCGGAAGTCTCCATGGGCAGAGCATAGACCTGCCGCCGGCCTGGTTCAATGCGGCCCGCCACTGCGGTTTTGACCTCTGCGCCGCCAGCCGCCATAAAGCGGGCATGTCCGCACCTGCTGCCCCCCGCCTGTTTGACCGCGCGTTGCTGCGCCAGCGGCTGGCGCGCGCCTGCGCGGCGGGGCGGCGGGGCGAAGTCAGGGCGGATTTTCTGCTGGCGCGCGCCGCAGCTGACCTGGCTGAGCGGCTTGACGCGATCTTGCGCGATTTTGAGCGGGCGCTTGATCTTGGCACGCCCGGCAATCATTTTGCGCGCTGCCTTGCCGCGCGGGCCGCAACGGCGCTGGTGGTGCGCGCGGGCGAGCGGCACAGTGGCGCGGCGCGCGACATTGCGGCGGACGAAGAAGCCCTGCCCTTTGCTGATGCCAGCTTTGACCTGATTGTCAGCGGCCTTGCGCTGCATAGCGTCAATGACCTGCCCGGCGCGCTCACGCAAATCCGCCGCGCGCTGCGGCCGGACGGGCTTTTTCTTGCCGCCATGCTCGGCGGGCGCACGCTGCATGAGCTGCGCAGCGCCTTTGCGCAGGCCGAGAGCGACATTACCGGCGGGGCCAGCCCGCGTGTCGCGCCGTTTGCCGATGTGCGCGATCTCGGCGGCTTGCTGCAACGCGCCGGGTTTGCCCTGCCGGTCACCGATCTCGACAGCGTCATTGTGCGCTATGCGGACATGTTTGCCCTGATGCGTGACTTGCGCGCCATGGGCGCAACCAATTGCCTCACTGAGCGCAGCCGCAAACCCCTGGCCCGCGCCGTGCTGCTGCGCGCGGCGGAGGTTTATGCGGCACTTTTTGCCGATGCGGACGGGCGGGTGCGCGCCACGTTTGACATCATCTGGCTGGCGGGCTGGGCGCCGCATGCCAGCCAGCAGAAACCGCTGAAGCCCGGCAGCGCGCGGGCGCGCCTCGCCGATGCGCTGGGCGCGGCGGAAATTCTGGCAGGCGAAAAGGCGGAACGATGAGCCAGCCGGACCGGCCCGCGCGCCTGACGCGCGGCGATTTCAGCATATTCGTGCCGGTACAGACGCGCTGGCATGACAATGACGTCTATGGCCATGTCAACAACGTTGTCTATTACACGTGGTTTGACACGGCGGTGAATGGCTTGCTGATCCGCGCCGGCCTGCTGGATTTCGCGCAGGGCGGGACCGTCGGCCTCGTGGCGGAAACCCGCTGCACCTATTTTGCCAGCCTGAAATTTCCGCAAGCGGTCGAGATTGGCCTGCGCGTTACGCATATCGGCAGAAGCTCGGTGCGCTACAGCCTTGGCGCATTTGCGCAAGGCGCGGAGTCTGTGGCGGCGCAGGGCGCGTTCACGCATGTCTACGTGGAGCGCGTTTCGCAGAGGCCGGTGGCGATACCGGCGGCAACGCTGGCGTTTCTGGAACAGCTGCGCGAAAATTGCGGTTGAAGCAGCGCCGGGTTCAGGCCATGCTTGCAGCCGCGCCCGCATTGAGTTGTGACACTGCGACAACCAAGTTTTGCCCCGATGAAGTACCCGCCCGTATTCTATGAATTTTTCGCTGGCGGCGGCATGGCGCGGGCTGGCCTTGGTTCCGGCTGGACCTGCACTTTCGCCAATGATTTTGATCCGGTCAAGGCGCAGGGCTACTGCGCCAACTGGGGGTGACCGCGAGCTGAAATGCTGCGATGTGGCACAAATTGCGGTGTCTGAACTGCGCGGCATTGCCGATCTCGCCTGGGCGTCGTTTCCCTGCCAGGACCTGTCGCTGGCCGGTGAAGGCAGGGGGCTTGGAGTGGCCGCATCGGCTGCGGCGACACGCAGCGGCGCTTTCTGGCCGTTCTGGGCGCTTATGCAGGCGCTTGCTGGCGAACGCCGGGCACCGCGCATGATTGTTCTGGAAAATGTCTGTGGCGTCCTTTCGTCACGCAATGGCGCGGATTTTGCGCTGATTGGCGACGCTCTGGCGCGGGCTGGCTACCGGTTCGGTGCTGTCGTCATCGACGCCCGGCATTTCGTGCCACAATCGCGGCAGCGCGTATTTTTCATTGCCATTCGCAAGGGGGAGGCAATTCCCGGACATCTCATCGCTGATGGCCCGCTGCCGGGATGGCATCCGCCAGCCCTCGCGCAGGCCCATGCTGCGCTGGACGCAACGGCAAAATCGCAATGGCTGTGGTGGCGCGTGGCGCAGCCGGCGTCACGCCGGGAAATTCTGGCCGATCTGGTGGAGGACAGTCCGGCTGGCGTTGTCTGGAATAGCGCGCGCGAAACGGAGTACCTGCTTGGCCTTATGTCACCCCTGAACCTCGCCAAGGTGCAGGCTGCCAGAAACCAGAAGCAGAAAATTGCCGGATGCGTCTGCCGCCGCACGCGTCCGGACAGCATGGGCGTGCGCCGCCAGCGCGCCGAAGTCCGGTTTGATGACATCGCGGGCTGCCTGCGCACGCCCTCGGGCGGCTCCAGCCGCCAGACACTGCTGATTGTGGAGGGCAATAGCTTGCGCTCCCGCCTGCTTTCACCGCGCGAGGCTGCGCGCCTGATGGGCCTTGCGGACTCGTATGTTCTGCCGGCGCGCTACAATGATGCCTGTCATCTGGCAGGCGATGGTGTTTGCGTGCCGGGAGTGAGGCACATTGCCCAGCATCTGCTGGAGCCCGTTCTGGCAGCAAATGCTGTCGTGCCTGCCCTGATAGCGGCTTAACAGGCGGGCGGCGCCTGGCGACAGACCTGCCCTTTCGCCGCAAGGCAGTTCGCACGCTCACCAATGCGATTGGCTGCTATGTTCTGTGTGATCTTGACCAGGTGCCTCTCTACGTTGGCCAGTCAGTTGACGGCATCCGCAACCGGGTTAACCGGCATTTGACCTCGGCCCGCTCGGACATAATCGCCAATCGTCAGGTTGATGTGCGGGACTACGACTTCGAACCCGACCCGCGATAATCGCCGCTCAGGGCGCGCAAATCCAGCGCATCGACGATCTCGACGACAAAACGCGCCAGGTGCCGTTCGGGAAGCCATTCATCAACCGAAGGCGGCAGCAGAAAACCCGTCTGCCGGTCAATGTCACGAAAATTGCTCATCGAAACACCGATCGTCACATTGAGGAATCAATAATATGATTCTACGCCCAAACGCGACGGGCGTTAAGTCCGGCAGGCTGCCAGGATGCGCGCACGGCGTGCGGCAACTTTGTGAATTTGCAGCTTCGGCAGCGTGTAACCGGCGGAAAAACGTCTGCTGTCTGTCTCTCACAGCCGCTCCCCCAAAAACCCCAGCGTCCGCTGCATCGCCAGCGCCGCGCTCGGCGCGTCATAGGCCGCGTTGCCGTCGCGGTTGAAGGCGTGGCCGGCGGTGGGGTAGGTGAAAACCTGCGCCTTCGGGTTGGCTTCGCGGATGCTGGCGACCGCGTCCATCGGGATGCCATCATCCTTCGCGCCAAAATGCAGCATCAGCGGGATTTTGGGTTTTGCCGCCAGTGAGTTGGCGATGCCGCCGCCGTAGTAGCCCACCGCCGCTGACAGGCCGGGGAGCCAGGCGGCGGCAAGATAGGTCAGCGTACCGCCCCAGCAGAAGCCGGTGATGCCAATCTTGCCCGCTTCGCCCGCCGCGCCGATGGCGGCAAGGATGTCGAGCATGGTCTCGGCCTTTTTCGCTGCCTTCATGATGTCGAGGCCTTGGGCGATTTCGCCCGGCGAGTAAGCCAGCTCGACTCCTGGATGATAGCGGTCGAACAAACATGGCGCGATGGTGAGATACCCCGCCGCCGCAAAGCTGTCGGCGACGCTGCGGATATGCGCGTTGACGCCGAAAATCTCCTGAAGCACGACCAGCCCGCCTTTCGGCTTGCCTGCCGGTTCGGCCCGCCAGGCGGAGATCGACACGCCGTCAGCGCAGGTCAGGGTGATGGTGTGGCCCATGGGTTTGCTCCGTTGGTTCAACGCCTTTCGCTTTTTGCGCCCGGCTTTGCTATGCTTCAGCCTAACATCCGGCTTGCCTTTCCGCCATGCAGATCAAACAGCTCTCCTATCTTGCCGCCCTCGCCCGCGAGCAGCATTTTGGCCGCGCGGCCGCCGCCTGCCATGTGTCGCAGCCGACGCTGTCGGCGGGCATCCGCCAGCTGGAGGATGACCTTGGCGTGCCGGTGGTGGAGCGCGGGCGGCGTTTTAACGGGCTGACGCCGGAGGGGCGGCGTGTGCTGGAGCACGCCAAGCGCATTCTGGCCGAATGCAACAGCTTGCGTCAGGGCCTGGACGAGGCGAGCCACGGGCTTTCCGGACGGCTGCGGCTGGGGGTGGTGCCCACCGCCTTGCCAATGGTGGCGCGCGTCACCGTGCCGCTCTACGCCCGCTACCCGCAGGTGACGCTGAGCGTGCTGTCGCAGACCTCGGTCGAAATCCAGCGCGGCATCGAAAATTTCGAGCTGGAGGCGGGCATCACCTACCTCGACAATGAGCCGCTGGACCATGTGCGTGTCCGCCCGCTTTATGGCGAAAGCTATGTGTTTTTGACCGCCGCCAATGGCGTACATGCCGGGCGCGCCACAATTTCCTGGAAAGAGGCGGCGCTGGCCCCGCTGTGCCTGCTGACGCCGGACATGCAGAACCGGCGCATTCTCGACGGCATTTTTCGCTCCGTCGGCGCTGTCCCTGTGCCGGTCATGGAAACCAACTCCATTCTCACCCTGTGCTCGCACGCCAGCGCCGGTCACTGGTCGAGCATTGTGCCGGAGCCGCTGCTGCGCGTTTTCGGCCTGCCCACGGGCACGGTGGCCCTGCCGCTGGTGACGCCGGAGGTCTCGCGCAGTGTGGGGCTGATCATTGCCGACCGGGAACCTGCATCGCCGCTGGCGCGCAGCCTGTTTGAGCTGGAATTGGGCAAGCTCTGATAGGCTTTGCCTATCATACCTTCGCATCATTCGATTTGATTGTCCGGCGTGTTTGCCTGACAGGTAATACATAACAGACGCGCCGCCGCAGGGCAGGCGCGCGTTCGGGCGGGGCGGAGGATTTTTCATGGCACGCGGCGCTTCGCCTTTTGACGCCGCAGCGGCGCAGGGCGTGATTGACCAGCACAAGCACCTGGCGGGAGCGATGCTGCCAATCCTGCACGCGCTGCAGGAAGAATTCGGCCATGTCGACCCGCTGAATGTGCCGCTGATCGCTCTCGCGCTGAATGTGTCCAAGGCCGAGGTGCATGGCGTCATCACATTTTACCATGATTTTCATACGCGGCCGCAGGGTCGGCATGTTGTGAAACTGTGCCTTGCCGAGGCTTGCCAGTCGATGGGCTGCGAGGGCATCCGCGACCATCTTTTGCGCAAGCATGGCATCGAGATTGGCGGCACGACTTTTGACGGCGGGCTGACGGTGGAGGCGACCTACTGCCTTGGCAATTGCTCGCTCGCGCCAGCAGCGTTTGTTGATGGCCAGCTGGTCGGGCGGCTGACAGCGGGCAGGCTTGACGCGCTGATCGAGGCGTTGCCGGACACAACGACAGGCGCGCGCCATGGCCATTAAAGTTTACGTCCCGATTGACGCCGCCTCGCTTTCAGTCGGCGCGGAAGCGGTGGCCAAGGCCATTGCGGCGGAGGCGGTGCGCCAGCACCAGAGCGTGCATATCGTGCGCAACGGTTCGCGCGGCCTGTTCTGGCTGGAGCCGATGATCGAGGTGGAGACCGGGCAGGGCCGTATCGCTTATGGGCCGGTCGAGGCGCATGAAGTCGCCGGCCTGTTCGACTGCGGTTTTCTCTCCGGCGGCATGCATGCCAAGCGGCTCGGGCCGACCGAGGAAATTCCGTATCTGAAGCGCCAGCAACGCCTCACCTTTGCGCGCATCGGCGTCATTGATCCCCTGTCGCTGGAGGATTATCGCGGCATGGAGGGCTTTAACGGCTTGCGCCGCGCGCTCGGCATGGCGGGCAAGGATATTGTCGAAGAGGTGCTCGGCTCCGGCCTGCGCGGCCGCGGCGGCGCGGGGTTTCCCACCGGCATCAAGTGGCGCACGGTGCTTGGCGTTGCAGCCGACCAGAAATACATCGTCTGCAATGCGGATGAGGGCGACAGCGGCACTTACGCTGACCGCATGATCATGGAGGGTGACCCCTTCATGCTGATTGAGGGCATGGCGATTGCGGGCGTGGCGGTGGGCGCGACCAAAGGTTTTATCTACCTGCGCTCGGAATATCCGCACGCCTTCCGCACGCTGAAGAAGGCGATTGCGCTGTGCGAGAAACACGGTTTTC
>JANLPP010000234.1:0-23542 GCA_031367295.1 Hyphomicrobiales bacterium | reverse complement strand
AGAATGCGATTGACCGCATCGACATGTTTTTCAATCATGTCATAGACCTGCGCGTTGCCCGCCAGCTCCTGGTAGGAACCATAGGACACAGTGTTGCGCTCGGCCCAGTTGCCGACAGACTCAAGATCAATGTTGAGCATGACAGTGGCAAAGCCGCGCCCGTCGCCAAAAGCCACCGCCTCCTTGATATTGGGGAAAAACTTCAATTTGTTCTCGACATACTTTGGCGCGAACAGCGCGCCGTCATGGAGCTTGCCGACATCTCTGGCGCGGTCGATGATTTTCAGCTGGCCGCCCGGCTCGAAGAAACCCGCGTCGCCGGTCTTGATATAACCGTCCGGCGTCATGGTCTCCGCCGTCTTGGCGGCATCGCCAAAATAGCTGGCAAACATGCCCGGCGACTTGAACTGCACCTCGCCATCTGGCGCGATGCGGATATCAACGCCCGGCGCTGCGGGGCCGACCGCGTCGGAGCGGATTGCACCATTATTCTGTACGGTTATGTACACGAAAGCTTCTGTCTGGCCGTAAAACTGCTTCAGGTTAAGGCCGAGCGCCCGGTAAAACGAAAACAGCTCCGCCCCGATCGCCTCGCCCGCCGTATAGGCAACGCGCACGCGCGAAAAGCCAAGCACGTTTTTAAGCGGTCCGTAGACGAGAATGTTGCCGAAGGCATAGGCGATGCGGCCGGACAGCGGCACCGGCTTGCGGTCGAGAATGTCCGCGCCGTATTTTTTGGCGATACCGAGAAAATAGTGGAACATCCGCCGCTTCAGGGTGCCCGCATCCTCCATGCGGATCATCATGCGCGTCAGCAGCGCCTCAAACACGCGGGGCGGAGCGAAATAGAAGCTGGGGCCGATCTCACGCAGATCCTGCTGCGTTGTCTCGGCGCTTTCGGGGCAGGACATGCAGAAACCCGCCACAAAGGCATGCGCGTAGTTGAGATAGTGGTCGCCAACCCAGGCCAGCGGCAGATAAGCCAGCACTTCGTCGCGCTCGGTAATGCCATCGAAAGCGACTGTCCCGGTGGCGGCGGCGACGCAGCGCCCCGCCAGCATGACGACACCTTTGGAGCGGCCTGTGGTGCCGGAGGTATAGAGAATGACGGACGCATCATCGGCGCGGCCAGCATCAATGCGCGCGTCCATCGCAGCGGCAAGTCTGGCGTCGCCTGCCAGCGCGGCGCGGCCCGCCTCGATCAGCGTTTCCAGATTAACCAGCCGCGTGTCGTCGTAATCACTGACGCCGCGCGTCTCGTCATAGAGCACGCGGGTCAGGCGCGGCAGTTGCGCGGCAACTGACAGAACCTTGTCAACCTGCTCCTGGTCTTGCGCGACAACGATTTTGACGTGAGCATTTTCAAGCACATAGGCCAATTCGTCCGCCACCGCATCGGCATAGACCGGCACCGGCACCGCCCCCAGCATCTGCGCGGCAGTCATCGCCCAGTAGAGTTTTGGCCGGTTGCCGCCGGCAATGGCGATGGTTTCGCCCTTGTTCAGACCCAGCGTATAAAGGCCCTGCGCCAGCGCCCGCACAGTGTCATAGGCCTGCGCCCAGCTCCACGTCTGCCAGACGCCCAGCTGCTTGTAGCGGAACGCGGCAAGCGCGCCACGCGTCATCGCATTGCGGCGCAGCAATTTTGGAAACGTGTCAAGATCACGTGGCGGCGCAATGCCGTCCGTGTTCCGGGCTGCCGGTTGCAAGACGTTCTCCCCATGCGCCGCATTAACCTGCGGTCGCTTTGCCTGCATCTTTCTAACCATGCCACAGGCAGTTTGGGAAGTGGGACTTTTTGCAACCATGGCGGACGCGCATTGCCTTATGCGTCAAAGCAGCGCGCAATTCATGCAAGGCTTGGAAGTGTTAGAAAACAGGCATAGTTTGCGGTCAGGGTATTGCCCGCAAGGAGTCAGCCATGGTCCGCAAGCCAAAAAGTTCCGGCACTGAAACTGCCGCGCCACAGGACCCGCGTGGCAAAATTGTCGAGGCTTTGATGGCGCTGGCATCCGAACGGGATTTTGATGATATAACGATTGCTGAAATTGCTGAAAAAGCTGGCGTTTCCCTTGCTGATTTCCGCGAGGGCTTTCCCTCCAAGGGCGCGGTCCTGGCGGGCTTCGCGCGGCAGGTTGATCTCGCGGTGCTGCGCGGCACGGCTGAGGATATGGCGGATGAATCGGCCAAGGACCGCCTGTTTGACGTGTTGATGCGCCGCCTTGATGCAATGGCCTCGCACAAGGCTGCGCTGCAAAATATCCTGCGCTGGGCAAGACGCGATCCGCTGGCAGCCGCCGCGCTGAATGGTGTCGCGCTGAATTCGATGCGGTTCATGCTGGAGGCGGCAAAACTCAGCAGCGAGGGACCGGCCGGCGCGCTGAAACTGCAAGGTCTGGTGTTTGCGTGGTCGCGCGTTCTGGCGGTCTGGTTCAAGGATGAGGACAGCGGTCTCGCCAGAACTATGGCTGCGCTTGACAAAGAGCTGGAGCGTGGCGCGGCGATGGTGGCGCGTGCTGACGACCTGCAACGGCTGACCGCGCCGTTCCGCAACCTGTGCGAGGGCCTGTTCAACGCCCGGCGTGGCTTGCGTGACGGCTTGCGCCGCCGCGAACGCTGGGGGCGCGGCGAAGGGCCGGGCGAAGCGGAGGCGCGGGCGTCCTGAGCCGTGGATTCGCCGCTTGCGCCCGTCATTGCTTACGATGATTTTATGAAAATCGATATACGCGTGGGCACAATTGTCAGCGCGGAAGCTTTTGCGCAGGCGCGAAAGCCAGCCTACAAGCTGCTTATCGACTTTGGGCCAGGCATCGGCGTGAAGAAATCATCCGCGCAGATCACGCGGCAGTATTCGGTGGAAGAGCTTGTCGGCCGGCAGGTGGCGGCGGTGGTCAATTTCAAACCGCGCCAGATTGGGCCTTTCATGTCCGAGGTGCTGACTCTTGGCTTCCCGGATGCGGCGGGCGAGGTTGTGCTGACCGGCCCCGGGCATGGAGTGCCCAATGGCGGGCGGCTGTTTTGAGGCAATTATCCTGTTTCACCGGATTTCCTGCCTGCTTTGGGATTGGCAAGCGCCATGGCTTTCAACTAAGCTGGCTGTCGCCGCCGAACCGACGCGCCGCACTTTAAGAGCTCAATGACACCTGCCCAGCAAAATCTGGTTAACCTGATGCTCGCCGTTGCCGCGCGTGACAGAATTGCGTTTGCTGCCCTGTACAAGGCGACCAGCGCGAAACTCTATGGGATCATCGTCCGTATCTTGCCTGCAAAAGGAATGGCGGACGAAGTGATGCAGGAGGTTTACATCAAGATCTGGGACAGGGCCGGGGACTTTGATCCTTCGCGGGCCGCCCCGATCAGCTGGATGGCGGCAATTGCCCGCAACCGGGCGCTGGATGAGGCGCGCAAACGCGCGCCGGTCTCGCTGGAGGATATGCCGGAGGGCTATGAGCCTGCGGCGGAATCCGGCCACCCGCTGGACGGGCAGGAACGCAGCGAGGCGTTGCGCGCTCTGCTGGGCTGCCTGTCCACCCTCGACAAGGAAAAGCGCGAGATCGTGCTGCTGGCCTATTACCGGGGCTTGAGCCGCGAGGCGCTGGCCAGCCGCTACAATCACCCGGTGGCCACCATCAAAACCTGGCTGCACCGCTCGCTGGTGCAATTGCGGGCATGCCTGGGCACATGAGCAATCCAGAGGACATCGACGCACTGGCGGCCGAATTCACCCTTGGCACGCTTGACCCGGACGAGCGCCGGGGGGTTGCCGCGCGCCGCCTCGCCGAGCCTGCGCTCGACGCCGCAATTGCGGCCTGGGAATTGCGGCTCGGCCCGCTGGCGGAGACCGTGCCATCGGTTGCGCCGCCCAATGAGCTGTTTGGCAGGATTGAAGCACGGATTACGGGCGGTCAGGGCAAACGCATTGACGCGGAAGCCGCAGTGCCAGTTCTCCCCGCTATGGCACAGAGCGCTGATTCTTTGCGTGAAATCATCGTGCTGCGCCGCCGTCTGTCGCAGTGGCGCATGCGGGCTGTGGGCTTTGGGGCCATCGCCGCCACGTTTGCCCTGGGCATTGGCCTGCGCGAATGGACCCGGCCCGCCGCGCCGAAGAGCTATGTCGCCGTGCTGCAAAAGGACGGATTTTCGACGGCGTTCTTGCTCAGTGTCGATCTGGAGGCCCGGGCCTTCTCCATCCGGCCGGTTGTGGCCCAGCCCGAACCGGGAAAGTCGTTTGAACTTTGGCTGATCGACAGCAAACTCGGCGCAAAATCCCTCGGCGTCGTCGGCGACCAGCCGGTGACGACGCGCGCCAGCCTTGCAGTCTATGACCGGGTGACCGTAGCAGGTGCAACCTACGCCGTCACGGTCGAACCTCCGGGCGGCTCGCCGAACGGCATTCCCACCGGGCCGGTGGTGTTCAGCGGCCAGCTGGTGCAGACGGGCCCCTGAGCTGCCCTGACGTCGGCCGCACTGTAGCTTGCGCCACAGGCGTGGCGTCTTCAGGCAGGCGCAAGCATGGCTTTGGGGCTTCGCTCCAGGATGGGCGTCAGCCCATTTTATCCGCCCACTCCGATTGTGGTTGACGATTTTGGCCATCAAGCCTCTGATAAGCCGGTAAACCACGGCCAGACAGAGCGGAAACCGCCAGATGGAAGCCTTGCCGGAAAAACCACCAGCTCTGGTTGCACCCGATGCCGGCAGTGACGCGGGCCTGCTGCTTGAGGATATCCGCGCCTTTTGCCGCAAGGCGGCACTGGCCGAGTCGACCTTTGGGCGGCTGGCGATCAATGACGGCAAGCTGGTGTCGCGGCTGCGCGATGGCGCGCAGGTGACGACAGCGACCCTTGGCCGCGTGCGGCGCTACATGCAGGACAACCGCCCGGCTGTGGCTGCGGACAGTGTGGCCGCCGCGGCACGCCCGCCTGCCAGCCCCGGTAAACCCGGGCAGACTCCGCCCGAAGGCTTCCGCTTTTTTGATAACCGGCAGAAATATCTGCTGTTTGTCTCCACCTGCGGCGAAAAAACCGAAGTGGCGCGCCGCGTTTCGCAGGAACTGGGCAATATCCATCCGCGCCCGCCCGCCGTGCGCATATTCGACGCGGGCGTCGGCGACGGCACGGTGCTGACCAAAGTGATGCGCTCGATGCATGCGCGTTTTCCCACCATGCCATTCTACATTGTCGGTAAGGAGATCAGTTACGAGGATGTGCGCCTGACGCTGGAGAAGATGGCGGACCGGTTTTTCGAGCACCCCTCAACCGTGCTGACACTGACCAATCTCTACTATTCCGAAGCGCCCTGGCTGGCCCCCAGAATGCCTGAGGCGGCGCGCGGCATGATCTGGAAAGATGTTGTTTTATCAGGCAATTCCTCACATGCCTTTGAGGAGCAGATCACCGCGCTTGAACCATTCCTGCGGGAGAACTGGCGGGCCGGCATCAGCGCCAGGACCGGCAATCCGGTCTACCAGCGCCCGGTGGTGCTGACCCTGCATCGGGAGGATCATTCCTTTTTGCTCGACCCGATTTTGCCGCGTCCGGGTCGCGTCAACGCCGACTATGACCTCGTGATCGCGTCGCAGCCCTACCGGGCGCGGGCCAGCGCAAAATTCAAGGCCGAAAAGGTCGTCGCCCCGCTGGCCCGCGCGCTGGGGCCGGGCGGGCGGCTGGTTGGCATCCATTCAAAGGGCGGCGACCCGGGGATGGAGATTATCGACGCAGTGTGGCCGGGCGATAACCCGTTTGCCAGCGACCGCCACGCCATTTTGCGCGAGGTGAAGCTGGCTTTGGGCAAAGAGGCGCGGCATTTCAACCTCACCGCCAACGCGGACGCGCGCTCGGTCTTCCGCTACGACATGCACACTTTGCCCGATGAGGTGAGTGGCCCGATCGGCACATCGACGCTTTTCGCCGCGTGGAACGCCGCAATTTATGTTTCACAGGTGGAGGACCAGCGCGTGTCGCAGGCGGTGACCAATGCGCGCTACCTTGAGGCCACGGACAAGGTGCTGAAAAAGCACGGCGGCCTGTGGTTCAATGACGAGACCTATGTCATTTCGAGGCGCAAGCCATGAGCGGGCGCGGCCTTGACGGCCTGCTGGCCCGGGCATCGGTCGAGGTTTCCTCCCGCAGCCCGCATCTGGCTGATTTAATGCAGTGTTTTGCACGTGGAACCGAGGTCGCGATCACCGATCTGCCGGGTGACGAACTGCGCCGCAACATCGGCGTTGCGGCCAGTCTGAGTCTCGCGGGCTACAGTCCGGTTCCGCATGTCTCGGCCCGCGAGGTGGTGTCCCGCGAGGCTCTGGCGGATTTTCTGGCGCGGGCGCGCGGCGAGGCGGGAGTGAGCCGCATTCTGGTTATTGCGGGGGACGTGGCACGGACAAAAGGCCCTTTTGATTCAACCCTCAAGCTGCTTGAAAGCGGGCTGGTGGAGAATGCCGGGATCAGCCGCGTCAGCGTCGCCGGGCACCCGGAAGGCCACCCGCAGGTGGACGACGCTGTGGCTTTCCACGCCCTGCTGGCAAAGCAGGCCTGGGCCGCGCGCACCGGGGTTGATGTTGATATTGTTACACAATTCTGCTTTGAGGCGCCGCCGCTGCTGGGCTGGCTGGCGGCGCTCAAGCGCCATGGCGTGACGCTGCCCGTGCATATCGGCCTTGCGGGGCCAGCCTCGCCCGCCACGCTGCTGAAATTTGCGCTGCGCTGCGGCGTCGGCAACAGCCTGCGCGCCCTGCGCAGCCAGATCGGCCGGTTTGGGCGGCTGCTGAGCGACGCTGAGCCCGGCGAGGTGCTGCGCGGCCTTTGCGCCGCGCCGGCAGACGCGACCGCGCAGGTCGCCGGGTTCCACCTGTTTCCGTTTGGCGGGCTGCGCAAGTCGGGCCTGTGGCTGGCAGAACAGACAGCGAAGGCACTGACGCAATCAGAGCTTGCAGGATGATCGACGGTTTTGTGCCCGGATGGTGACCGGAATCGGTGTCGGAATAGAAGCCGACATTGGTGTTGCAAGTTGTGACCCCGGCTGGTCGGCACCGCGAAATAATCCGGGAGGCGGTATGTGGCCCCTGGGTTGTTCCTGGGCGCGCAGATGACGGTTCGGTGGCGCAAATCTCTGTCCCGTCCCACACGCGTTCTATGCCAAAACAGCCGATTTGTGGGCACCTGCCCACTCGCGTCTCTGGTCTCCCAAAGGCGACGCCTGCCGCCTTCGGGCACGCGACCCTGCGGCGCTGCCCATGTGGGTTGCCTGCTGCATGGGGGAGACGGGTGGCGCGCTCGCGGGGGGGGGCGGGCTTGACGCGCTGGACCCCCAGCATCGCCGAGGCCATTCTGGTGCCTTCAATGCGGGAGGCGATTTTCTGGAACGCGACGTCGCGGGCCAGATGGGGCGAGCCGTGCTTGGGTTTGACGTCAATGCTGACGGGCGAAAAACCGCAGTCGCCGGTGTGCCCGGACGCTCCTCCGGGATGTATTTTGAGGCGAGCAGGATGTCGTCACAGACTTCCTGCGCCGTCTACACGCGCAGGTTCTGCGGGTTGATCACGCCGATAAAGCACACCTGCGGCACGCCATTGGCATACTTGCGGCTGTGCTCGCCGGTCAGCTGATTCTCAGCGGCTGGGCGCGCAACGTGTAAGACCGCATCCCGCCGTATGTGCGCGCGGCGCTTCAGTTGGCCGGCAGCGCGTCGGCCAGCGCCTGCGCCTGCGCGATCGCCGGCCGGAAAAAGGCTTCGTCTTTGGCGTGGGCGGCAAAGCAGAGCTTGAAGGCGGCCTCGCCCTCCTCGCGCAGACGGTCAGCAACGGCGGCGAGCGTGTTGTCCCCGGGGATGGACGCCTGATAGGCGTCGCTGGCCTCGGCAGCCCTTCTGGCAAAATCGGCGGTAACCGCGTCACAGGCGGCAATCGGCGTGACGCCGGGCGCAGGCGCGCTGACGATGAACAGGCGGCCTGCCTGCAACACGGCGACGAGAATTTCGCCGGGGGCGGGCGGTGCCTCCGACTGGGTGCGGGCGGCGAGCACAGCATAGGCAAAGCGCGCCTGCGGCGGCTTGGCAAGCGGCAGTTCGGCATAATGCACGACCGCCGCATCGGTGCTGATACCCTGCGTGTAAAACGCCTCCGTGCGCACCGCCGCTTCGGCATTTTGCGGCAGATCATCGTGGCCGGGCCACCATTGCCTGTGGCCTTGCAGCCAGCTGGTGGCAAGGCTGTCGGTTGACACGACGACGCTGGTCCTGCCGTCAGCGGCCGCATAGCGCATGCCATCCAGCATGCCGTAACCCTGGTCTTCGGCAAACAGCGTGTCGAGATTGCTTTTGCCGCGGCGTGGCAGGCCTTTCATGACAAACGGGCCGACGAGGTTGCGCAGCTTCTCCTCCAGTTTGGCGAGGGCGCGCTCCTGCGCCTTGACGCGCGCGTCATTGGCCTTGCCTTTGGCATTCGCGGTTTTTTTGAATTCGGCGATGGAGTGGTCGCGGGCAAAAAGATAAAGGTCCTCCAGCGATCCCGCGCTGGCAGGCAGCGGCGCGAGGAACATCAGGACGGCAAGGAGACGCTTCATGCGGGCAATCCGGGCGGAGATCGTGAATCGATTGAGCGCAAGCACTGCGCCGGTCTGTGCGCCAGCGCACACCGGGCACGCAGGTCACCGCCTGTATTTTCCAGCTTTGCCAGCCGCGCGCCGCGCGCTAGTCTGGGCACGCCAACACGCCTGAGGACATCCGCATGCCCGCCCGCCCCCGAAAAATCATCTATTATTTTTCCATGCTCAGCCCCTGGGCCTATATCGGGCAGGCGCTGTTCAACCAGATTGTGGCGCGCCACCAGCTCCGCGTGGTCTACAGGCCGGTGTTCCTGCCCGGCCTGTTTGGCGAGAGCGGCGGTGTGGTGCTGGCCAAGCGCCATCCGCTGCGGCTGCGCTACCGCTGGCTGGAGATGCAGCGCTGGCGGCTGAAGCGCGGCCTGACATTTTCGCTGACACCCAAATACTGGCCGTTTGACCTGAAGCTGTCGGATGGCCTCGTCATTGCCATCTGCGCGGCGGGCAAGGATCCGGCGGATTTCATGCTGCGGGTGTTTCGCGGCGCATGGGAGCAGGACCTGAACTGCTCGGACGAGGCGACGCTTTCGGCAATGCTGGCGGCGGGCGGACTTGACGCCCCTGCCCTGCTGGCAGCGGCAAAATCAGAGGCGGTCGCCGAAACCTATGCCAGCCACCACGCGCTGGCGCTGGCCGACGGGGCGTTTGGCTCGCCGGTCTATGTGCTGGACGGCGAGGCCTTCTGGGGCCAGGACCGGCTGGAACTGCTGGACGACGCGCTGACCAGCGGGCGCAAGGCATTTTTGCCGCTGCCGTAAAGCACGCTGTTTTTTTCCGTGAGTTGCGGGCGCCCGGCTTCGGAAGGCCCGCCGGGCAGGCGCGGCGAGCGTTTCTATTTGTCTTTTGCGCCAAACAGGAAAGGCGCGACATCCCTGACGCCGGGCGGCGGCAGCGCGTTAAACGGCATGGGCCGGCACACGGCCATGGCGGCAAGGCCGACCCGCGCGGTGAGGAGGCCATTGAGCACCCCTTCGCCCAGCCGCGCCGACAGCCGCGCGGCAATGCCATGGCCAACCAGCTGCTGCACCAGGCTGTCGCCCACCGCCATGCCGCCGGTGACCGCCAGATGCGCGCCCACCGCACTGGCAAGCCGCAGAAACCCCAGCAGCCCTGGCCGCCCGCCATAGATGGCGGCGATCCGGCGCAGCAGGCGCACGGACTGCGCCAGCACAAACAGCACATCGAGAAGCGCCCGCGGGCTGATGGCGGTGACAGCCGACACGCGCCTTGCCGCCTGCGCGATCTCGCGCTGCGCCGCCGCATCCAGCGGTGCAATGAGATCACGCTCGGCGATGTTGATGAGGTCGCGCCCGTCGATGATGGCGCGCATGTGGCGGCCGAGGTCAGCGGAGGGACGCGCCATGCCGGGGCGCCCGGCATAGAGCGCGAGCAGCTGCGCCAGACCGGCGCGGGCGCGGGCGGCGTCGTCAGCGGCATGCGCGCTGGCAAACGCCGCATGCAGGCGGGCGATCTGGCGCAGGCGGAAAATCGCGGCGGTTTCCTGCACCGCCAGCGCCAGCAGCGCCAGCACGGCAAGGCCTGCCAGCGCCGCGCCCAGCCAGCCTAGCGCGGGAAAGGCGCTGAAAAGATCATTGACCAGCCGCCAGCACCAGAGGCCGAGGCTGAGCGACAGCAGCCCCCCGATGGCCGACCAGAACAGCGCGGCCCAGGACATGAGCCTGTGGCGGGGGCGCGGCTCGCCTGCCGGCAAGGCGCTGGCACCTGCGCTGCCGGGCGCCGCATCAGCCTCCTGCCAAACCGGGTCAGCGGTTGGCTCGATGACAAAATTCTGCTCCCGCGCCAGGCGGGCGGGCGCATGAGGCTGCGGATCAGCCGCCTGCGCCGGTTCAAGGCGAAAGGCGCGCGGACGGCGCTTGTCCTGGTCAGGCTGGCTCATGGCTGGCCAACAAGCACCGCGCGACATGAGGCGTCAAGCCTCGCGTCGCCATGCACGGGGCTCGAGTGCTCAGTCAAACCGGCCTGAGGCATGCGCCAGCATGGTGTAGACCTTGCCGGTCTCGGAGGTCAGGTAGCTGCGCGCCATCTGGCCGTTGCGGTCCTCCTGGCTCACCTCGTTCAGCAGCCGTTCGAACTCATGGGTGTAGCGGTCAACCGTGGCGCGGAATTCGCCGTCTGCGCGGTAGCGGCGGCCGATCTCGTCAAAGGTCTGCTGGCCCTGCTGGGTGTAGAGATGCCGCGAGAACACATTGCGCTCGCCGCGGCGGTAACGGTCCCACAGGTCAATGGCCGCGTCATGATCGATCATCCGCGCGATGTCGAGCGAGATGCGGTCAAGCTGGTCAACCTGCGCGGTTGCCGGACGCGCGGCGGCCGGACGCTCGGGCGCAGGCGCTGGCGCGGCAGGCGGCGGGGCGGGCACCGGCACAGGCGACTGCGGCGCAGGATCATCATGCGAGGCGCGGGCCAGCAGGTCCGACAGCCAGCCCGTGCCGCGCTCGCTGGCGGGCCTCGGCGGGATGACGAGCGGCGGCGGGCTGGCGGCACGCACTGGCGCAGGCGGCGGGGCGGCGGGCTGGTACTGGAACGGCGGCGGCGGCGCAGGCGCAGCGGCTGCGCGCGGCGCAGGCTCGCGCGGCGGGCTGCCGAAGGCCGGTTCCGCCGGGCGGGGCGCCTCGAACGGCGGGGGCGCGGGCCGGGCAGGCCGCTGCGCGGAAACAGCGGCGGCGGGCGGCGCGGCAACCGGCGCTGCAACATGCGCGGGCGGCGGCAGCGCGGCCTGCGCGGGGACCGGCAGCGCGACGTCGTTGACATTGCCCGAGCGGGCGACGAGGTCGGTCAGCTCGCCCAGCGCGCGGATCTGGTCCGAGACGATGCGGCGCATCGCGTTGGCCTGTTCCGCAGTTTCCTTCGGGAACTCAACCACGCCGCGGCGCAGCTCATGGCGGGTCGTCTCAAGCTCGTGCAGGATATCCGCAGTCATGCCGCGCAGATCGCCATTGGCCTGCTGGAAACGCTCCGCCGCCTGATTGAACAGCGTGGTCATTTCCGTATTGGCCTGGTCGTAGGCCGCGCGCATGGCGGCGGCCGTCCGCTCGCGTTCCTTGCCGGTCGCGGCGCGGATGGATTCAAACTGCGTCGCAATGGCGCCAGCCGACTGGTGCGAGGTGTCAGCCAGCAGAGTGCCGATTTCGCGGGCGCGCGCCTCGGCCTGCTTGAAGGAATCCTCGACCAGGCCGGTGAAGGCATTCATCACGGAATCGAAATCCGAGGTCTTTGACTGGATCAGCGACAGCAGGCCTTCCAGCGCCTCGCGGCGCTCAACCAGTGTCCCGTCGATCGTCGTGTTGCCCTGGCCAAGCTCGCTGGCGGCGCTGGCCAGCATCTGGCTTTGCTGCGCCAGCTTGGCCGCCACGGCGTTGGCTTCGGCGATCGTGGCGCCCGACGCCTTGCTCAACGCGCCGGCCTGGTAGGTCATGGTCGCCAGCGCGGTGTTGAAATCACTGGCGCGCTCGGTCAGCGAGCCGTCAATCGCCGAAAGATTGCTGGCTGACGTGGCGACGATGCCCTGCAGCAGGGACGAGGTCTGGCCGAGCTTGTCGAGCACGCCGGTAAGCTCGCCGCGCAGGCGGTCGTGGACATTTGCCAGCGACAGCACCGCCGTGTCGGCGCTGGACTCGATGGACGAGCGCAGCCTGTCCTGGGCGGCGGCCACCATCTCCGCAGAACTGGCGGCGACTGTTTCAAGCGACAGGCGCAGGTCTTCATGCGCCGAGCCGAGCACCGAGCGCGAATGGGCCGTGCTGGACTCGATGGACGACTGCAATTTTTCATGCACGCCGGCCATGATGTCCGCCGAGCTGGCGGCAACCGATTCAAGCGACAGGCGCAGATCATTGTGGGCCGCGCCGAGCGCCGAGCGCGAATGCGCGGTGCTGGCCTCAATCGAGCCGAGCAGCCGGGCCTGCGCTTCGGCCACAGCGTCCACCGAACTGCCCGCCGACGATTCAAGCGATGCCCGCAGATCATCATGCGCGGTGCCAAGCACCGAGCGCGAATGCGCGGTGCTGGCCTCGATCGAGCCGAGCAGCCGGGCCTGCGCATTGGCCACAGCGTCCACCGAACTGCTCGCCGACGATTCAAGCGATGCGCGCAGATCATCATGCGCGGTGCCAAGCACCGAGCGCGAATGCGCGGTGGTGGTCTCAATCGAGCCGAGCAGCCGGGCCTGCGCGTCGGCCACAATGTCGGCCGAGCTGAGGGCCGCCCGTTCAAACGACGCCCGCAGGTCTTCATGCGCGGCACCGAGCGCCGTGCGCGACTGCGCGGTGGTGGTTTCGATGGAGCCGAGCAGCCGGGCCTGCGCGTCATTCACGGCGGCAACGGTTTGTCCTGTTGTGGCCTCAAGCTTTTCAAACACCTCGCGCTGCGCCGACAGCAGCGCCTGCGCCGAACCGGTGGCGCGCTTCTCCAGCGAGCCTACCAGCCGCTCATGCGTCGTTGTCATTGCGCCGATGGACTCGGCTGTGCTGGCCTCAAGCGTGCTTTTCATCCAGTCCTGGGTGGAAACGAGCGAGGCGACCGACTGCTCGGCGGTTGAATGCCAGGAGCCGCGCACTTTTTCGTAAGCTGCCAGCAGGGCGGAGGCGGAACTTGCAGCGCTGGTTTCAAGCGCGCCACGCAGCACGTCGTGCGAGCGCGCCAGCTGGTCAATCGATCCGCGCGCCGATGTATCGACAGCCTCGCGCAGATTGCTGGCTGAGGCATCGATGGTGGCGGCCAGCTCTTTCTGCTTTTCGCCAAGGTGATGGACGATGGCCGAGCCGCGGTTTTCGATGGCCTGGGTCACCAGCTCGCCGACAGTGGCGACTTCTTTCGCCACTTCGCCGCCGCGCGTCGACAGCAGCTCCACCAGCAGCGTGCCCTTGGTGTCGAACAGCGCATGGAGATCGCCGGTGCGCTCCGCCAGCAGCTTGTTCAGCTGCATGCCGCTGAGGCTGAGCCGGTCATGCAGCTCGCCGGCGCGCTGAACCAGCGTGTCAGAGGCCGCGCCGCTGCGTGTGGCCAGCTCATCCGAGACATTGGTGAGTTTGCCAACGACCTGATTCTCGAATTTGGCGATGCGGCTGTCGAGGGTCGCGGCGATTTCGTCGGCGCTGCCGCCAAAAGCGGTGTTGATGTCCTTCGCCCGGGCGGCGAGCGTCTCGTGCAATGCGCCTGACCGGCTCATCAGGATAGTCTCGATTTCGGCAGCCTTGGCGTCCAGCGCCTTGGTGACCTGGCGCCCGCCTTCACCCAGCACGCGGGCGACTTCCAGCGCGCGTGTCGTCAGCATGTCGTTGAGGGATTTCGAGCGGGCCTCAAGACCCGAATCGACCTTGCCGATAATGGCTTCGAGCCTGCCTGAAATTTCTGTCGCCTTGGCCTGCGTGCGGGTTTCGAATGTGCCGAGATGGCGCTCAAGCGTCGCCGAAATCTCGTCTGCGCGCTGCGCCAGCTGGGCGTTGTGCGCCGGGCCATGGACGGTGAAAGCTGTTTCGACCGCATGCAGGCGGGCGGTCATGTCCTGGCTGAACCGGTCGGCATGCGCGCCGACCCGCTCGGTGATTTCCGCACCCTTGCCGGTGATGGTGGATTCAAAGGCCGCCAGCCGCTCGCCGAGCCGCGCGGTCAGGTCCCCGCCCTGGCGGGTGATCGTCTCCTCGAAATTCTGCAGCCGCCCGTCAATATGCGCGTTCACCGCTTCGGCATGCTGCGTGATCGTGTCGCCAAAATTGCCGAGTGTGGAGGTCAGACGCCCGGTCACCTGCGCGCCATGCCGGGTGACAGTCTGCTCATATTTGCTGAGATGGTCCGCCAGCAGCAGATTGACATTGGCGCCAAGCGTGCCTGCGGCGGTCTCAAAAGCACCGATCTGCTGGTCAATGCGGGCTGTGACAGCCGCGCCCTGGCGCACAACCGTCTCGCTGAAACCGGCGATCTGGCCGTCAAGCCGCTCGGTCAGGCCGCCGCCCCGGGTGGTCACAGCATCCTCAAACGCGTTGAGCCGTTCCGCCAGAGTCTGGTTGATGCGGTCGCCATGCACGCCGATGGCGCTGACCGCGTCACCTGCGGTGACCGCGAACTGGCCATGCATGCCATCCACATGGGAGGTCATGGCCGCCATGGCCTGCGCCGCTGTCTGGGCAAACTGGTCGTTGAGCGAGGTGATGTGCTGGCCAAGACTGGCGGCGGTGCCAGCGGCGGTGGCGGCGATCCGCGTCTGCGCGTCGCTGGCATGCGCCGCAAGCCGCTCGCCAGCGGTGTGCAGATTCTCCTGGATTTCAAGCGTATGCCCGGAAAGCCGGTCAGCGAGGCTGTCAGCTGTTTCGGCAAAACTGGTGTGGGAGGCGAGCGCCCGGGCCTCGAATTTGGCGCTGGCGGCATCAAGCGCGCCCTGAACCGCGCTGGTGTGGCCAAGAACCCGCTCGGAAATGCTGCTGGCCACATCGGCAAAGCGGCTTTGCGCCACAGCCGAATGGTCCTCAAGCCTGCCTGCGGCCCCTTCCAGATGCGCCTGGATTTCCGCTGTGCCGACCTGCATCCGGGAGGAGATGCGCTCCATCGTGTCGGCAAAGCGCTCATGCGTTGCGCTGGCATGCGCCTCAAGGTTACCGCTGGCAGTGTCAAGATGCGCCCCGATTTCCGCCGTGCTGGCCAGCAGGCGCGCGGCGATGGCCTCAGCCGTTCCGGCAAAACGGCCGTGGGTTGCGGTTGCGTGCGCCGCCAGCCTGTCGCCGGCACTGTCAAGATGCGCCTGGATCTCCGCTGTGCTGTTCAGCAGCCGGGCGGCGATGCCCTCAGCCGTTTCGGCATAGCGGCCATGGCTTTCGGCTGCCTGCGCCTCCATCCTGTCACTGGTGCCCTCAAGATGCGCCTGGATTTCTGCGGCGCTGTTCAGCAGCCGCGCCGCGACGCCGTCTGCGGTTTCGGCAAAGCGGCCATGCGTCAGGGCCACATGTGCTGCCAGCGTCTCGCTGGCCGCATCAAGATGCGCCTGGATTTCCGCCGTGTTGACCAGCAGTTGCGCCGCGATGCCTTCGGCAGTTTCGGCAAAGCGGCCCTGGGTGGCGGCCGCATGGGCTTCGAGGTTGCCGCTGACGCCATCAAGATGCGCCTGCATTTGCGCGGTGCTGTGCAGCAGACGGGCAGCAATGGCCTCGGCAGTCCCGGCAAAGCGGCCATGGGTTACGGCCGCGCTGGCGTCCAGCCTGTCGCTGGCGGCATCAAGATGGCCTTGAATTTCGGTTGAACTGGCGAGCAACCGGGCGGCGATAGCCTCTGCTGTTTCGGCAAAACGACCATGGCTGGCAACCGCGCGGGCGTCGAGCCTGTCGCCGGCGGCATCAAGTTGCGCCTGGATTTCAGTCGTGTTGACCAGCAGCCGGGTGGCGATACCTTCTGCCGTCTGGGCAAAGCGGCCATGCGTCGCGGTTGCATGGGCTTCAAGACTGCCACTGGCGTTTTCCAGCTGACCCTGCAACTGCGCCGTGCTGTTCAGCAAGCGGTCAGCAATGCTGTCCACCGTGCCGGCAAAGCGGCCATGGGTTGCGACCGCATGGGCCTCCAGCCTGTCGCTGACCCCGTCCAGATGCACCTGAATTTCTGATGTGCTGCCCAGCAGCCGGGCAGCGATACTGTCTGCTGTCTGCGCAAAACGGCCATGGGCCGCAGCCGCATGGGCCTCCAGCCTGTCACCGGCCGATTGCAGATGCGCGCCTATCTCTGCGGTCTGGCCGGTCAGGCGCTCCGCAATCTGGCCTGCCGCCTCGGCAAACCGGCCATGAACGACTTCTGCATGGCCTTCCAGACGCGTGCTGGCAGCCTCCAGCTGGCCCTGAACAGCGCTGACATGGCCTCCCATGCGCGCATTAAGGGTCGCAACCATATCAGCAAACCGCGACTGCAAGCTTTCCGTCTGGCCGCCAAACACAGTGGCAGCCTGCCGCGATACCGTCTCAAGTTTCTCGTGCAGCGTGTCGGCATGGCCCGACAGCAGCATTGCGGTTTCCTGCGAGGTTGCGGCCAGCTGCTGATGCAGGTCCTGCGTCTGGCCGGTCATCGCCTCGATCGTCTGGTGCAGCGTATTGGCGAAGCTCGCCTGCACCGCCTGCGCATGGCTGGAGAGCGCCGAGATCGTGCCTTGCGAGGTGACATGCAGGCGATCATTCAGCTGATCGGCATGGCTGGCCAGAATCCCCGCCGTTTCCTGCGACGCGGCGCTGACACGGCGATGCAGGCCATCGACGTGCTGCACCAGCGCGGCAGCGGTCTGCTGCGCTGTCGACTCGAATTTTTCCGCCAGCGTGCCGGCATGGCCGGAGAATGCCTGAAGCGTTTCGGACGCCGCGCCCAAGAGGCGGTCGCGCAACCCGTCCGAATGGGCCGCAAGCGCTCCCAGTGTCTCCTGCGACACAGCGGCCAGCTGCCCGTGCAGGCCCTGCGTATGGCTGATGATGGCGGCCGTGGTGTCGTGGGCAGTGGCAGAGAAGCGGCTGTGCAGGTCGTCCGCATGCTGGGCCAGCTGCTCGTGCACGCGGGTCTGGCGCGCGTCTATCAGGCTGGCGAACGTGACGCCTGAGGCTTCAAAGGCCTCGCGCACGGCAGCGGTCCTGCCGCTGAGCATGCGGTCCAGTTCCGCCGCGTTGGCGCTGAGGCCATCGTGCAGGGCTGCGCCGTTGACGGTCACCGACTGGTGGATGCGATGGCCGGTCGCATCGAGCTGCGAGGCCAGATGCACGCCGCTGGCGTTGATGGAGTCCGAGAAACGCCCGCCCGCCGCCTCGATCTGCTGGGCAGCATTGAGGCCGCGCGCGTCAATGCTGGCGGCCAGGGCATCACCCGCCGATTTCAGCGTCTGGTCAATCTGTGCGATGCGCTCGAACAATGTGCTGGCGGCGCGCTCGCTCGCGTCATTGACGCGGCCGGTCACGTCCTGCCCGGTGCTGGCAAGCCGGTGCACGATTTCGCCGCCGCGCGAGGTCAGCTGGTCCAGCATGTCGTCACCGGTCCGGCTCAGGGCGATGGTGATTTCCTCGCCTTTGCCGCCCAGAGAGGCGGCGACCCGGTTGCCCGCCTCGCTGACCCGCTCGGCCAGCCGCATGCCAACCGCCTCAAGCTCGCTCGACAGGCTGTCATGGGCTGTGCTGATGGCACCGCGGATGCGGTCCGTATTGCCGACAATCGCCTCACGCTCGCTCGACAGCTCGTCAATCAGCGCGCGGATGCGGCGCTCGTTGTCGCTGTAGGAGCGCTCCAGGTTCGAGACCTCGCTGCGCATCATCGTCTCAAGCTCGCTGGCGCGTGCCAGCGCCCGCTCAATGCCATCGCCCATGGAGGCAACCTCGCGCCGGATGGCCTGGGACAGCGTCAGAATCTGGTCGCTGGCAATTGTCTCAGGCTCAATCAGGCGGATCGCCACCTGGCTCATTGAGCGCAGCGACTGGCGCATTTCCTGCGCGCGGCGCACCATGGCCGCCGACACGAAGGCAAAGAACACCGGGCCAAGGCAGGTCAGGGCCGCCAGCACGGATTGCGGACGCGCGAGGAAGGCAAGGTCCGTCAGCTGCTCGTAGCCAAACCTGGCGTAGACATAGTACAGGCAAAGCGCGACCCAGCCCAGCGAGGCCAGCGTGGCAATGACATAGGGGCCGCGGCTGGGGCGCGTCTGCAATGCCTGCAAAACCTCGCCAACCGACGGGCGGTCATCATTGGCGGGGCTGGCGGTGGAGGCGGCCCGCGCCAGCGCGGAGGGGAGCGGTGCAGGGGGCGCGAACGGGGTGTCAACCGTATCAGGCCGCGCTGCGGATTCCGCCGGGGCAGCGGTTTGCGGATCATGCGAGGGGCGCTGCGCCAGAATCGGGATTTGGGTGGTGCTTGCCGCGACCCCGAAAATTCCGCGCTCGGAGACACCCGGCAGCTTTGGCGGAGCCGCATGGGTCAGCTTGTTCATGGGGTCCGCAACCGCAGCTTCGTCAGCAAGGTTAAGGGCCTGTTCGACCGCGGCAAGCGCCGCTGCCGCCGAGTCCTGCGCCGTGTTCTTCTTTGCCATTGGCTTTGCCTCGCCTTTCGCGCCGCAAGTATCCAGACGCCGCCGCCGACGCTGGATTTGCTTGCCCCCGTCCCGATTCCGCGCACGCCATGCAGAGCAAGCTCCGCCGCGAAGGCGCGCAGTCACGCGTTAACCAAACCCGACCCTACAGGTTAACGCGGATGAAAGGAACCGGGGGCGCAAGGCTTTTGCAAACGTCGTTAACGCGTCGGTCACCATGAAAAACTTTAGACAATTTTACGAAAAACCTCAACCGGCCGTGCATTTTGCCGCTCTAGGGTTGCTGCGGCCGCACCATCAGCCGCAGACGTCAGCGAGACCGCCATTGCCAGCCCGGATGACCAGCCATGCACTGCACGATGATCGCGAGGCCGCCGGTGACATGGCAGCCGCCGCCCTTGTTCTGAATCTCGCCTATCTGCAGCGCCAGTGCATGGGTGACACGGCCCTCGCTGACGAGCTGCTGGAGCTGTTCCGCACCCAGGCCGCGCATATCTGCGCGGCGATGCTGCAAAAGTGCGCGGCGGCGGGCGCGATGGCGGACCACGCGCACAAGCTGAAAGGTTCCGCCGCGGCGATCGGGGCCGGCGCGGTCGCCGATGCGGCCGAGCGGCTTGAGACCGCCTGCCGGAACGGGCTTGCCGCAGCCGAGCGCGACACAGCGCTGGCAGCGCTGGCCCTGGCCGTGAAGGCCGCCTTCGCGGCGATCCAGACCCGCACCGGACGGGCATGACGCGGTGCCGGCCGGCCCTGCCGCAAAAAAGTGCCGCCGCCTCTCGCCAAACCGCCAGCATTGCCTTATGTGGGCCACACTTTACCATGCGGCGCTGGCATCCAGCAGCCCGTGCGGCACCCTGATGGTCCAGAGACGGTTCTTCATGCCCAACATCACCTATATTGACCACAAGGGCGCTGCGCGCGTGATTGATGCCGAGATCGGCTCGACGGTGATGGAAACGGCGGTCAAGAACCAGGTGCCGGGCATTGAGGCCGAATGCGGCGGTGCCTGCGCCTGCGCCACCTGCCATGTCTATGTTGACGCCGCGTGGCTGGACAAGCTGCCGCGCCGCGAGTCGATGGAAGAGGACATGCTGGACTTCGCCTTTGAAGTCGCGCCGAATTCCCGCCTGTCCTGCCAGATCAAGGTCAAGGCGGAGCTGGACGGGCTGACTGTCACCACGCCGGCAAAGCAGGGCTGACATACCACTGCGGACATTGCTGCCCGGCGTCCGGCGCGCTTGCCGGGCAAGCGCGTTTGGGACTAAGCCAGCCGCAAACCTCGCTGCGCTGCGGGAGCTGGCGCAATCCCGCACTTTTTTGAGTTGAGACATGTCGGAAATTATCAAGACGGATGTTGTCATTGTCGGCGCGGGGCCAATCGGCCTGTTTGCGGTGTTTGAGCTGGGCCTGCTCGACATCAAGGCGCATCTCATCGACATATTGCCCAAGCCCGGCGGCCAATGCGCCGAGTTGTATCCGGAAAAGCCGATCTATGACATTCCCGGCTTCCCCATCATCACCGGCCAGGGCCTGACCGACAATCTGCTGAAGCAGATCGAGCCGTTCGGCGCGGTGTTTCATTATGGCGAGATGATCGAGAGCCTTGAGATTCTGGGCACGCCGGAAGCGCCGCGTTTTCGCGTTGCCAGCGACGCGGGCAAGGTGTTTGAATGCAAGGCGGTGGTGATCGCGGCGGGCGGCGGCTCGTTCCAGCCCAAGCGGCCTCCGGTTCCTGGCATAGAAAACTACGAAGGCAAATCGGTCTTCTATTCGGTGCGCCAGATGGAGAGTTTCCGTGGCAAGCGCGTGCTGATCGTCGGCGGTGGCGACTCGGCGCTGGACTGGACGCTGAATTTGCAACCCGTCGCGGCACGCGTCACCCTGATGCACCGGCGCGACGAATTCCGCGCCGCGCCGCATTCGGTCAACGCGATGCGCGAGCTGGTGGCGGCGGGCAAGATGGATTTGACCCTCGGCCAGCTGTCGGCGCTGCATGGCGCGGACGGCATGCTGTCGTCTGTGACCGTCAAGGGCAACGACGGTGTTCTCGCTGACATTGCCTGCGAGCGCCTGATGCCGTTCTTCGGCCTGACCATGAAGCTGGGGCCGATAGCGCACTGGGGGGTGCATTTGCATCAAAACCTGGTGCCGGCCGACACCGAAAAATTCGAAACCGACGTGCCGGGGATTTTTGCCGTAGGCGACATCAACACCTATCCCGGCAAGCTGAAACTGATCCTGTCAGGGTTTCACGAGGCGGCGCTGGCGGCGCAGAAAGTGCACCGCTATGTCTACCCGGACAAGCGCCTGACGTTCCAGTACACGACGAGTTCGACCAGCTTGCAGAAGAAGCTTGGGGTGGCGTGAGGGGGGAATTTGAGGGTACAAAAAGAGAGGCAACGATTATCATGAGCAGCGACACTGTATTTTTTGCAGTCGTGCTTCTCGCCTTCGGGGCGCTGGGCATTCTTTTAATGATGGCAATAAATTTCTCGCGAATAAAATATTTTCCAAGGCCTTGCCCGAGCTGTGGTGCCCCGACGCCCTACAGACGGAAACCCAAGTCGATTAGGTTGCTCCTTCGGGGTGGCCACACCTGTTCAAATTGCGGCTGTGAAACAAATGTCTGGGGGCGCCAAATTTGAAACTGGGATTGCGGGGACATGATACTGGACTGCACCCCGAAAGTGAGCCACGGTAATTGAGGGAGAAATACTAGGACATCAAACGCATAGCACGATTGCGATGCCATAACGCGCGGCCCTGACCACCCGCCCCCTTTGTTTCAACGGCTGGAGCATATGCGGGAAAACAGGCGGATGACAGTTGGCATTACGAAGCCGCACGTTCCCCCGCCGCCTTCCGGCCGCGCGGCGCGGATTTCAGCCCAGTTCCAAGACTATCCAGCCCCGCAACCATAACCGGCTTGCGGTCGGGAAACTCCACGACGAGACGCAGCTTGCCGCCCATGGCCTCGACATAGGACCGCAGGGTCGAGAGCAGAAAATCACTGCGCTTCTCAATCCGCGATACGCCGTCCTGCGAAATGTTCAACGCTTGCGCCATGCGCGCCCGCGTCAGTTCATGCGCCTTGCGCGCGTCGCGCAGAGTCATTTCGTCTTCAATGAGGCGCGCCGCCTTCGCCTCGATGTCTTTTTGCTGATCGGGGGGAAGCCCCTTGATCACTTCGCTCAGTGTTCGCGCCATGTCACACGCCTTAAGCGGCAACGCCGATAGCTTGGCGTCCAATGCCTCATCAAAGATGACGGTCGATGTCATTGCGACAAACATGGCAGCGATGAATATGTTTTGAAAGACATATTTTTGGACTGATGGATAGAGCGCTCTTCGACAAGGCAACTGCATGGGTGGGAAACACCGGCAGGGGCAGGGCGAAGCCGGTTGACTGAAATTGCCCAGGCGCCCGGCATGCGCGCGTCGCCTTTGACCAACGCCGTTTCCCCCCCGCCGCACCCCCCGCCACGCTTTCGCCAACTTGCCGCGTCACCTCTCCCGCGTCGGCGCCGCGTCCTTAGCGCGCTTCGTCTCCTGCCTGGCGCTGTCCTCATGAAATTTCTGCAAGCCGCTCTTGTCGCCGCGATTGTCGCGCTCGGCCTCGCCGCCATGGGCTTTTTCATCGGAACCGGCATCAAGCAAATTCACGTCACGGGCCGCCATGTCACGGTCAAGGGCCTGTCCGAGCGCGTCGTCGCGTCCAATCAGGCGGCGCTGACGATTTTCGTGCATGACGTCGAGACCGACCGCGCCGCCACCTTCGCGCCGGTGAAGCTGGCGCAGCAGAAAGTCGTCGAGGCCCTCAAAAAAGCCGGCCTGAAGGATGACGAGATCGTGCTCGGCCAATGGTCGACGGACGAAGCGCGCAGCGATTACACCGATGACGAAATAAAACTGAATCCCAAACTGCCGCGAAAGGCTTACACCACCAAAGCCAGCATCGAGGTCGCAACCAAAAATGTCACGGCGGCGCAGAGCGTCTATCGCGGCGTCAACGAGCTGATCGGCCAGACCAATGGCGCGGTCACCGGCGCGGCGGTCACCTTCGCCTATACCGAGCTTGGGTCGATCCGCGCCGACATGATCGCCGCCGCCACCAAGGACGCGCGCACCGCCGCGCTGCAATTCGCGGCCGATTCGGGCAGCCGCGTCGGCGCCATCCGCGAGGCGGCGCAGGGCGTGTTCTCGATCAAAGACAAGAACGCCGGCGACGAGCCGAGTGACGGCCCCAACGCCAAAATATCGACAGTCGAGAAACTCGTCCGCGTCGTCACCAGCGTCGATTACGAACTGACGGATTGAGCCGCGCCGCGGCCGTCCCTGCCCCGCCCGCATAGCCCGCCTTGTGCTGCGATGCAGCGCCCCCCTTTGACGCCCGCCCCCGGCGCGACTAGAAGGCCCCGTCTTTCACTCCATAGGCATTTGACTGGCCGCAAACCACGGGACAACACAAACCATGCGCGTTTATTACGACCGGGACGCTGATCTCAATCTTGTCAAGGGCAAAAAAGTCGCCGTTGTCGGCTATGGCAGCCAGGGCCATGCGCATGTGCTGAACCTGCGCGACAGCGGCGTCAAAAACGTGGTTGTCGCTCTTCGCAAAGGCTCACCCTCCGCCGCCAAGGCTGAAGCTGAAGGCCTCAAGGTGATGGAAAACGCCGAGGCCGCCAAGTGGGCCGACGTGATCATGATGCTGACGCCCGATGAATTGCAGGCCGACATCTACCGCGACCAGCTCGCGCCCAACATGAAAAAGGGCGCGGCCCTGCTGTTCGCCCACGGCCTCAACATTCATTTCAACCTGATCGAGCCGCGCGCCGATATCGACGTGCTGATGGTCGCCCCCAAAGGCCCCGGCCATACGGTGCGCTCGGAATACAAG
>JANLPP010000214.1:0-2680 GCA_031367295.1 Hyphomicrobiales bacterium | reverse complement strand
ATCTTGTCGACGATCCCGGCGAGCTGGCGATAAAAATCTGCTAGTGTTCTGGGATCGCCATAGAACACAAGACCACCGTCGTCGACCGCCTCGCGATCCGGATAGATCGCCGGCAGTCGATGCGCCGCCGCGAAAGCCACGATGCGGCTCCTGTGAACGAAGTTGATGGGACTCTCCAGGACGCACAGTGCATCGACGCGCTCGCGCTCGATCGCTGCAAAAGCCTCGTCATATTGTTCGGGCCTGTCGACCTGAGCGAAGAAGGCGGGAGGCTCTGCGGCCGGATGTCTCATGTAAGAGTCAAAAAATTCGCGCGGTCCAATAAAGGCCACGCGCGCAATGCCCGGCGCCAGCTCCTTGAGCAACTGCAACCGCTTCGCGACCAGCTCCGGGCCTGTTTCGGCGGTCGCGCCCGTGAGGTTGCCGCCTGGCCGTGCAAAACTCGCAATGAGCCCGTCGGCGACGGGATCGGTAAAGAACAGGGTGACCATCGGGATCGTTCGCGTCGCCTTGTTCGCCGCATCATGGGACGCGCGCGTCCAGACGTATTGGATGACATCCACGCCGCGCGCCGCGAGCTCCGCGAAGATCGCCGACGCGCGCTCGGGCTGGCCTTCGAGCGACCGGCGCTCGATGCTGACAGTGCGTCCCTCGACCCAGCCGCGTTCGCTCAAGCCTTGCAGAAGAGCGCGCATGGAGGGCGAAACGGGTTCGGGCCCGGCCATCTCGCCGACCGGGCTGATGGCAAGCACAACGCCCACCACAGGCAGCCTGTCCGCCGCGCGCGCGCCCCCGGCGCGGCCAAGCATGCCCGTGGCGACCAGACCTTGTACGAATGCGCGGCGTTGCATGGCATGCCTCCTTTTAGTTCAGCGGGCGGGCGCCCGCTTTTGCTTTCCCGCCGCCGCCAGCGTGCGGCGCACCACGTCCGGCTCGCAGGCGATGACCTCAAGGTAGCTGCGCGCCGCCTGGTCCGGCTCGCGGCGGTGCTGCTCCCAGTCGCGCAGGGTGCCAAGCGGAATGCGGAAAGCGGCGGCAAAATCGGCCTGCGACAGGCCGAGCTGGAAGCGGATATGCTTGGCGAATGACACGCGGCGCGGCGGGCCAAGCCTGCCCGGCGGATAGTCCTCGGTTGGCAGCGCGTTCGGCTCGGAGCGCGCCGCCGCCAGAACGTCTTCCTCTGTCATCGCATTCAGACGCTTCCAATTTGCGGCTGTCATGCCATATTCGTCGCGCTTGCCTTCCTGAGGCTTGGAAACTTTTGTCTGCGTAGTCGTAGTGTTCATTTCGTGTCGCCTTTCGGGCCGATATGATGCGCGTTCGTGCATTGCGTTCCGTGAAAACAACCGTCAGCAGCAACTCCCCCAACGAGTCCGGTCTGGAGAAATCGCTCTTCGTCGATTTCGTCCAAATCCGGCCAAACAACCGCTCGCGGATCGTCGAAGACACGTCGAGCCAGTTCAAACGCAACATCATGCTTGCGCAAATTTGCCGCCGCCTTGCGGTCGGTCCCATTCGAATGTACCGTCTCTCATGCTATACTGGTTTGCCGTAGCGTGTCAAAGCGCCGCGCCATGATGCAACGATTTGATCGGCCCGCGCCAGCAGCAGCGGCGGGATGGCGAGACCGAGGGCGGTTGCGGTTTTCAGGTTGATGAAGAACTCGAACTTTATTGGCTGTTTTACCGGCAAATCGGCGGGTTTCGCGCCGTTTATACTTTCCCGAACGCCTTATTCGAGGCGGCAGGCAAACATGTTTCACTGCCGGCAACAAGACTGGAGACCTGGGCTGGCTGGCTTTTCTGGTTATGCGGCAGGGCTCGTGCGGTCTGTGGCGGCTGGCGGCCTGCGTCTCGAGCGCGGCGCAGGCAAATTCGCTGCGCGGGCGGTTTTATCGGTTCTTTCAGCACGTCTGGCTGGATGGTGCCATGGCCGCACGGGTAGTTACCGGCCTGCCTGGGCTTTCCAACAAACCATCGGTGCTGGCGATGGACCGCACAAGCCGGGATTTTGGCAGGACGGCGACGCGGCGCAAGCGCGGGTTGCCGTACCCGTCCTGGCTGAAAACACGGTGCGGCTGCGGCAGATCATGCCGTCGTTATGGCCGTCATAGAAGCCCCGCCCGGTATCTGCATCGATATGGGTGACCCTGGCCGATGGTTTAGCGTCGGCGGTTGAGAGGGCAGCGGCGCTGGCCAGTGTGGCGACGGCAAGCGCCGCCAGATCCGCCCGCGAGACCCGCCGGCCGCGATCCTTGGCTGTCGACAGGCCGCGATCCTTGGCTTGACCCGAGGGCGCGTTGCCGCTAGTGCACGCCAACCCTGTGGTGAGGGAGCGCGTAGCTCAGCCGGTAGAGCATCTGACTTTTAATCAGAGGGTCATGGGTTCGAGTCCCATCGCGCTCACCAATGGTGTTCTGAAATTATGCGACGTCAGGGCCGTGTGCCGCTGAATTCCAGCCCGCCCGGCACTGGTTCAAACATAGCACCGCGCAAGTCCCTGACAGCGCTAACCGCTCCGGCAAGATGCTCGTCGCTGGTGTGTTCATTCCCGCTGATCAGGCAGTCCAGCCCGGCCGCGCGGGCGGATTTCTGCCCGGTCCCGGTGTCTTCAAGCGCCAATGTCTCGTTTGCAGCCACGCCGAGGCGCGCCAGCCGCTCCTTGCCGCCCATCATCTTCA
>JANLPP010000207.1:0-3981 GCA_031367295.1 Hyphomicrobiales bacterium | reverse complement strand
GCCCTGACCTCCGCCGAACTCACTGGCCGATGGGGCCTCGCCGCCTATTTTGACGCGAGGGACGCGGCGCAGACCGAGGCCGCCGCCCGCGCGCAGTGCCATGCGCCTTATGTCATCGCTGCCGGGCCGAAAGGGGGCGTCATGCTGCATTTGCCGGACGCGCCGAAGACCAGCGAAATGCAGGTCAAAACATCGCCGGGCGCAACCTGGATCGGCCCGGCAGGCGAGGCAGGCGGGGCCAATGACCGCGAGGTGCTGCGCTTTGACGGGCGCAGCCTCGTGCTGAAATGGCTTGATGCGTCGGTGGGCAGGCGCTACGGCATCATGGTTTTTGTCCGCTGCGGAAAATAATTGTACGCTGCTCATAAAGCCGGTTAAGATTAAAGCGCCTTCGCTATGTTGGGGAGAATCGCATGATCTCGAAAATTCATCTCCATAACGTACTCTGGATTTTAATAATACTGTATATTTCACTTAGTGAAGCAGTTGCGAATTGCATACTGACAGGAGCATCATTCAATGGCTATTCAGATCAAGAAATACATTCACAATTAGCTGTAGATAAGGATTCCACTTGCATTAGACGAGCCTGGATCGGGTCAGCTGCAACTTACGACCGCCTGAGCTTTCCCGTCAAACCCCAGCACGGCAAGGCAGGAATGGCTTCGCTTTATGAATACGCTTATGTTCCGAAACGAGGCTACGTCGGACCCGACTCATTCGATATGCTATTCTTAATCACATTCAATGGGTTGCGTATCCGATGGTTAGCCCATGTTGATGTTACAATTCGATAGTGTCAGGCATCCCCCTCACAGCCCTTCAAACAGCGCCGTTGACAGTTAACGTTCGGCAAACGACGGGATGATCACCACAATCGTCTTGCCCGCCATTTCCGGGCGCAGGCCGACCTCAATAGCTGCCGCCACCGCCGCGCCGGACGAAATGCCGCCGGGTATGCCTTCAATCCGGGCGAGCAGCCGGGCGGTGTCAAACGAGGTCTGGTTGCCGACGGTCACCACCTCGTCAATGATGCTGCGGTCAAGAATTCCGGGGATAAAACCCGCGCCTATGCCCTGTATCTTGTGCGGCCCCGGCGCGCCGCCCGACAGCACCGGCGAATCTTCCGGCTCAACTGCAATCACCTTCAGCCCCGGTTTCCTCGGCTTCAGCACCTGGCCGACGCCGGTGATGGTGCCGCCGGTGCCGACCCCGGAGATGAACACGTCGATGTCGCCCTGTGTGTCGTTCCAGATTTCCTCCGCCGTGGTGCGGCGGTGGATGTCAGGATTAGCCGGATTCTCGAACTGCTGCGGCACAACCGCGCCCGGAGTCGCCTTGACCAGCTCCTCGGCCTTGGCAATGGCGCCCTTCATGCCCTGCGGGGCCGGGGTCAGCACCAGCTCGGCCCCCAGCAGGGCCAGCATCTTGCGCCGCTCGATCGACATCGACTCGGGCATGACGAGAATCAGCCGGTAGCCGCGCGCCGCCGCCACAAATGCCAGCGCAATTCCGGTGTTGCCGGAGGTCGGCTCAATCAGCGTGGTTTTGCCAGGTGAAATCGTGCCGGACTTTTCCATCGCGTCAATCATGTTGACGCCGATGCGGTCCTTGACGCTGGCAATCGGATTGAAAAACTCAAGCTTGGCCAGAATGCGGGCCTTGACGCCTTTTTCCCTGGCGAGGCGCTTCAGCTCCACCAGCGGCGTGTCACCGACTGTCTCGGTGATGGATCCATAGATGCGGCCGCGGCCAGGCTTGGCTTGGGACATGAACGTCAACCTCCGGAAAATGCAACTTTCTGCGCAACCTGTGACCGCAAAGCCTAATCAAATCCCATGAGCCTGTCGATCTGGCTGTTACTATAACGCAGACTATATGTGAAACTGCTCTGTGGTTTCCGCTGCTGCGGCAGGCTGACGGTTTTCCGCGTTGCGGCACAGTTCGTCAACGGTGATCTCATCTAGCTGGCGCAAAAAACTCTGCCCGGCTGCCTCCACCAGCGGCGCCACAATGTCATCGATCAGCCCTGACGATGCCCCGCCACCGTCATCGTCGGAATCAGCCCCGGCAAGGGCGGCGCGAACGATCTCGCCTGCCGTGACTTTGCGCCGCTCGCGCGCCAGTTCGTAGCCGCCATGTGGACCGCGCACACCTTTCAGGATGCGGGCATGCACAAGCGATTGCAAAAGCGTCTCAAGATGGCGCGGTGGCAACTTGTGGCGCGCTGCCAGCGCTTTGGCAGCGACCGGCCTTGGCCGCGCGTTAAGGGCAATGTCGGTGACGGCGGTAATAGCCAGCACGCATCGGCGGGGCAGGAGAATCATGCGTCAGTCTCCCTGTGAATCGAGAACTCCAGATGAACCAAAACCCCCAGCACCGCGGTTAGTTCCGGCTAATGACTGCATTTCCGTGAGGTTTACCTGAATGACAGGTGCGACAACCAGCTGTGCAATTCTTGCGCCACGCACAATGTCAAAGGGCTCGGTGCCAAGATTTACCAGAATGACGCCGACCTCACCACGGTAGTCCGAGTCGATAGTACCCGGCGAATTCAAAACAGTCACGCCATGTTTTAAGGCGAGGCCCGAGCGCGGACGTATCTGTGCTTCATAACTCACAGGTAATGCCAGACAAATACCCGTCGGAATCAAAGCCCGGGCACCCGGCAGCAAGGTAACCGTCTGTCCCGGCACCAGCGCGGCGTGCAGATCAGCGCCCGCAGCGCCCAGGCTTTGATAGACTGGCAGGGGCAGGCCCGCGCCATGGGCGAGGCGAACGACGGGAATCTCCAGCATCAGGCAAGCATCCCGGCAATATGGGCGATCAAACGGCGCGCCACCTCTGTCTTGCTCAGCCTTGGCCAGACCTCGTCGCCTTGTTTGCTGATGAGGCGCACGCTGTTGTGGTCGCCGCCCATCACATTGCTGCCCGTGCTGACATCATTGGCGACAATCAGGTCACAGCCCTTGCTGGCAAGCTTGGCGCGGGCATGGTCGGCGAGTTGCTCCGTCTCGGCGGCAAAACCGATGACAAGCGCCGGGCGATCCTGCGTTCGATGCGCGATGGTTGCAAGAATATCGGGGTTTTCGACCAGCCTGAGCGTCAGCGGTCCGGCTTTGCTGCCCTTCTTGATTTTTTCGCTGCCTGTCATTTCTGCGCGCCAGTCTGCAACAGCAGCCACGCTGATGAAAATATCGGCAGGCAGGGCGCTTTCGACCGCTGCCAGCATGTCAAGCGCGCTTTCGACGTGGCGCGCGTCCACGCCTGCCGGATCGGCAATCGCCACCGGGCCGCAAACCAGCACGACCTCAGCGCCCGCTGCGGCGGCGGCGGCGGCGATGGCGTGGCCCTGCTTGCCGGACGAGCGGTTGGCGATATAGCGCACCGGATCAATGGCTTCATGGGTGGGGCCGGAGGTGATGACGACCCGTTTGCCAGCCAGCAGGCCCGGCTTTGAGGTGCCTGGGTGCCGCGCGGTTCCGGCAGGCAGCGGCAGCTGCGTTGGCTGACGCAGCGCGGCCTCAACCGCCGCGACAATTTCCAGTGGCTCGGCCATGCGGCCCGGCCCGTATTCGCCACAGGCCATCTCGCCATCGCCGGGACCGATGAACAGCACGCCATCGCCCTTGAGCGTGGCGACGGTGCGCTGCGTGGCGGGGTGCAGCCACATCCGCAGGTTCATCGCCGGTGCCAGCAGCGTGCGCTTGTCCGTGGCCAGCAGCAGGGTGGAGGCAAGGTCATTGGCGAGGCCCTGCGCCATTTTGGCCATCAGGTCCGCCGTGGCAGGCGCGACAACCACCAGATCGGCATCGCGTGACAGTTCAATGTGCCCCATCTGCGCTTCGTCCGTCAGCGCAAACAGATCATCATGAACCCTGCCGCCGGTCAGCGCGCCGACCGAAAGCGGCGTCACAAACTGTTTGCCTGCCGCTGTCAGCACGGCCTGAACGCTGGCGCCGCGCTCGCGCAGGCGGCGGA
>JANLPP010000201.1:0-11156 GCA_031367295.1 Hyphomicrobiales bacterium | reverse complement strand
ATGAACTGGTCATCCAGCACGTAATACAGGCTGACATGGATGCCCTTGGCGAGCGCCGGGCTGCGCGCCACGACTTGCGGCCAGGTCCAGCCCCATGGCAGCGGCTCAAGCCCGAGCGAGCCGGCGCAGGCCTCAATCGCCCGCCGGGCACCAGGCGCGTCCTTTGCGGTGAAACACGACTCCAGCCACGGACCAATCAGGCTTTCTGCCGGCGCGCCGGCGTCTACCGCGCTCTTGAGCAGCCGCACCATATCCTTGGCGCCGCCGCCCGCCGCCGCGCGGCGCGCCAGCATCAGGGTGGCGGCCACATCATTGGGTACGCGCGCCAGAAAATCGGCCAGCAGCTTGTCGCCTTCAGCCCAGTCCGACTTGTCATAGAAACGCTGGGCGAGCCGCATGACCGGTCCAGCATACTTCGGATAAGCGCCGATTGCACTCTGCAGCACGCCAACGGCATCGGCAGCCTTGCCGGCGCTTTCAAGCGTGTCATCAAGCAGGTAGTAGGTGCCAAGATGCAACGAAGACAGCCGGTCGCTCTTGGCCATGACCTGCGGCCAGGTCCAGCCAGCCGCAAGCGCGCCCAGCCCAAGCGATTTGGCGCAAGCCTCCAGCACGTTGCGCGCGCCGGCAAGGTCGCGCGTGCGCAGCGAGGCTTCGAGCCACGGCCCGAAAACCAGCTCGTCAGAGACGCCGGCAAGCATTGCCGCCTTGAGCAGCGGTGCCGTGTCACGGGTCGCGCCATAAATGGCGGCCTGCCGCGCCAGCAGACCGGCGGCATGCTGATCTCCCGGGTTCTTGCGCAAAAACGCCGCCAGCACCTGATCGCCCTCGCTGCGATCCTTATTTTCATAATAACGCTGCGCGAGCTTCAGAACCGGACCGGAATATTGCGGGAATTGGCCTATAGCTTCGCGCAACACTGCGTCAGCCTCAGCCCCGCTGCCATCCGCCGCCAGTGTTTCCTCAAGCTTGTAGAAATGCGAGAGGGACAGCGCATCGCGCAATTTCGCGCTGCGCGACAGCACCTGCTGCCATGTCCAGTTCTGCGCGAGCGCATCGAGACCGAGGCCGGGGGCGCACACCTCAAGTGCCTCTCGCGCTCCGGCGGAGTCTTTCTCGTTCAGGCACACTTCGAGCCAATGGCCAATGACCCGGTCAGCAGCCACGCCTGCCGCAACTGAACCTTTCAGAATCTGGGCCATTCCCAGCATCGGTGCAGTTCCGGCTGCAGTGATGGTCTCAGCAATCATAGTTGCTCCCCTTGATCCGAGTCTGTGATTGTAAAAATGGTACTAAATCGGGTCGTATAGCGTTGGAAACGCAACGTCAACTAAAAGCCGTACGGGCCAACGGGAGAATATCTCCTTCCGTCAGTGGGTTGGAGCATTTGGATAATCCGAGGCAGGGCGCGCTTCCAATATCCTGCCGCAGACCCTGTCGCCGTACCCTGGCCTCGCGCCAGCACAGCGGCAACGAAACTGCCGGATGTCAGCTGCACAGCTTTTCTTTGACCAGCGCGCGCACGACCGCCTCCTGCGTCTTTGACTGGCACATGCTGGCGGCCATCGCCCTGGCTTCGCTCATCCGCCCCATCTCGCCAAGCACGGCAGCCAGAACGGCTTGCGCCAGGTCTTTGGCCGGGCGCTGGGCTGGCTCGGCTGAGGCAAGCGCCATGGCCACTTTCAATTCGCCCTCGGCGCCTGACAGATTATGCGATGTGTCCGCCAGAAAAATCGCCCGGATGATGTGGGCGCGCGGGTCCTTTGGATAGCGGCTCAGCAGATCGGCGGATTTCCTGTAATCCGCCAGCAGCTTTTTTGGCATTTCGGCAGAGGGAATGAGCAGCGCGGCTTTGGCGGCATTGGCCGGAAACTGCATGGCGGCGAAAAGCACGGCAAGGGCCGAGGCGGCGAGGCCGCCGAGCGCCATCTGGCCTGCCCGCCGCGCAAAATCCGGGCGGAAACTGTCGTCCGGCCAGGCCATGCACAGTCCAAAACCGGCCGCTATGCCAGCGGCAGCGCCGCCTGCATGGGCAAAATAGTCAGTACCGCCGGACGCGCCGAAGGCCAGCGGCAGCAGCGCCGGCACACCGAAAAACAACGCGGTCTTGCGCATTGCGCGCTGTTCGTCCGGTTCCGCCCGGTGGCTGAAGCTGACCGCAAACAATGCACCGATCAGCCCGGTGATGGCCCCTGAGGCGCCAACACTGGGCACGCCATGCGGGTTGCCGATGAGCGAGCCCGCCACGCCGCCAAGCGCGCTGGCCGCGAAAATCAGGGCAAACCAGCCCCGCCCGATCATCGGCTCCAGCCGCGTGCCGACAAAAAACAGGGCAAAGCAGTTGCCGATGAGATGCGAATAGCTGGCATGCAGCAGCGGCGCGAGAAAAATCCGCCACGCCTCGCCAGCGCCGATAACGAGATCGCGGCTGATCGCCCCCAGCGCCAGCAGCGTTTCGACACTGAGCGAGCCGTCCGTGCCAATATCAAAGGCAAAGCGGCGCTGCAGGCCGAAAATAAACAGCAGCAGCACGATCATGATGAGGGTCAGGACCGGAATATGCGCCAGCAGGTCCTTTTCCGGATAGGCCCGGTCAAGCTGCTGCAGCACGCTTCCTGGCCCGGGCGGCGCATCCTCAACCGGCCGTGCCATGCCGGCGCGCTGCAGTGGCGCGGGCGCATGCGCAACTGTGCCCCGTTTGCCAAAAGTCGTCGTCGCCACGCTGCATTCTCCAATAGACGGCGGGGCGATTTTGGCGGCAAGACATGTGCGGCAGGTTAGCGGCGGACCACAGGCGCACCCTGATCAGCAAACCTGGTTAGGAAAGCGTTACGCGGACGCGCAACAGTGATGCATTGGTTTGCGCGGGCCAGGTTTCTTCGGTTTATTGCGTTGGTCTCAAAGCCGCCGCCGCTCTGCCCCATTGAAAACCTTAACCAGCTCTTAAAGAGACGCCGCTAGTTTGCGCGGGGTAGTGGGGACGGGGACAGGCATGTTTGGGCGCGGCAGGAAAACACACGAGCGCGTCGAGCCGAGTTTTGAGCGGGCACAGACGGCGCGGCCGGCCGGCCTGCGCGCCAGCCGGGACGATGCCCCCGCTGCCAAGGGCCGGCAGCAGATCAAGTCGATGAGAGAAAGCGCCAGACCCAGACGCCAGCGGCGCGGATTTTTCGGCGCGCTGTTCTACTGGGGCTTTGTGCTGTCGATCTGGGGCCTGATCGGTGTCAGCGGCCTTGTCGTCTATCATTTCAACCAGCTGCCGCCGATCGACCAGCTTGCGGTGCCCAAGCGCCCGCCCAATATCGCGATTCTGGGCGAGGATGGCGCGCTGGTCGCCACACGCGGTGATACCGGCGGCGCGGCGGTGCACCTGCGCGAGTTGCCGCCATACCTGCCCAAAGCCTTTGTTTCCATTGAGGACCGGCGCTTTTACAGCCACTTTGGCATTGATCCCGTCGGCATTGCCCGCGCCGTATTCCGCAACCTGACGCGGCGCGGCGGCATGCAGGGCGGCTCGACCCTGACGCAGCAGCTCGCCAAAAACCTGTTCCTGACCCAGGAACGCACCATGAGCCGCAAAATCCAGGAAGCCATCCTCGCCCTCTGGCTGGAGCATAAATACTCAAAAGATCAGATACTTGAGCTGTATCTCAACCGCGTCTATTTCGGCTCTGGCGCTTATGGCGTCGAGGCGGCGTCGCGCAAATACTTTGGCAAGAGCGCCCGCATGGTCACGCTGTCGGAGGCGGCTGTCCTCGCCGGGCTGATGAAAGCCCCGACCCGCCTTGCCCCCAACCACAACCCGACCGGCGCGATGGAGCGCGCCGCGCAGGTCATCACCGCCATGGCGCAGGAAGGCCATATCACTGAATCCATGGCAAAACTCGCGTTGTCGCGGCCAGCGGAGGCTGTGCACGAGGATGGCGCCGGATCAGTCAATTACGCCGCCGACCATGTGATGGATGTTCTGGACGACACAGTCGGGGCGATTGACGAGGATATTGTTGTTTCGACGACTTTGAATCCCGCTTTGCAGGCGGTGGCAGAGAAGGCGCTGACCGAGGAGCTGGCGGCCAAGGGCACTAAATATGGGGTGTCGCAGGGCGCTTTGGTGATGATGGATACCAATGGTGCCATCAAGGCGCTGGTCGGCGGGCGCAACTATGCTGACAGCCAGTTCAACCGCGCCGTCTCGGCCCAGCGCCAGCCCGGCTCCGCCTTCAAGCCCTTTGTGTTTCTGGCGGCGCTGGAGCGCGGACTGACCCCGGACACGCTGCGCGATGACGCCAAGATCAACGTGAAGGGGTGGGAACCGGAGAATTATTCGCAGCAATATCAAGGGCCTGTCACACTCACGCAGGCGCTGGCGCAGTCGCTCAACACGGTGGCGGTGCGGCTCGGCCTGGAGGCGGGGGCTAAAAGCGTCGCCAAGGTGGCGCACCGGCTCGGCATCCAGTCGGATTTGCAGATCAACGCCTCTTTGGCGCTCGGCACCTCCGAGGTGACGCCGCTGGAACTGGTGACCGCCTACGCGCCCTTCGCCAATGGCGGCATCGGCGTGCAGGACCATATCATACTGAAAGTTCGCACCGCCGACGGCAAACTGCTGTACCAGCGGCGGGCGACGGGCAATGGCCGCATCATCGAGCCGCAATATGTGGCGATGATGAACCGCATGCTGGGCGAGGTGCTGGCGAGCGGCACGGCCAAGAAGGCCGAGCTGCCCGGCTGGCAGGCGGCGGGCAAGACCGGCACCAGCCAGGACTACCGCGACGCCTGGTTTGTTGGCTATACAAGTCACATGATTACAGGGGTTTGGCTTGGCAATGACGACAATTCGCCGACCCGGAAGAGCGTTGGCGGCAACCTGCCGGTGGACATCTGGAACGTGGTGATGAAGGCGGCGCATCAGGGCGTGCCGCCCGCAGCGCTGCCCTCCGGCGTCTGGCAGGATCCGGCGGGGGCCGGGCCGCCGGTGCCCGCGCCGCCGCCCGAGCCTGCCGTGGCCGTGGCCCCCGCCCGTCCGGTGGCTCCGCTGGCCGACAGCGGCGCGCCGCTGACCATCAACCAGGCCGGGCAGGCGATCGCCGACAAAACCGCGCCGGCCACCGCCTCGCCGCCCCGCCGCGACCCAGGCGCGCTGGTACCCCCGGCACCCATCCCGGCGGCCACCCGTACACCGCCACCTGCTGCACCTAAAAAGGGACTGCTGGAGAAACTGTTTGGCGGGTGATATTGGCGTCGAAATCGATGTCGACATAGAGGTCGAGATAAAGGTCGAGATTGGTGCTTTGTTTCGCCCTGACTGGTATCTGGACTTTTGTCTCGACACCGATATCGATTTTTTACATCTATAAAATTATGTTATAATAACAAATATTTACGTACAAAAATTTGTCGTATTTGCGTATTGTTTCCTGCGTCGAGATGCAAGTCGAGATCGGCATGCGCCTGAAACAAGCCATAGTTTCACCATAAATTGACTTAAATATGACAATATTATGCCATATTTCAAAATCAGCGCAAACTCGCACGTCTTGTGGCTGAAAAAAGGCCCGGCCACGCTGGCAGGCGGCCTGATGTGGTGGCCCGCGTCACAGTTGCGGATGGGTTGCAGACGCGCGGTCCATTGCCCCCAACGCAATCGCACAGGTGACGCCGGTGCCTGACAGGCGCGGCACCAGCAGTCTGGCCGCTGCACCCGCACCCGCCAGGGCGGCGGCCTCGGCAACCGAACCGGTGCCGTAATGCTTCAGCGACAGGGCCGAGCGGGTCTGAACCTTTGCGTCAACAGCGGCGAGCAGTGCGGGAGCAAAAAACACCAGCCGCCGCGACAGCAGCCCGGCTGCCTCGCGCAGCCCTCGCTCGCCGCGTTTGCTCTCGACCGTGAACAGTTCGGCGTCCGCAAAATCCAGTTCCGGCGCGCGTGCCCGCGCCCGCGCCAGCGCTGCCTCAACCACTGCGACAAGGGCAGCGGCGGACGCGCCGCTGCGCAGGCCGATGCCTATCGCGGGGCGTGTCGCTCTCATGATTTTTCATGCGCCCACTGCACCACCGGCATGGCGGCGCGCCAGCCATGGAAGCGGCCCACCGGATCAGCGTGGGCGATCTGAACCTGCTTCAGCGTGCCGCCGTGGCGGGTGTAAAGCGCGGTCAATGCCGCCTGCGTTTGCAGCGTCACGGCGTTGATGACGAGCCGCCCGCCGGGGCGCAGCGCGGCTAACGCCGCATTCACCAGCGCGCCATCGCCCGCGCCGCCGCCAATAAAAACCGCGTCCGGCCCAGGCAGACCGGCAAGCAGCGCATGCGCCTCGCCGGTCTCCACGCGCAGGCCCGGCACGCCCAGCGTCACCGCGTTGCGCAGGATGCGGGCGGCGCGGCCGGCATGCTTCTCGATGGCGATGGCGCAGCAGGCGGGGTCGCGCAGCATCCATTCAATGCTGACCGAGCCGGAGCCGGCGCCAATGTCCCACAGCAGCTCGTCCCGGCGCGGCGCAAGCGCGCCGAGTGTCATGGCGCGGATGTCACGCCTGGTGATCTGGCCGTCATGCTCGAACCAGTCGTCCGGCAGGCCAGCGGCCAGCGGGATGACGCGGGCGCCGGGCGCGGCCGCAACCTCCAGCGCGATGAGGTTGAGCGGGTCAATGTCCGCAAGCGCAAAACTGTCCGCCCGCGCCATGCGCATCCGCTCGCGCCGGCCGCCCATCGTCTCCAGCACGTGCAGCCGCGAGCTGCCCATGCCGCGCGCGGCGAGGAGCGCCGCCAGCCTGCACGGCGTCCCGCCGTCCCATGACAAAGCCAGCACGCGCCGCCCCGGCTGCAGCTGCGGCACGATGGCCTCCAGCGCGCGGCCATGCAGGGAGATTTGCGCGCAGTCCTGCAAGGCCCAGCCGAGGCGCGCGGCGGCAAGGCTGAAGGCGGAGGGAGCGGGCAGGCAAAGAATTTCCTCTGGCGGCACGCGCGCGCTGATGAGCGAGCCAATGCCAAAGCAATACGGATCACCCGAGGCGAGCACGCAGACCGGCGTGCCGCGCCGTGCCAGGATTTGCGGAAATGCGTCCTGTATCGGCGCGGGCCATTCCAGCGTCTGCGCGCGGGTTGGCCCTGCCAGTGCCAGATGCCGCTTGCCGCCGGCCAGCAGGCCCGCTTGCGCGATCAGCCCGCGTGCGGCAGGAGAGAGCGCGTCAATGCCGTCCTCGCCAATGCCGACGATGGACAGCCAGCGGAGCGGCGCGGCGCTCATGCGCGCCTCCGCTGGCGATTTGTGGAGCAGGTCACTTGCGGCTGCTGATTCTTGGAGGCACAGCGCAGGCGAGCGCGCTCGGCGAGGCGCTGGCGCGCCAGCCCGCAATTGACGCAACCCTGTCGCTTGCCGGGCGCACGCAGACACCGGATGCCTCGCCGCTGAAAACCCGCAGCGGCGGCTTTGGCGGCGCGGCCGGCCTTGCGGCTTACCTGACACGCCAGGGGGTGGATGCGGTGATTGACGCCACGCATCCTTTCGCCGCGCAAATCTCGGCGCATGCGGTTGCCGCCTGCACGGCTGCCCGCGTGCCGCTGGCGGTGTTTGACCGCGTCGCCTGGACCGCCGTGGAGGGCGACAGCTGGACGCAAGTGGCTGACATGGCGGGCGCGGCGGCGGCGCTGGGCAACGCGCCGCGCCGGGTGTTCCTGACCGTGGGCCGCCTCGCGCTGGGTGCCTTTGCCGTAGCGCCGCAGCATTATTATCTCATCCGCACCATTGACGCTGCTGACGCCGCCGGACAGTTTGCACAGCACAGGATCATCCGCGCGAGGGGGCCGTTTTCGCTGGACGGCGAAACCGCGTTGATGCGGGCTGAGCGCATTGACTGCGTTGTCACCAAGAACAGCGGCGGAGCGGCGACTGCGGCCAAGCTTGCAGCGGCGCGGCTGCTGCGGCTTGAGGTGATCATGGTGGAGCGCCCGCCCGCCAGCGGGGCGGAGCGGTTTTACAGGCTGGACGCGGTGCTGGCCTGGATCGCGCGTCATGGCCCCGCCCCATAGCCGCGCGGTGTGTAGACGAAGGGCGCGCCGTGCGGGCGCGCAACCAGCCGCGTCTGGCTGGAGCCGATGATGACCAGCGTGCGCATGTCCACCAGTCCGGGGTCAGCGTCGGCAAGTGTCGTGATGTGAATCCGCTCGCCGGCGCGCCCTACGGACTGCGCAAAAATCACCGGCACCGTGCCAGCCATGCAGGCGCGCAGCAGCGCAAAAGCGTCATAGATGGTCTGCGGACGCGCGCGCGAGGCGGGATTGTACAGCGCGATGACAAAATCGCCCTGCGCCGCCGCGCTGAGGCGGCGGACGATGACATCCCAGCTCTTGAGATTGTCCGACAGCGAGATGGCGCAGAAATCATGGCCGAGCGGGGCGCCCGCGCGGGCCGCCGCCGCCTGCATGGCCGAGATGCCGGGCAGCACGCGCACATCCAGTGCGCGCCATGCCGCTTCGCCGTGCTCGATCGCCTCAAACACCGCGGCGGCCATGGCGAAGACGCCGGGATCACCGCCCGACACAACCGCCACCTGCGCGCCGGCCTGCGCCAATTGCAGGGCGTGGCGGGCGCGCTCCAGCTCAACGCGGTTGTCGCTGGCATGGGCGCTCTGGCCGGGGCGCAGCGCGAGGCGCGCGACATAGGGGCCATAGCCGATGATTTCAGTTGCGCCCGCCAGCGCCGCCGAGGCCTCGGGCGTGATCCATTCGGGCGCGCCGGGCCCCAGCCCGACGATGGTCAGCGTGCCTGCCGCAGCGCGCATCAGCGGTCCCTGCGGCCAGGAATGAGGATGAGGGCGAAATAGGGCGCGGGAGCGCCCTGCGCCTGCCGAAGGGGCACAATGCGCTCGCCCGCCATGGTGCCGCGCTCGACATAGATCGCCGCGTCGAGCCGCCCGGCATCCGCGATGGCGGCGCAGACCTTTGCAAAATTGCGGCCGAGCTTCATCACCACAGTGGCATCGGCGCCCTTGAGCCGGGCGGCGAGGGCGGCGTGCGGCAGCGTGCCGGGCAGCACGGTCACGGCAGTGTCGCCCCAGCACATGGGCTGGCGCGCGGCGGACCAGCAGCCCGCCATGCCGGTGACGCCGGCGCAAACCTGCGTGGCAAAACGGTCGTGCAGGCGGACGAAAAGATGCATGAAGGAGCCGTAAAACATCGGATCGCCCTCGCACAGCACGCTGACATCGCGGCCCGCGTCAAGATGCGCGGCCAGAAGCGCCGCCTGTGTGTCGTAGAAGCTGTCAAGCGCCTGCGCATAGGCAGGACCGGCATGCGGAATTTCAGTCGTGACCGGGTAGTGCATCGGCAGCTCTGTGTGATGCGCGGCGAGCCATTGCGCGGCAATGGTGCGGGCGTGCCCCATGCGCCCGGCCTTGGCAAACCAGGCAATGACCGGCGCTGCCGCGATCATGCGCACCGCCTTCAGCGTCATCAGCTCGGGATCACCCGGGCCGACGCCGACGCCCCGCAGCGTGCCTTTGGCCGCGCCGCTCATTCGCGCAGGCACGCCAGCGCGTTGAGCGCGGCAGCCGCCATGGCGCTGCCGCCCTTGCGGCCCCGCACGCTCAGGCTTGCGAGGCCAGCCTGCGCCATCAGGGCGTCTTTGGATTCCGCCGCGCCGACAAAACCCACCGGCATGCCGATGATGACGGCGGGTTTTCCCGCGCCATTGGCAAGCATTTCCAGCAGGTGAAACAGCGCGGTTGGCGCGTTGCCGATGGCGACCACCGCGCCAGCCAGATGCTCGCGCCACAGCTCCAGCGCGGCGGCGCTGCGCGTTGTGCCAAGGCTCGCCGCAAGGCCCGCCGTGCGCGGATCATCCAGCGTGCAGATGACCGCGTTGGCGCGCGGCAGGCGGGCGCGGGTGACGCCATGCGCCACCATTTTCGCGTCACAGAGAATTGGCGCGCCGCGCGCCAGCGCTGCGCGCCCGAGCGTCACCGCGTGGGGGGAGAACACCAGATCGGCGGCAATCTCGACCATGCCGCAGGCGTGGATGACGCGCACGGCGACGCTCTCCTCCTCCGGCGTGAAACGGGCGAGGCTGGCTTCGGCGCGGATGATGGCGAAGGAGCGCGCATAAATCGCCGCGCCGTCCTTGATATAGGTCTGGGTTCCGCCCATCACGCCTGCGCTTCCGTCCGGGCGAAAATTTCGGCAAGCCGGGCGCGCGCCGCCTCGCGCGTCAGGCCACGCGCCACCGGCAGATCCTGCGCCGTGCCGCGCTCGCCCATATCATACAAACCGCCGCTGGCCACCAGCGTGACGCGCGCGGGTGCCGGATGCGCGCAGCCTTTGGCGCAGCCCGAGACATGCAGGGCGATGCCCGCGCCAGGCGCAGCGTGGAGCAGGCCGGAGAAAAACCCGGCGTCGGCGCGCACATCCGCCGTGGCGCTGGCGCAGGCAGGCGCGCCGGCGCAGGCGGCGACCCGCGCGCGCGGGTCGGCGCGCGCCACGATGAAGCCCGCGTCCGCAAGAGTGGTGCGCAGGGCATCGGACCGCCCCGCGGCGAAGGGCACCAGCACGGCGCGCCAGGGCGTCAGCCGCAGGCCCGACTGGCCGCTCGCCTGCACCGCCTGCGCCAGCGTGGCGAGCATTGCGCCGGTGATCCGGCCATAGGGCGCAAGCGCGCCAAGGCAGCGGAAACCGCCGCAGTCAAATTCGGTGAGGCAGTCATCGGAGTTTGCCGCCGCGCGTGGCTGCTGGAGGATGCTGGCGGGCGCGGGACAAAGCCCGGCGCTGGCCGCCGCGCCCTGCGCAACCGCGATTGCGGCTGCAACGGCCTGCTGCGGCGCGCACACGCCGAGGACTTCGGCGCACGCCGCGTCGCCGCCGCGTTTCACGACAAAGCGGACGTTGCCCGCAAGGCGCACCGCCTCAAGGCGGACGGCGGCGCTGACGTTGCCCATCGCCAGCGCGCCGCCATCATCCAGCAGGAAACTGAATTTGGGCGGCAGGCCCGCAAGGCCCGGCGCAGCTTGCAGCGCATCGGCAAGGCAGTGCGCCAGCGGCCTGATGTCGATGAGGCTGTGCGGGTCAAGGCCCGCCAGCGGGCTGATGACGATATTGCGCCGCGCCTCGGTGTCCGCGTCCGTGTCGATGAGGCCCAGCGGGGCAAGGCGGATGGCGAGTTCAGCAAC
>JANLPP010000140.1:0-19002 GCA_031367295.1 Hyphomicrobiales bacterium | reverse complement strand
GCCATCATCCGCCTTGCCGAAAAGGCGGCGAAGGAGCCGCGCGATCTCGTCACCGTCGACAAGTCCGCCGCCACCAAGGCGGTTACCGATATTGCCGAGCATGACCTGCGTGAGGCCTACAAGCACACGGCAAAACAGGAGCGCTACAAGGCGATTGACGCAGTCAAGGCCAAGGTCACCGCCGCCCTGCTGCCTGCAACCGGCGCGACTCTCTCCAAGGAGCATGTCAACGAGGCCTTCCACGACCTCCAGTCCAAGGTCGTGCGCTTCAACATTCTCGACCACGGCGTGCGCATTGACGGGCGCGACGTGCGCACCGTGCGTCCTATCGTCGGCGAGGTCGGCCTGCTGCCGCGCGCCCATGGCTCGGCGCTGTTCACCCGCGGCGAGACGCAGGCGCTGGTCGTCGCCACACTCGGCACCGGCGAGGACGAGCAGTTCATCGACTCGCTTGAGGGCACCTACAAGGAACGCTTCCTGCTCCACTACAACTTCCCTCCCTACAGCGTCGGCGAGACCGGCCGCATGGGCTCCCCCGGCCGCCGCGAAATCGGCCACGGCAAGCTCGCCTGGCGCGCCCTGCGCCCTATGCTGCCGACAGCGGCGGAGTTCCCCTACACCATCCGCCTCGTGTCGGAGATTACCGAGTCGAACGGCTCGTCCTCGATGGCGACGGTCTGCGGCTCCTCGCTCGCGTTGATGGACGCCGGCGTGCCGCTGAAGGCGCCGACGGCGGGCATCGCCATGGGCCTCATTCTTGAGGGCACGCGCTTTGCGGTGCTGTCCGACATTCTGGGCGACGAAGACCACCTCGGCGACATGGACTTTAAGGTTGCGGGCACGGCGGCGGGCATTACCTCGCTGCAAATGGACATCAAGATCGCCGGCATCACCGAGGAGATCATGAAGGTCGCCCTCGCTCAGGCCAAAGACGGCCGCCTGCATATTCTCGGCGAGATGGCGCATGCCCTGACCGGCGCGCGCGCCGAGCTTGGCGAGTTCGCCCCGCGCATCGAGACGTTCAAGATCGCGACCGACAAAATCCGCGAAGTCATCGGCACCGGCGGCAAGGTCATCCGCGAAATTGTCGAGAAGACCGGCGCCAAGATCAACATCGAGGACGATGGCACAGTCAAGGTCGCCTCTTCCGACGGTGCCAAGATCAAGGCAGCGATCAACTGGATCAAGTCGATTGCCAGCGATCCGGAAGTCGGCATGATTTACGACGGCACCGTGGTCAAGACCACGGATTTCGGCGCGTTTGTGAACTTCTTCGGCGCCAAGGACGGCCTCGTCCACATCTCGCAGCTGTCGAAAGCCCGCGTCAACAAAACCACGGACATCGTCAAGGAAGGCGACAAGGTCAAGGTCAAGCTGATGGGCTTCGACGACAGGGGCAAAGTGCGCCTGTCAATGCGCGTGGTCGATCAGGCCACCGGCGCGGACATCGAGGGCAAGGACGCGGCGGCGGAGTGATCCCTTCTCCCGCTTTGGCGGGAGAAGATTGAGCGCAGCGACAGGCGAAGCGCCGGATGAGGGCGGTGCCGCAACTCGCCTGTCATCCCGGGCCGCGCAGCGGACCCGGGACCCTTGGGGGCCGCGGCAAGCATTCCCGCAAGCGGCTCAGGTTCCCGGGTTGCGCTGCGCGGCCCCGGGATGACACATCCGGCCGCTGCCAACGTATCAGCCACAACCGCCGTCACCGCGCCGCAGCGGCGGCGATATTCTGCATCAGCATGAAAAAGTGCCGGTTATTGGTCCAGCTGTAGGAGCGTCCGAACGGCTTGCCGTCACCCATCATCTGCCCCAGCAAGCTTTCGTGGAAGTGCTTCGCCGTAAAATCAAAATACCGCGTCGTGAAAGCGTTCACAGTCCACTCAATCTCGTCAACCGGCGCCCGCCGCCCGCTGGCGCGCCCGCGCCGCCGGTCAATCAGACCCTCCGCCCCCTCAGTCTCATAAGCGTCCAGCAGCCGCCGGAAATGCCGGTCGCTGATGCCAAGAAGCGACGAAGCCTCAACACAACTCAACCGATTCAAACGATGCGACTGAACCGCATCCAGATACCGAGCCATCCGAACCTCCGGCAGCATGTGATCCCTCCGGTTCAAAAACCGGACAAATCACGTGCTACCTAAACCGGACATATCATTTGCTAGCGACAATTTCCTCGCCCCGCGTTGACAGCTGTGCGGCTCGCGGCCTATAGACCCCGCTGCAAACGCCCCCGCCACATCGGGGTCGCTGCATGGCGGGGTAGCTCAGCTGGCTAGAGCACGGGAATCATAATCCTGGGGTCGGGGGTTCGAGTCCCTCCCTCGCTACCAATTTCCTATTTTTGGCGGTGCCCTCGTTGATTGATCCAGGGCTGGGTCCGGTCATTGGCGGCTTTATCGTAGAATATCCGCACTGGCGGGCAATTGCCTTTGTCAAACTGCCAATTGGCGCGGCAGGCCTGTATCAGGTGTTTCACCATTTGCCGGATTGCCGACCAGCCGCCCTGACCCGCTGGACTGAGTTGGGCTCGTCCTGTTCAGCTCCGGCATTGCGCTGCTGAGTTGTGTGCTCGAAGTGTTTGGCGCGCATGCGCTGGGCGGAAACGCAGTGCTCTTGCTTCCGGGAGTTTCGCTGGCGCTGCTGGCGGGTCATGGCATGCGGCGTCAACCGCGCCCGCTGCTGCGGCCTCGCCTGTTCCGCTTCCGCACTGTCCGGGTCACCCCCATACCTGCGTCACGGGCGGAAAATCACGTTAATTCATTGAATATATGAGGAAAAATGGTGGGTGATGTAGGATTCGAACCTACGACCCGCTGATTAAGAGTCAGCTGCTCTACCAACTGAGCTAATCACCCGACGCATTGACCGCAGGCAGGTTGGACTGCAGGCGCAAGCGGGCTTTAGCAAAGCGATTGGCGCATGTAAAGCCGAAGTTCGCCCGCCAAAGTTCGCTCGCATGGCAGAGCGGCGCTAGCTGACCGGGGCAGGTTCTGGCGCGGGGATTACCAACGGCGTGGCGGGTTCCGGCGTCCGCGCGGCGACCGGCGGCGGGCGCTTGGCCTTGCCGGGCTTGCCCTGCCTCGGTGGCGGGCCGAGCGGGCGCAGCGTGGCGCTGACCGGACTGGGCACATGCTCAAGGGTTGCGCCTGTGGCTGCATCCACCCCCATGCCGACAATACCTCCCACCAGCAGGTTGCCGGCAAAGCCCGCCGCGCCCGCGCCAGCGATTTTCGTCGTCACGTTGATGGTCTGGTCCTCATAGCCCGGCTTGCTGAACACCACGGCAAACTGGTCCGAGCGCGACACCTGAATGGTGCAGGGTGTGACGCATTGCTGGTTGAGTGATGTGTGAACATCCGCCTGCGGGGGATCGGAGATGATCTGTAACTGGTCCGTTGTGCCGCGCGTGATGGTGGCACAGCCGCCAAGCAAAAAGGCACAGGCCAGCGCCGGCCAGATTTTTGTCATTTCAATTCCCCCATTTGAGGACGGAGTTTACAATCGGTTGCCATCCCTGAGTCAATCCTCCAAAACCATCGCCACCCGGTTTGCACCGGTTTGCTGCACGCCACTGGATTCTTGCCGCCTTGCTCACCATTCTGTTTGACGGGCTTGCCTATGGCATGCTGCTTTTCATTCTCGCCTGCGGACTTTCGGTCACGCTGGGCCTGATGAATTTCGTCAATCTGGCACATGGCGCATTTGCCATGGCGGGCGGTTATGTCTGCGTGCTGCTGACGCGCCACGCGCATGTGTCGTTTGTGCTGACGCTGCCCATTGCCTTCGCCGCCATGGCAGCCGCAGGCCTCGTGCTGGAGCGGCTGGCGTACCGGCGGCTCTATGGCCGCAGCCATCTTGACCAGGTGCTGTTCAGCATCGGTCTGGTGTTCATGGCAAGCTCGGCGGCCTCCTATTGTCTTGGCTCGGGCAAGCAGCTGGTTGATTTGCCCGACTGGCTGTCACGCCGCATAGATTTTGGCCCCGCCAGCCTCAGTACGTACCGGTTGCTGATTGCTGTCACCTGCGGCGTGATCGCGCTTGGCCTGCACCTGCTTGTCAGCCGCACGCAGTTCGGCGCACGGCTGCGCGCTGCCGTCGACAATCCGCAGGTAGCTGCCGGCCTCGGCATTAATGTTGGCCAGATTTTCGCGGTGACCTTTGCCCTCGGCTGCGGGCTTGCCGGGCTTGGCGGCGCGATGAGCGCCGCGCTGCTTGGTGTTGATCCGGGTTTCCCGGTTGAATACATGGTGTATTTCCTGATTGTCGTGACGGTTGGGGGCAGCGGCAATCTGGGCGGGGCCTTATGTGCCGCGCTGCTGCTGGGGATCAGCGATGTCGCTGGCAAACGTTACCTGCCGGAGGCGGGCGCGTTCATCATCTATGCGGTGATGGTTGGCGTGCTGATCATCCGCCCCAACGGGCTGTTTGCCGGGGCAGGCGGGCGATGAGCGCTGCCGCGCCTGCGCGCACGCCAGGCCCGAGCGCCAACACAGTGATGACCCTGCTGCTATGGGGGCTGGCATTCGCCACGCCTGTGATTTTTCCGGGCAAGGCCCTGCTGCTCAACGAGATCGCCATTCTCGCGCTGTTTGTCCTGTCGCTTGATCTCATCCTTGGCATTGCCGGCATTGTGTCTCTCGGCCATGCCGCGTTTCTGGGCATCGGGGCTTACGCGGCAGGGCTGCTTGCCAAAGCAGGTTATGGCGATCCGCTGCTCGGCCTTGGTTTTGGCATGGCCTGCGCGGCGCTGGCCGGTTTTGCCACCAGCTTTCTCGTCCTGCGCGGCTCGGACCTGACACGCCTGATGGTGACGCTGGGTATCGCCATGCTGCTTTACGAGCTCGCCAACCGCCTCGCCTCACTGACCGGCGGCGCGGACGGCCTGTCTGGCCTGGAGTTCAGGCCGCTGCTAGGCGCGTTTGAATTTGACCTCTATGGCCGCACCGCCTGTCTCTATTCCCTTAGCGTGCTGGCCGCAGCCTTCGCGCTGTGCCGCAGGCTGCTGCGCTCGCCTTTCGGGTTCAGTCTGCGCGCCATCCGCGACAACCGGCTGCGGGCAGAAGCGATCGGCATTCCGGCCGGCGCGCGGCTGGTGGCAATTTACACAGCTGCTGCGGCGCTGGCGGGCGCGGCAGGTGCCCTGCAGGCGCAGACCAGCCAGTTTGTGTCGCTCAGCCTGCTGGATTTTCACCGCTCCGCCGAGGCGCTTCTGGTGCTGGTGATTGGCGGCGCGGGCACGCTCTACGGCGCATTGATCGGCGCGCTGGTGTTCCGCGTGGCGCAGGACGCGCTGTCGCGCCTGTCGCCGCAGCACTGGGAGTTTTTTGTCGGCCTCATTCTTGTCACGCTGGTGCTCGTCGGGCAAGAGCGCATCCGCAGGGCGGCGCTGTCGCTCGGCGTATGGGTCAGGCCCCGCCGGAACGGAGCAGGCGTATGAGCGCGGCGCTGGAGGTGCGTGGCCTTGCCTGCCGCTTTGGCGGCCTTGTCGCCACCGACAATGTATCGCTCAGCCTCGCGCGCGGCGCCCGGCATGCGCTGATCGGCCCCAATGGCGCGGGCAAAACCACTTTTGTCAATTTGCTGACCGGGGTTTTGCGGCCCGCCAGCGGCATGGTGCTGCTTGACGGCCGGCCGGTGACGCACCTGTCAAAATCAGCGCGGGTGCGGCGCGGGCTGGTGCGCACCTTTCAGATCAGCCAGCTGTTTGCGCAGCTGACACCGCGTGAAAGCCTGGCGCTCGCGGCCTGCGAAGCGGCGGGCGAGGGCGGCGCTTTCTGGAAAGCGGCAGCCCGGCACGCAGAGGCGCAGAACCGCGCGTCCGAACTCCTCGCTGCCTTTGAACTTGACGCCGATGCGGACCGGCCCGCGCGCGCGCTGCCCTACGGGCGCCAGCGCCTGCTGGAGATTGCGCTGGCCCTCGCCTGCAAGCCGCGGGTCCTGCTGCTGGACGAGCCGGCCGCAGGCGTGCCCGAACATGAGCGGCACGCGATTCTGGCGGCTCTCGACGCCTTGCCCAAGGACATTACCATTCTGCTTATCGAGCATGACATGGATCTGGTGTTTGCCTTTGCGCAGCGTATCACCGTGCTGGTCAGCGGCGCTGTGTTTGCCGATGGCCCGGCAGCGGACATCGCCGCGGACCCGCGCGTGCGGGCAGTCTATCTGGGCGAGGGCGGACATGGCTGAGCTTTTGCGGCTGGAAGGCGTCAGCGCGGGCTATGGCGCGGCGCGCGTGCTCAACGGCATCGATATTGCCCTTGAGGCCGGGCAGTCGCTGGCTCTGCTCGGCCGCAACGGTGCGGGCAAGACCACGCTGATCCAGACGATACTGGGCCTGACGACGCTGCACGCCGGACGCGTGCTGTTTGCCGGGCGCGACATCACGCGCCTTGCGCCGCAGGCGCGCGCCCAGGCCGGCATCGGCTGGGTGCCGCAGGAGCGCGCCATTTTCCCTTCGCTCACAGTCGCGGAAAACCTGAGCGCTCTCGCCCGCCCCGGCCCCTGGTCTGTGGAGCGGGTCTGGCAGCAGTTTCCCCGGTTGCGCGAGCGGCGGGTCAACATGGGCGGCCAGCTTTCCGGTGGCGAGCAGCAGATGCTCGCCGTTGGCCGGGCGCTCGTGCTGAACCCGAGGCTGCTGCTGCTGGACGAGCCGCTGGAAGGGCTTGCGCCCATCATTGCCAGCGAGCTCCTCGCCGCCATCGTGCAGATTGTGCAGGGTGAGGGGCTTTCGGTTATCATCGTCGAGCAGAAAGCCCGGATGATTTTGCCGATTACCGATATGGCGGTGATCCTTGAACGCGGCTCTGTTGCACATCTGGCCACCAGTGCGGCGCTGGCGGGAAACGGCACAGTTCTCGACCGATATTTAGGCATAGCGCGGGCCGCGTCGTAAGGTTTCTGTGTCCTGGAAGAAGCAAAGCGCATTGGAAGGGCGTTTATTGTGCGCACATTTTAATTGACGTGGATGTGTTGTATCACTACCAATAGTCCATGAAAATCGTTTGGGACGAACCAAAGCGAAATTTGAACCTCGACAAGCACGGGTTCGACTTCATGGATATTTAGGACGAAAATTTTTCGCAATCCATCGTGGTTCCTGCCAGCTACGCAAGGTTCAAGGCAGTCTTTCGGTCTGGCGATTTGGCAATAACGATTATTTTTCAGCCGCTCGGTGCTGAAGCCGTCTCAATTATCTCGATGCGCAAAGCCAGTCGCGCGGAAAGGAAGCTGCTTGCATGAAACCGCACAAAACACTGCCCCAATTTATGCCGGGGCGCGGCTATTCAAAAAACGAATGGGAAAGTGACGGCGATCCGGACGTTACAGCCGCACAGGCAGCGCAAGCCCAGCCATTCGCGCAGGCCTTTCCTGAGCTTGCCGAAAGCATCCGGCGCGGACGCGGCAAGCAGAAAGCCCCGACAAAGATCCGTGTCACGCTTCGGCTTGACCGGACAACCGTTGAGGCCTTCAGGGCCACCGGGGCAGGCTGGCAGACCCGGCTTGACGCCGCGCTGAAACGGATTGCGCCAGGCTGAAAGCCCTGGTGTCAGGGCGCTGGTGGGCCGGGAGGGACTCGAACCCCCAACCAGACCGTTATGAGCGGCCGGCTCTAACCATTGAGCTACCGGCCCGGGCCGCCACCATTGCGCCGGGTTGCGGCGTCTCTATAGCGCAAATTTACCCAAGCGCAACGCGGCCAATGCGGGATCAGGCGTGCGCGCGGTCAAAGGCAAAGCTGAGCGCGATCATTACCGGAATCAGCGCGAGGCCGGTGTTGAGGGCAATCGCGCCGCGCTGGTCACACCGGAAAGCTTGCAGAAGCATATGAAGGCCGCGCATGTGTGTCCACCCGGTTACAAAAAACCGGGCGCATGAAAACATGCGCCCGGAGTGTTCTTGAGATTTGCTGCGGCACCTTACTGGGTCAGCCGCAGTTTGGAGATGCTGTTGCCAATTTTGGCAAAAGCCGTCGCCAGCGACGCGCCATCCGCCGCGGTGAAGGCCTTGTCGGTGCTTGAGGCGCAGGACGCCAGCAGGCTGGTGATGGTGGGATCGGTTTCGCGGAACAGCACGGTATAGACACTGACGCCCGGCTTGCCCTTGGCATAGTTGCAGGCAGCGGTCATGCGGCCATTGAGGAAGGTTTTGCCCGCCGCGAAAGTTGACCCCATGCGGCCGTCGGCCAGATACCCATATGCCGAATAATCAGAGACGAGCGGGCCATAATCGTCATTGTTGGTGGCCACCTCGTTGACGCCGTCGGTCATCAGCACGATGATTTTCTGCGCGGTTGTGGCGTTATAGGCCTTGCCAATGGCGTAAGGCGCATTGGGCGACAGCGTGCGCAGGCCCCAGGCGATGCCTTCCGAGTTCATGGTTCCGCCACCCGCCCAATGCTGCAGGCTGGCGATTCTGGCGGTCACGTCGGCCTGCACATTGGTCAGCGCCAGCACCTCGTCCGGGCAATTGGCATTTGGTCCGGTGGTGATGTGATTGCCGGTGGCGTCAGAATAGTCCTTGATGTCAGCCTTGTTGGCCAGCGCCGCAACGCCCACGGCCATGGTGGGGGACCAGTTATATTTCAGTATGCTGCGGGCGCGTGACCAGTTGTTGGTCTTGAAGTCCCAGCGCGCATTGTCGGTGCGGCCAGTGCGCGTGCCGGTTGGGTCCGCAAGAATCCTGTTCGCCACGCTGACGGCAAGGCTCGTGTCCATGTAGCCGTCATCCATGTAGTTGTTGTGATAGGCGGGCACCCAGGTGTCGAACTTGTCGGGCTCGTCCGGCGCGAAATAGGGTGTGAACTTGCTGTTGGCGATGCCAATGCCGGATGGGTCCGTGCCTGGCGCGTCGTCTGTAACGTCATAAGGGGCCTTGCGGGCTTCGACGCAGCCTTTCCAGCCGGCAAAGACACCGCCGGTTTTGGTTGTGGTGGGAATGCGGTTGAAAAGGTCAAAATAGTTGATTGTGCCGGGGTTCTGCAGCCAGTCGCAGCCATAGTTGCTGTTGTCGGCGCCACGCCCGTCAGTCGTCACACTAAATCCGGTTGGCAAAAATTCGCCATTGCCGGACTGGCCCTTACCCGAATTGCCAGACGTGCTGGACGCGCCGCGTGCAACGGTTGCGCCGCTGAGCACAGGCACGGTGTTCGCCGTCTCATTGAAGGCATAGGCAGGCTTGATGCCAAACAGCTCATTGGCAAATTTTCCAAGGTAATCCAGCGTGTCAAGGCTGCCAGTGCCGCCCGAACCCGAGCTGCTGCCCGATCCCCAGTTTGACCAGCAGGTGTATTTGTTGGTGGAGGACTCGGCTTTGGTCTTGTTGGCGGCTGTGTTGGTGTTGGTGGCGATATAGGCACCGCGCATGCCGCCGCCGTGATAGGCAGAGGCAGCAGTCGTATCCATATTGACATAGGTGTTGGTGGGTCCGCTGAGCAATGTCTTGCCGGGATTGACCGCCGCGACAAACGGCACAACCGACATTTTGAAATTCGGGTTGCCAGCCGCTGAGCCAAACAGCGAGTTGGTCAGGTTTGTCGCCGCCGTCCGCAGCGCCGGCATGTCGTTGATCATTGATCCGGTGGTGTCGAGCACCAGCGCCACCTCAATGGCTGTGGCATTGCCGAGCGACTTGGCTTCAGCGGTCGCACCGACAGAAATTGAGTTGATACCGGCAATTTTCATGAAAGAGGTTTCAACCGAGACGACCGCCGTGCCATGCGTGACGCCAGGCGTCGCCGCTGGCTGGGTGATGAGGACGCTGCTGCCGGAGGGGTAGTTGGCAGCAAATGCGGCGTTTGCCGCCGCCTGGGCACCGGTAAGGCCGCCAGTCGCCTCTGCCGCCGCCAGAGTTGCGGCGTCAACGGCGTGCTGCAAGCGGCCACGGGTGCTGGCGGCGCGGGTATAGTCCACGGCACTGCCCATGAACAGCATGGCGGGAACCAGCGTCATCGCAAAAATAATGGTGACGTTCCCCTGCCGGTCACGGCGGAAACGAGAGACCGTATCCAGAAGGAAGGTGGCGGGCATTTCAAAAACTCCGGGGCACAAGTTACTGTGCCAGCACACTGGGAGCCGAAAGTGAAAGAGAAGCTTAATACGCCCGGCAGTCGGTTTTGTTGGTTATCGCTGCGGTAATGACCAGCCAGAACATGTGCATGTCTGGCTTAACCAGGTTTTTCCGCCAGTGGTTTCAGCCCGGCCCGGCGACCCAGGTCCGCATTTCAGTTTCCCCAGGGAAACCACCGCTGGACTGACGCGAGAAAACCCTGCGCCCGTCAATGGCCACGTCAAACTGCCCGGACGATCCGGGCCGGATGTCAAAGCTGTCAAAGCCTTGATTTTCCAGAAAGGCCCTCACCCGGAGCGCCTGCGGCTGGTAGCCTCAGCGCGTGCAATAGTCGATGCGGACTTTCATGGGGACGTCTCCGGGTTTTCAGCAAGCTCCAGTACGCGCAAGCTGGTGCATCGCCGCGCGTTTTGCAAGGCTGCCGGTGTTTCGTTATTGCCAAAGTGTTAATGCGGCTTAAGCTTCATTCCACAGGCGGAACCGGGCGGGGACGGCCGTTTTCGTCAATGGCGACAAAGGTGAATGTCGCGTCTGTCACCTTGACGCGGCCCTGTGTCATGAAGCGCTGCGCCCAGGCCTCGACATGGATGCCTATCGACGTGCGCCCGACCCGCTCAACCGCCGTGTAAACGCACAGCACATCGCCCACCTTGACCGGGCGGATGAATGTCATTGCCTCCAGCGCCACAGTGGCGACACGGCCTTTGGCCCGCTCCACGCCGGCAATTCCGCCTGCCGCATCCATCTGGGACAAAACCCAGCCACCAAAAATATCACCATTGGCATTGGTGTCAGCGGGCATGGCAATGAGGCGGATGGTCAGCTCGCCACGCGGTTCGCCATCGGTATCCGTGGGTTTGGTCATGTTCGGCGCGGCTCCTTGAGTCAAAAACTGCTGGCGCTCAGGCCGGTTGCGGACGCGGGGCAGGACGGAAGACCAGCCAGCTGACAATGCCAAGATTGAGCATGTTCCAGATCAGCCCGTTGAGGAAGGCCATCCGGTAGGAAGCGAACAGGTCAAACACATAGCCTGACGCCAGTCCGCCAACCGCCATGCCCAGAATCGTCGCCAGCATCACATAACCCACGCGCGCGCCAGCCTCGCGCGGCGGCAGATAGGCGCGGATAATAACGGTATACATCGGCACGATGCCACCCTGAAACAGGCCGAACAGGCCCGAGATAACATAAAGCGAGTTCAGCCCGTCAAAGAAGAGATACAGGAACAGCGCCAGCGCCTGCATGAAGGAACCAATCAACAGGGTCATCGGCGCGCCGATGCGGTCTGACACAATGCCCGAGGCAAGTCGGCTGACAATGCCAAGGCCCAGCATCAGCGACAGCATCTGGGTGCCGCGCGCCGCGCCATACCCGAGGTCACCGCAATAGGCGACAAGATGCACCTGCGGCATTGACATGGCCATGCAGCAGCCAAAGCCGGCGATGATCAGCATCAGCTGCAGCGCGCCGGGCGACAGTCCAAGGTCACCGCGCGCCGCTGCGGTAGCTTTTTCCGCCGCCGCCATGGCATGGGCATGCGGCCTGCGCAAAAACACCAGCGACAGCGGCAGCAGCGCGCAGGCGGTAGCGACGCCAATGATCACATGCGTCTCGCGCCAGCCGCGCGCCGCAATCGAGGCCTGTATCAGCTGCGGCCACAACGCGCCTGCCAGATAGGAGCCAGTGGCGGCGACGGTCACTGCAAGGCCGCGAAACCGCACGAACCAGTGCGACAGATCGGCCATCAGCGGCGCAAAGCCGGCCGAGGCGCCGATACCGATCAGGAAGCCATGCGCCAGCGAAAATGACATGAGGCTGCCCGCCTGCGCCGCCAGAAGATAGCCAGCCAGCAGGCTGAACGCGCCGATGACAATAGGAACCGCCATGCCAAAACGGTCGGCGAGGCGGCCCATGGCGAGGCTGCCAAAGCCAAAACCCAGCATGGTCACTGTGTAAGGGAACGCAGCGCCCGCGCGCGCCAGATGGAACTCGTCCTGGATGGCGGGCATCGATACCACCACCGACCAGGTGCCGACGCAGGCCACGGTTCCAACCGCCAGCGCGGCGGCAAGGCGCACCCAGGCATAGGGCGAATCAGGGGCCGAGGCGGCCGTGAGCAAATGGCGGACACTCACACCGGACACACCTGCGCTGGAAAAAATGGCGTCCCGGACAGGACTCGAACCTGTTACCTCAAGTTTAGGAAACTTGCGCTCTATCCTGATGAGCTACCGGGACATGACCCGTCACTGTCTGCCAAAGACCGCTGCCGGGTCAAGTGCGGAATGACAGCAAATGTTGCCCCCGGAAGATTGCGGCGGGCAGGACTATCCCGTGTGTGACCGCAAAACTCGAGGCTCGCCCTTGCCAAAAGCCCCGCAGCCCTCACAGCCGCGCCCGGCCCTCCAGCAGCGCCATATAGGCATCCAGTGTCTCGCCAGTCATCCGCTCCAGCGAAAAATTCTGCTCGACATGGGCGCGGGCGCGGCGGGCGAGGGCGTCCTGCCCGCTTGCTCCCAGGCCCAGAACCTCGCTCAGCGCGTCCGCCAGCGCCGCCGCGTCATTGGCCGGCACGCGCCAGCCGGTGCGCGCGCTGGCCGCTGCCTGCGGCGGGGCAAGCACAGTTTCGGGCACGGCCCCAAGTTCCGACACGATAACCGGCGTGCCCATGGCCTGGGCTTCCACGGCAACGCGCCCAAAGGCCTCGGGCGCGGTGGACGGCACTGTCACGACCGAGGCGGCCATGTAGGCGGCGGGCATGTCGGCGCAATGGCCGGCCCGCCGGACAATGGCGCCAACCTCTTTAGCGGCAATCAAAGCGTCAATCTCGCGCACGTAGGATTTGCGGCCCTGCGGGTCACCCGCCAGCACAAATGTCACGTCCCGCAGGCCGCGCGCGTACAGCAGCGCTGCGGCCTCAACCAGCACGCGCTGGCCTTTCCAGGCGGTCAGCCGCGCCGCGAGCAGCACGATGCGCGAGTCAGCCTCGACACCCCAGCCCTGCCGCAGCCGCGAGATGCGGGCAGGGTCAACCGCGCGCGGCGAGAATTCGTGAAAATCGACACCACGCGGAATAACCCGCACCCGTGACTGCGCCTGCGGATAAAGGCGGACAATCTGGCCCGCCGTATAGTGCGAGTTGGCGATAACCACGTCACCGCGCGCCATCACGGAATTATACTCGGTCTTGAAGGCCGAACCGCCCGCATAGGCACCATGGTAGGTGGTGACAAACGGCGTTTTGGTCAACCGGGCCGCCGCATAGCCAACCCAGGCCGGGGCACGCGAGCGGGCGTGGATAATGTCGACTTTTTCGCTGGCGATCAGCCGCTTCAGCCGCTGGACGTTCAGCGCCATCATCAGCGGGTTCTTGGTCTTGGCCGGAAACCTGATCCAGACGCCGCCCTTGGCCTGCAGCTCGCTCACCAGCCGCCCGCCGTCACAGGCAACCAGCGCCCGTGCGCCGACATTGGCCAGTGCAGCGGCCACATCAATGGCGGTGCGCTCGGCCCCGCCCGCATCAAGCTCGGGGATGATCTGCAATATGGTGCGCCCGGCCAGTGCCGAGATGCGGCCATGGCCAAAGGCTGACTGCATGCGTTGCGTCGTCATGACGGGCGCGTCATGTGGTAGTCTGCCAAAGGCGATGAGAGCGGAGCAAGACGAATCATGCGGGGACAATAGAGGTGAGTGACAGCCAACCGCAATTCCTAAACGTTGGCACGGGTGCGCAATCGCGGGCCGTTGCCTGCCGGACGCGCCCCCCGGCCGGAGACGGGCGCGGAAAACCCGGTGTTTTCTGGCTCGCCGGATTCAACTCGGTGATGACCTCGACCAAAGTCACCTATCTTGATGACTGGGCGGCGCGCACCGGGCGCGGCCTTGTCCGCTTTGATTATTCCGGCACGGGCGAATCACCGGGGCGCTTTGCCGATGGCACGATCAGCCGCTGGCTGGAGGACAGCATTGCGGTATTTCGGGCCTGTGCGCAGGGTCCGCAGATTGTCGTCGGCTCGTCGATGGGCGGCTGGCTGGCGTTGCTGCTTGCCCGTGCGCTGGCGGACAAGGCCTTGCTGGCGGGCATGGTGCTGATCGCGCCCGCCGTGGATTTTACCCAGGCGCTGATGTGGGCGCGGTTTTCGGAAGCGGTGAAGGCGGAAATTGTGGACAAGGGTTTCTGGCGGCGGCCTTCCGCTTATTCGGACGACCCGTACGTCATCTCGCACGGACTGATCGAGGATGGCCGCGCCAACCTGCTGTTTGGCACAGCCATCCGCAGCTATTGCCCGGTGCATATCCTGCAGGGCATGCAGGATACCGACGTGCCCTGGAGCCACGCGATGCAGCTGGTCGAGCACCTCGCCAGCGATCCGGTGACCCTGACGCTGGTCAAGGACGGCGACCACCGCCTGTCCCGCCCGCAGGATCTGGCGCGCCTGCTGGCGGCGGTGGAGGCGATGTGATGGCGGGCTGGCTGTTGTCACGCGGCGTCAGGCGGGCGCGCGCCTTTTGCCATGCCTGCCAGTCCACCGGTTCCGGTTCGCTGGTCTCCAAAGTGAGATCGCCGTCAGCCAGCCGGTCCGTGAACAGCATGACGTTCATGCAGGCGCTGCGGGCGCTTGGCGCAATGAGGCCATCAAAGCCAAGAAAATAGGCGGCATCAGCGATCTCCTGCGTGCGCGCATAATTGCGCTCGCGGTAGCGCGTTATGTCCACACCAAGACGGTCCAATGCTGGTAGATCCGCGATTTTCAGCGTATTTGTCAATTTTACACGCACCGCATGCGCAAAATACCGCAAAGTGGATGGAAACACCGGCTGCATATTCAGGAAAGCAAATATCTCGGCAACCGCGCCTTCCCGCGTCGACGATGTGTAGAGAATATCGAAATCACCACGGCACCAGCGGCTGCGCGAGGACGACCCGGGCAGCGGGTCCCTGCCCTCGCGGCAGACGCGCCAGAGCGTGCCGCTGAAGGCGGTGCGGGCGAAAGCGTCAATGGCATCAACAAGCGCAATATCCCGCGCCTGCCGTGCGGGTTCGCCTTTCATGCATATGCGCCAGCGTCGAGCGCTTCGATCACGGCAAGCACGTCTTCCATCCTGCCAGCCTGGATAAGGTCAATCGCCCGCGCGTTATCCAGCATGGGATGTTTGGCATGCAGCCACAGACGCGTCTCGTCCGGTGTGTAAAACTCGGCAAGGCGGTCGACGATATAGCGCAGCGCCGCCATTACCGACTGGGTGTGCAGATCAGGCGCGGCCTTGCCGCTGGCCCAGCGCGACACAGTCGCCGGGGAAACCGCCATGATATTGGCGATGTCGCGGCCGTGAAGTCCGCCATCACCCTTGAGACGGTCGATTACGTGCGCGATTGCGGCGGACATGATTGCCTCTTGATTACGGTGCCGAAAACCTGCTGCCCGTTGCCCCGCCGAAATCAGCTTGACATATGATTTCATCAAACACAATGATGAAATTAATATGCAATCACCTCACCCCCGCCCGATAAACGGCATTTTAGTCGCCATCACGGTCATGAACTGCACGTTGGCGCTCAGCGGCAGGCTGGCCATGTAGACAATGGCTTTGGCCACATCCTCAGGGTCCATCGTCGCCTCAACCGCAATACTGCCATTGGCCTGAATAATGCCCTTGGTCATCTTCATCGCCATTTCGGTCAGCGCATTGCCGATATCGACCTGGCCGACGGCAATATCAAAATCGCGTCCGTCAAGCGAGGCTGAGCGCGTCAGGCCGGTCACCGCGTGCTTGGTGGATGTGTAGGGCGCGGAAAACGGGCGCGGCACATGCGCGGAGATCGAGCCATTGTTGACGATGCGCCCGCCGCGCGGATTTTGCGCCTTCATCAGGCGGAATGCCTCCTGCGTGCACAGGAACACGCCGGTCAGGTTGACATCAACCACCGCCTTCCATTGCTCAAAACTTATGTCCTCCAGCGGCACGCCCGGCGCGCTGATACCGGCGTTGTTGAACAGAAAGTCGAGGCGGCCCCAGGCCGTCCTGATCGCCGCAAACAGCGCCTTGACCGAAGCCGGATCGCCCGCGTCCGTCGGCACGGCCAGCGCCTGCCCGCCCTTGGCCACGATTTGCGCGGCCACAGCCTCCAGCGGCTCGCGCCGCCGCCCGGCCAGCGCCACGGCATAGCCTTCGCCCGCCAGCGCCAGCGCGCTCGCCTTGCCAATGCCGGTTCCTGCCCCGGTAACCAGTGCCACCTTGATGTGTTCAGCCATCCTATGCCCCTGCCAAAATAAGATAACGGCAATATAAGCTAAACCTGCCAGAAAAGAAACGCCACAGAAATGCTAGCCAGCAGTTCTCGGACGTGGTCATTTAGGCGTCATCCGCGAAAAAGTGAATCGGGAATGGATTTTGTTTTTGGGTTGGGGATTCCCGCTGGCTGAGGATTGTTATAACGTTTCTGCATGATTGACGAAACAGCAATTCAGCAGCGGTTTGCGGCTTTGGAGCCTGTGCTTGACGAGCGCGGGCGGCGGCGTCTGGCTGCGGTTGAGGCGCTGACAGCCGGGCTTGGCGGGGTTGCGGCGGCCTCGCGCGCCACGGGTATCGCGCGCAGCACCATCGGGCGCGGTCTGAAAGAGCTGCGCAGCGGCGCTGCGATCGACCCGCAGCGATCGCGCCGGCCGGGCGGCGGGCGCAAGCCGATGACGTCGAGCGATGCCAGCCTGATCGATAACCGGCGCTCGCTGGTTGAACCTGACGCGCGCGGTGACCCGCAATCGCCGCTGCTGTGGACCTGCAAGAGCCTGAGCAACATGGGTCACAAGATATGGGCCACAAGATTGGCCGCACGCTGGTGGGCGAGCTTTTGCACAAGCTTGACTACAGCCTGCAATCCAGCCGCAAGACGCTTGAAGGCTCGGACAATCCCGACCGGGATGCGCGATTCAACCATATCAATCAGCGCGTTAGGCGAGCGCTGGCAAAGGGTGAGCCAGCGATATCGGTGGACACCAAGAAGAAGGAACTGGTTGGCGACTTCAAAAACGCGGGCCGCGAATGGCGTCCGGAGGGCAAGCCCGAACAAGTCAGGGTCCATGATTTTGTCATTCCCGAACTGGGCCGCGCCGCGCCCTATCGCGTCGGAGCCTGTCGGTGGGCGGGCCGGAGGCCGGACCCGAGGGACATTGCCGGGAATGCCGGCTGGGTCAGCGTCGGCATTGATCATGACCGCAGTGTGTGACGCGTGACGCGCTTCGTCAGTCCCGCCGCCTTGACCGGCGAGCGGCAAGCGGCGTGCAGCACGGTCGGGTCAAGGGGTCGGTCCTTGTCGCAGCCAGGAAACAGAAAGACCCGTGGCCGGGCCAGCCGCCAGCAGGCGCGCGCGCTGTCGATGTCGGCGACCCAGCGCCCCGCCGCATAGGCGGTGGTCAGCGCAGCGTGGCTCTTCAGGCTCGCTCGTCGCTCGATTCCCCGGCGAGCTTTCCGGGCCAATGAGATTCCGGACCACCTTGACCGTCACGCACATTCTTGACGCCAACCGTTGCGCGAAGCCTTCAGCGCCGGATACTCTTTCGAGCCGCTGGCTCACTTCGATAGTTTCAAGCGGGCGGGAGCAGGGAAGCGGTGCCCCGCAATGAGCGAGGCGCGCCGCAGCCCAACCCGGACCACCCATACCGTTGGTCCGTAAAATACTATTTAGCAGAGCTGCACGGCATCAAGTCAACCGACCCGTCTTTTTCCACGCCGCTGGCTCAGCTTCCTTTCCAGACCGGATCCCGCTTGCACGCGAAGGCCGTCGCGCCCTCCCGCGCATCCTCCGAACCCATCAGGCCGCCGGTGATCGCCTTTTGCCGCGCGAACATATCGTCCAGCGTCCAGTCGCGCTGCTCGACGATCACGCGTTTGCTCGCGGCGAGCGACAGCGGCGCGTTGTTCAGGATCCGCCGTGCGAGCCGCCGCGCTTCGGCCAGCGCCTGCCCTGGCTCCACGAGGTGATTGATCAATCCATGCCGTTCCAGAAATTCTGCAGGATACATATCGCCCGTCAGCGCCATTTCCATCGCGATCCGCTGCGGGATCAAGCGCGGCAGCCGCATCAGCCCTCCCGCCGAGGCCGCAAGCCCGCGCTTCACCTCCGGAATGCCGAATTTCGCATCGCGCGCGGCGACCAGAAGATCACAGGCCAGCGTCACCTCGAAGCCGCCCGCCAGCGCATAGCCTTCAACGGCGGCGATCAGCGGTTTTTTCGGCGGCGTCAACACAATGCCCAGCAGCCCCCGGTCCACCACCTCCGTCATCTCGCCGCGCAGGAACGCCTTCAGGTCCATGCCGGCGCTGAAGACCCCGCCGGCACCCGTGAGAATGCCGACCCGGAGTCCGGCGTCGCGCTCCAGCTCGTCGATCGCCGCGCGGACGCCATCGGACACGGCGCGATTAATGGCGTTGCGCGCCTCCGGCCGGTTGATCGTGATAACGATGATTCCCGCATCCCTCTCGATCTGGACTTCCGGGTGCATCGGCTCCACTCCCCCATCATACTGCTAGCGGCAAGACTTGCCTTGACGATAGCAAGACCTACATAATAGGTATCACGATTGAGCCGCCGGTGCCACCGATGGCAGTTGGGAGGCGACGGCGTACGGCAGCCGGAGGCACGCACGACGACCGACGTCCCCGCCCGTCCCGGCCTAGGCTACGAGACCTTGAGCTACGGCAATCTCCGGTTGATCTGGTGTTCGCTCAGCGGCGTTGGTGCCGTGGCGGGTTCGACCGGCCTCGAGGTCGCGATAAACTCCGGTCATACGACCTCCCGAAAGCTCGTGCGAGCTCGGTATGGCGTGCTGCAAGCCCGGGTTCCCGCCTGGGTCGACAGCAAACCACCGCTGGACAGACCGATGGTGAAGGCGCATCGACAGGAGGCCGGAACAACACATTGATCAATTGTCGGAGACGCCTC
>JANLPP010000114.1:0-5939 GCA_031367295.1 Hyphomicrobiales bacterium | reverse complement strand
AATTCGGCGATGCGGATGGTTTCGAGCGCGGTGATCTTCATCGCCGCCTCAAATCACGCCGGCTGCGAGCAGCGCTTTGACGGAATGGTCGAAGTGCTCGGCCATGGCGGCTTCAGCGTCGCGCGGGTCCTGCGCCGCAATCGCGTTGGCGATGCGTTCGTGACAGGCAACGGACTCATATCTGTCCGCGTCCGACGGGCGGCTGGACCAGCCGATCTGCCATGTCTGGCGCGTGATCACATGAAACGCGCTGACGATCAGGGCGAACAGCGGATTCTTCGAGGCTCGCGCTATGGCTTCATGAAAGGCGATGTCGTGGCCCATCACCGCCTGCGGCTGCGCGAAGTCGGACCGCATAGCCTGGGCAAGGCGGCCAATTTCGATAGACTCCGCAGCGCCGCGCCGCAGCGCCGCCAAAGCGACCGTGCGCGTCTCAATGGTCCGCCGAACATCGTAGATCTGCTGAATCGACACCTGGTCGGTCTGCACCGCATGGTCGAGCACCAGCGGCAGCACTGTCTCATCAATGCCGCCAACGCGGGCACGCCGCCCATTGCCAACTTCAATGATGCCGAGCGTCGCCAGTGACCGGAAGGCTTCGCGCACTATGGGGCGCGACACCGCCAGTTCCAGCGCAAACGCCGCCTCACTCGGGATAGGGTGACCCCGCTTGAGACCCGCACTGCGGATGCGGTCATTGACAGCGCGCATGGCGCGCGCCACCAGACTGCTGCCTTCGGACCTTTCCAAATCTGGGGCTAGCTCGAACGCCACGATGGACCTATCATATAGGTAAGACTGATTTCGCATACTGATAGACAAAATTTTTATGAGTCAACTGAAATAAGTGTCAGATAGCTGGGTCGATATCAAGAGCGGTTTCCACGTGGCCACACGCCTGCTGCTCGAATGCCGGGACAGTGTTGGCGAAAGCATCGTCTGCGACGACCGTCGCAACGCGCTCGTGTGGGTCGATATCGGCGGCAGACGGATTCACCGCCTTTGCCTCAGCAATGACAAACATGAGGCCTGGCAGATACTGGAGTTCCCGGCATCCATCGGATTGCGGCAGGACGGCGGCGCAATCGTCGGTCTGCCATCGCGCGTCGCGCTATGGGATTTTGGCGGGGCTTTTCACATGCTTGCGATTCCCGAGCCAGACCTGCCGGATAACCGCCTCAATGAGGGACGGGTCGCGCCGGACGTATCGTTCACCGACACCATGCAAAACACGATTTTCAGTTTTGCGCTGCGCGATGGCCTGCTCGCGGCGCGAAGTGTTTTTCATGGTCCGCTCGACCGCGATTATCCCGATGGTTCCTGTCTCGACCGGCAAGGCCGCTTGTGGAATTGCCGTGTCGCGGGCGGTTCGGCGATTGCACGCGTCAGCCCGGATGGGGCCTTCGAAGACTATGTTGAGCTGCCTTGCTCATGGCCCACAAGCTGCACATTCGGCAGCCCGCGCCTCGACCGGCTCTATGTGACCTCTGCCCGCTTCACCATGTCGGCGGACCATCTCGCCCTGCGTCCGCTGGAGGGTTGCCGGTTCGAATTCGACGTGAACTCGGTTGGCATAACTGAACCCCGGTTTGGCTGATCAATCACCAGGCGTTCCTCCAGCCGGCCTGGCGATACTGACTCAGGCTTTACCGAAAGAACCATCAATGGCCGACCGGCCCTTGGCCATATTCCGCTACAGCCTGCGGCCTGCGCTCCACATGGCCAAAGGCCGGAGCTACACCACGCGGCGGGACACGACCGCCATAAGGCATAAAAGCAGGATTTCAGCCAAAGCATAATCTGCCTTGCCCTGCTGGCGAGCGTCAGGCATATCCCTGAAATAGTGCAGAAAACGCGTCGTCTCCGCCAAAGCCGCAAAATCCGTGACATCCTGTTCCACCGTCGCGCTCCACTTTGAGAATCAGTGGATACCGGCAGATTCAGAACTTCAAAGATTTGTCACGCAGTTCTTCACCCGATTGCCCTGTGTGCGCATGCTCTCTGCCTTGACGGCACCCCGGCGGCGCGAGCACTATGTCGCCAACGGGTTTTAGCTGTGGGGATCATCGTGCGTTGCGATGTTGAGGCGCTCGACGTCAGGCTTCTGCAAACGTTCGAAGCGCTGATGATCGAAAGTAGCGTAACGCGCGCTGCGGCGCGCCTGGGCATGACCCAGCAAGGGTTGAGCGGGCATTTGGCGCGGCTGCGCGACCTGTTTGAGGACCCGCTGTTCGTGCGCGCCGGTGCCGGGGTTACACCCACGCCCCGCGCGGAAAACCTCGATCCTCTGATCCAGGGCGTGCTCGAAAAGCTGCGTGCCCTGCTGGTGCCCCCGATATTTGAACCTGCCGGCTTGACCGGCGTGGTATCGCTCGCCACCACCGATTATGCGCTGGTTTTGCTGATGCCGCGCCTGTTGCAGCGCTTGCGGGTGGCAGCGCCGCAACTGCGCCTTGCGGTGCGGCCGCTCCATTCGGCCAGCCTTGAACTTGAGATGCGGAGCCGGAAAATCGACCTCGCTGTCACGGTGCCGCAATTTGTGCCGGGCGGCCTGCATGCGCGCCGCCTGTTTCGCGAGCATTATGTCGGCGTGGTGCGACCGGAACATCCCCTCGCCACGGGCGCAATCGGTCTCGAACGCTTTGTTGCCTATCCGCATCTGCTGGTTTCGCCAGACAAGGGCGACTTCAGCGGCGCGACCGACGCAGCCCTCGCCAAAGTCGGGCGCAGCCGCACCGTTGCCCTCGTGGTACCGAGCTTCTCGGTCGTCGCCGCCATTCTCGACACGACCGATCTTGTCGCCGTGCTGCCGTCACGGCTGCTGGGCCAGACGCGCCACAAGCTGCATACATTTGAGCCGCCGGTTGCGGTCGAGGGTTTTGATCTGCATGCCTATTGGCCGGAACGGCTGAACCACGACGCGATGCATACCTGGTTCCGCACCCTTATTTTCGAATGTCTGTCGGGTGAGGCCGCTGCGGACCGAACCCTGTCGAAAGCGGGCACCGATGCAGCCTGAACAGACCGGCCCCGCCTTTACCGCTCAAGCCCGTCGCTGGCCAGATAGCCGCCCTCGACCGGAATGACGGTTCCGGTGACAAAATCCGCCGCAGGCGAGGCGAGATAGAGGCAGGTGCCGACAAGATCCGCCGTGTTGCCCCAGCGCGCCGCCGGAATGCGCCGCAGCGCCGCCTGTTCAAACGCCGTACCGCGCAGCTCTTCGGTCATCTCCGAAAAGAACCAGCCCGGCGCGATGGCGTTGACCTGAATGCCGAGCGGCATGAGCTCGACCGCGTTGACTTTGGTCAGCCCGATCACCGCATGTTTCGACACTGTATAAGCAACTTGCAGCCCCTTGCTGGGCGCGACGAGGCCGTAGATCGAGGCGATGTTGACGATTTTTCCGCTACCTTGCACCTTCATCTGCCGGGCGGCATGCTTGGTGCATAAAAACGCGCCAGTGATGTTGATATCGAGCACCCGCCGCCAGGCCGCCAGGTCGAGATCCATCACCGAGGCGCGCTGGCCGACACCGGCATTGTTGACGAGAATATCGAGCCGTCCAAAGCGCGCCACGGTCGCCTCAACCGCAGCGCAGACCGAATCTTCATCAGCGACATCGAGCACATGCGCGGCATGCTGCGACCCGAGTTCCTCCAGGGCCGCGGCATTGCGCTCGGCGCGCCTGCCGCCGATGGCGACGCTGGCACCCTGATCGCGCAGCGCGCAGGCGATTGCCAGACCCAGACCGCTGTTGCCGCCGGTGACCAGCGCAACGCGCCCGTTGAGCGCGAAAGGACTATTTGTCACGATCAGAAGAACGCGATGGTGCGAATTTCGATGCTCTCGCGAAATGGCGCATCGGCTGGCGAAGTCGGGTCTTCAAAGGCGCTGTGTCCGACAAAGCGCGCCCGGCCGTCGGTCTCCGAATCATAGGTCTTCAGCAGGACAACCTGGTCGGGCGTCATATGCGGAAAGTAGCACCAGTCATGGCGCGGCGAATGGCGCATGACATAGATTTCACCGGTACGCTCGCGATAGCGTAGCGCCATCGTCAGAAAGTCATTTTCGTCCGACGAGGTGACAGAGCACATCGCCAGCGGACGCTCTTCGACCCGGCGTTTGAGCGGCTTCCAGAAATTGTAGAAGGCGACCCGTCGCGACAACAGCGTGTCGGCTTCACTGGGCAGAAGCTGGCGCACCCGTACCGGACCCGAATTGGGTGTATAGTCACAATGCACCAGCATCACCGGCGCGCGCTGCGTTGTGGTGGTCTCGGCGGTCTGCTGGCTCTCGTTGCGTTTGGCGCGGATCGTATGGTCGAAAACAATCACCCGCTTTGCGCCGACTTCTGCCTGCAGGAACGAAATCACTTCGTCATAAAACTCGGCGCGGATCGCTTGGTCGTCCTCCCAGCTACTGAACGGCGAGCGGAACTCCCGCAGGGCAAAGCCTTCGCGGTCAAGCGAGATTTTGCCGGCACGGTCCCAGCTGTCGGCAACTGGCATGACATGAGGATCATCGCCCGGGCCGCGCGCGGTCACGCCTTGCGGCAGATCATAGAAATAGATTTCAGGCGGCACGCCATTGTCGAGCGTGTAGTTGAAATTGGCGCTAACGCTTTTGGCATGCATAGGGGCTAACTCGTTTCTCAAAATGCTCCGGCAGCCGCCAGAGGTTTGCGTCAGCGGCAATCGACGCGGCTCGTGATCGAGCCGCGTGCGATCAGCTCGCTGTCTTGCGATCAGGCAGCTGCTTTGTGCAGCACGAAGCCTTCATAAACCATGGTGTTTTTCCAGCACGGCAATTGCTCGACATCTGCTTTCAGCCAGCGCGACAGATGCTTGTGCTGGCCGAGCGGCAGTTTCTGCCACTGATGCAGGTGCATGGCCGAGGCGACGGCAATATCGGCGATGGTCGGGCTGTTGCCGCACAGCCACTTGCTTTGGGCAAGACGGGTGTCGGCAATATTGGCCAGCTTGTGAAAATTCGGCGACTCTTTTTCGAGCACCGCCGGGTCAGCGGCACCGCCGAGCAGCGGCTTGACGCAGTTTTCGACCAGATAGACATAGCAGCTGGGGAACCAGGTGCCGCATTCCCAGTACATCCAGCGGTTGACGTCGGCCCGGCCTTTTGGGTCGGTGGGATAGAAGGCTGACTTGCCATTCCTGTCGGCGGCATATTGCAGGATGGCGTTGGATTCCCACAGGGTCAGGCCATCGTCGTTCATCGCCGGCAGCGAGGCGTTGGGGTTGAGTGCGAGGTAGGCCGCGCCCTTCTGCTCGCCCTGGAAATAATCGACCTTGCTGAGTTTGTAGTCGACGCCCATCAACTGCAATCCCGCCAGAACCTTGCGGCAGTTCACCGTAATCGGATCGGCATAAATATCCATGAAGTTTCCTCCCGCTGACGCGCCGGTTGATCCCGGCGCGATTGGTCCCTGAGATTTTTACGGCGGTCTGGCAGCCGACTGCATGCCGGTTCTTCAGCCGTCATTGCGTCAATCCGTAGCACCAGCCGCCGCATCGCTCAAACAGATAAAATTTGTGATTATCATCGCCGTTGGCGATAGTGCGAAAGGATGAGGCGCGCGTGCGCCCGAGTTGTGCCTCAGTTATCGTCACAAAGTCCGGCTATTCGAGCGAGGCAAAAATGTCACCCAGATGGTCATGCGAGGGTGTGCCGTTTTCAAACGCCCGGAAGCGGCGCAGCAGATCGATCTTCTTTTCACCAAAACGGGCGATATCGGTGAAGGCCTCCGCCCCCGCCAGCACCGCCATAAGGCATAAAAGCAGGACTTCAGCCAAAGGATAATCTACCTTGCCCTGCTGGCGGGCGTCAGGCATATCCTTGAAATAGTGCAGAAAACGCGTCGTCTCCGCCAAAGCCGCAAAATCCGTGACATCCTGCTCCACCGTCGCGCTCCACTTTGAGAATCA
>JANLPP010000106.1:0-6192 GCA_031367295.1 Hyphomicrobiales bacterium | reverse complement strand
ATTCGGCCAAGGATGATACGTTCACCGAGCTTTCGGGCATCAAGGTCGAGCTCGTGCCGATCCCGGACGACAGCATGTATGACAAGGTCGTCGCCGAATTCCTCGGCGGCAAGGCATCGTTCGACGCGCTGCAATTCTTCTCGCCCTGGCTTGGCGATTTTGCCGCCCAGGGCTTCCTCGCCAAACTTGACGACCATGCCGCCAAGTGGAAGCTGCCGCTTGACGATTTCTACGAGACCTATCGCCTTAACTACGGCTATTTCGGCGACAAGGGCATGTATGGCATCCCGTTCGACTGCGACATTCAGCAGGTCCATATTCGGCCCTCGATCATCAAGAAGGTCACTGGCAAGGACGTAGACCGGGTTAACACCATCCCGAGCTATGCTGAACTCGTGAAAATGGCGCCTGAAATCGCCAAGGTTGAAAAGGGCGTGTCCGCCATCGGCATGATGAACGCGCGCGGCTTCTGGGCCACGTATAACTGGGAGCATGTGGCCGCCCAGCACGGCATGATGCTGTTTAACGACAAGTGGGAGCCTATCTTCAACGGCGACGCCGGCGTCAAGGGCCTTGAGACGATCATCGCCCTCAGCAAACACGCCATCGAAGGCCATGCCGGCGCGGACTGGCCAACCAATCGCGCTGCGTTCCTTGGCGGCCAGATCGCTGTCAATATTTCCTGGCAGGATTCGGGCACGCAGGCGACGCGTCCCGACCAGAGCAAGCTTGGCGACGATGTGCTCACCATCTATGAGCCGCGCGTCGCCGGCGGCATGTTCGCGCCGCCCAATATCGCCGGATCGACCTCCTGCGTGTCGTCGTCCTCGCCCAATCCCGAGGCGGCGTTCCTCATGCTGGCCTATCTGACCTCGGCTTCGATCATGGCCATGAACGAGGCCAACGCCAATGGCGTTGCCCCCGGCTACAAATCGGTGCTTGCCAACGAGAAGCTGCGCTCCGTCTCCCAGCCCGCCAAGGTCTGGGCGGACGAGCTCGACTATGCCTGGTGCGCCCCGCGCCTGCCCTATACGCTGCAGATGGAGATTGAGCTTGGCAACGAGCTCAACAAGGCCATCGTCGGCCAGCAGACAGCCAAGCAGGCACTCGACAACGGCGTCGCCGCCTGGAAGAAAATCATGACCGAAAAGGGTGGCTTCTACAAGGGCAAGGATCCCGTGTCTTACGCCTCGATGGAAAAGGGCTTGTATCTCGGCAAGGACAAGAAACTGCCGTTCTAAAGCATGATGTCGATGATTGGAATCATTGCTGTTGACGAACCTTGGACCGCCGGCCTCTGGTCGGCCGCTCTAAGCGACCCAAAACAGCCGTGAAAAAAGCTGCACTGAAAGTCGGCCGGAGGCCGGCGGTCCAAGGCCGTTTCCACAGGGTGACATCACGTTCTAGCCAGTCCTGAATGGTCCGCTGGTCTCGCGTTTCGACGGGAGACCAACAGGTCTTTCTCAATTGCGTCATTCTGGCTATCGCCGGGATGACGCATGCGTATTTCGTTGCACCGCTGCGGTCTCTTCGCAGTGCCAAGCGAGTTCATCATGGCCGATGCGCTGACAGAACGGGCAACAGGTTGGGAAGCGGCGCGGACGCCCATCCGGCGGCGCAGCCCCTTCATGCGCAAGGCCTTTCCCTATTTCCTTGTCGGGCCGGCGGTCGTTTATCTGCTCGGTATTACACTTTACCCCGGCATTTTCGCCGTCTGGCGCAGTTTCTACAATGGCCGTTTCCAGCTCGAATGGGCGGGCTTCGACAATTACACCCATCTCTTCAGCGACGGCGATTTCTGGGCGAGCCTGTGGAACACCGCGCTGCTGGGCGTGATCACGCTGGCGCTGCAATTTGTCATCGCCATGACGCTGGCGGCACTCGTCTATCGCGACGCTTTGGTCAAGCAATGGCGCATCCTGTTTCTGCTGCCGATGCTGTTTATGCCCTCGGCTGTGTCGTTTCTGTGGAAGTTGCTGTTCAACGACGGCCGGGTCGTCAGCGATTTGCTGATGCGCATCGGCCTCATCGACCACAACCTCGATTACATGGGCAGCGTGCCGCTCGCCCGCCTGATGCTGATTGTTGTTGACCTGTGGGAATGGACGCCGTTCCTGTTCATTATTTTCGTCGCTGCGCTGCAGGGCCAGGACAAGGAGATAGAAGAGGCGGCGCGCCTCGATGGTGCCTCCTGGTCCAGCATTTTCTTCAATATTTCCCTGCCCATGATGAAGCCGATCATCGTCGTCGCGCTGATCCTGCGCGGCATCGACATTGTCACCATGTTTGCACCGGTCAGCATCATCACGCAGGGCACACCGGGCGGAGCGACCGAGACGATGAGCTATTTCGTCTACCGCACCGCGTTCCGCTCCTTCGACTTTGGCTACGCCTCTGCTGCCTCCGTGGTGCTGCTGATCGGCACCACCGTCATCGCGCAGCTGCTGGTCAAAAAGCATTTCCGCTCGGGGAAAGACTGATGGCTCTCCGCCGCTCCACCGCTGCCTCTACACTCCTGCGCACTGCGATTCTCGGCGCATGGGGATTGTTCTGTCTTGCGCCAATCCTGTATTTTGCCACCATCGCACTGCGGCCCCGCAACGAGATCATCACGCCGCATCCGATCTACTTCCCCACAATCACCATCGAGACCTGGGCCAAGATCTGGCATGACTGGCCCATCGTGAATTATTTCACCAACTCGGTCCTGGCGATTTCCGGCAGCGTGCTGATCTGCCTCTTGCTCGGCATCCCCGCCGCCTATTCGCTGGCGCGCTACACCTACCGCGGCCGGGAGGACATCGGCTTCTACATTCTCTCAACCAAAATGATGGCACCGGCTGTCGTTGCAATTCCCATCTTCTTTCTGCTGCGCACCATGGGTCTGCTCGACACGGTCTGGGCGCTGATGCTGGTTTATGCCGCGATGAACATGTCCATCGTGATCTGGATCATCCGCTCCTACATGCTTGATATCCCCAGCGAGATCGAAGACGCCGCGCGCACTGACGGTGCCTCCGACCTGCGCATTCTCTGGTCCATCATCACGCCGATGTGTCTGCCCGGCATCATCACCGCCTCGGTGATCGCGACGATCTTCGCCATGAACGAGTATCTTTTCACGCTGATCATCGCGACGCGCGAAGCCTATCCGCTGTCGGTGGCGCTGGCCAATTTCTCGGGCGGCTCAGACGGCATTATCTACAACGCCATCGCGCTTGTCGGCTTCCTGGCTTTCATTCCCGTGCTTATTCTCGTCCTCCTCATCCAGGACCATCTGTCGCGCGGCCTCACCATGGGCGCGGTGAAGGGATGACCGGCTCACATCTGGATTTCCACCATGGCTGAAATCACACTGCGCGGCGTCACCAAAGGCTGGGGGACGGTCATCGGCGTTGACCGCATCGATCTCACAGTGCGCGACAAGGAATTCATGGTTTTCCTTGGCCCCTCGGGCTGCGGCAAGACCACCACCATGCGCATGGTGGCCGGGCTGGAGGAGCCTACCACCGGCGAGATCATGATCGACGGCGAGACCATGAACGGCGTCGATCCGCGCGACCGCGATGTCGCCATGGTGTTCCAGAGCTATGCGCTCTACCCCAACATGTCGATCTACGAAAACATCCGTTTTCCCCTGCGCATGCGCGGCGTGCCGGTGCCCGAGCAGGACGCGCTGGTGCGCAAGGCCGCCGCCATGGTGGAGCTCGGCGACCTGCTTGACCGCAAGCCCAAGGCGCTGTCCGGCGGACAGCGCCAGCGCGCCGCGCTGGCCCGCGCCATCGTGCGCCAGCCGCGCGTCTTCCTGATGGACGAGCCGCTGTCAAACCTCGACGCCAAGCTGCGGCTGACCATGCGCGTGCAATTGAAGCATATCCAGCGCCAGCTCCAGACAACGACGATTTACGTCACCCATGATCAGGTCGAAGCCACCACGCTCGCCGACCGCATCGTGGTCATGAATGGCGGCCGCATCCAGCAGATCGGCACGCCGGACGAAATCTACAACAGCCCCAGCAACGTCTTCGTCGCCGGCTTCATCGGCACGCCGCCGATGAATTTGATTGAGGGACGGGTGGAGCACGGGCGCTTTGTGGCGCCATCGCTTGAATTGCCGCTGTCTGCCGCGACGCTGGCCAGTCCGCTGCCCGAAAAACTGACTCTGGGTGTGCGCCCCGAGGACGCGGAAGTCGCCGCCAGTGATGCCGCGCAGATCAAGAGCACGCTCTTTGCGGTCGAACCGATGGGCGATCATACGCTTATTACGACCCGCATCGGCGAGGCCTTCTTCACCGCCAAGGTTGACCGTGACTTCCGCCAAGCGCTGGATTCGCCGATTGGAATTCACGTTCGTCCGGATCGCGTGCACCTCTTCGCGACCAGGTCCGGCGACAGGTTGCAGCGTGGTGCCTGATGGGGATGGCGACGCCGCTTGTAGATGACGGGCTGGGTCAGCTGTCTGCCAAACGCAGTCGGGCGCTGGCGATCAGTTAACATGACATCGCCGAAAGCAGATTATACCAGCGGCCCTTGATTGTGACCGTTACTGCTCTTCCCGTCTTTGCGAGCGCAGCGAAGCAATCCAGGGGTCACAAGCGGAAACGTCTGGATTGCTTCGCTTCGCTCGCAAGGACGGCAAGGCTGCAAAGGTCATCACCAACGGCCGTTTGGATCAGCGCCCGAGTGTGTAGCGCGTCGCCTTCGCCGGGGTCCGCTGCATGAAGTTGAAGGTGTGGTTGAAATCCACGATTCCGGCCTGCGAACCCAACCCTGTTGCATTCAACGCCGAGGTGGCTTGCGCAAAGCGCACGGCGGTTTCCGGGTCCATGCCTTTGCAAATAGCTACGGCAAATCCAGCATCGAAGGCATCGCCGCAGCCGCAGGTGCAGACGACATTGATTTCATATGCCGGAACAAGGAACCGCGTTCCGTCAACATGATGATAATAGGCTCCGTCAGGCCCCAGCGTGAAAATGCAGCATTTCGCGCCGCGTTCGAGAAAAAACGCCGCTGTGCCTTCAAGATCGTCCCTGCCCGTCAGCGCATGGGCCTCTTCGATCGAAGGCATGAAATAATCGGTATAGGGCAGCACGCTGGCGACCGCCGGAAGGTCGTCGCGCGACCCGGCGAATATATCGACCGTGACAATTGCGCCGCCGAGCTGGGCCCGCCGCGCCAGTTCGGCGTTGCGTCCCTGATCCATTTTGGTCATCAGTCCGACGCCTCCAAGGTGAACAACCCGGGCATCGATGACCTGCGGCATCAGATCGTCGCCGATATAGAAATCACCGGTGGCACCTTTCATATGGAGAGCGGGACGCGACCCGTCGGGCCGCGTGCAGACGATTGACGATGAGGTTCGCGCGCCCGGTATCTGCTTGAGAGCCGATGTGTCGACGCCAAAATGCTGCAGCCGCTGCAAAACCCAGTCGCCCATCAAATCGGTGCCGAGGCCGCCGACCGCTGCGCAGCTCAAGCCCATCTTTGCGGCGGCGATTGCCGCCGTGCCTGCGGCGCCCGATACTGCAAGCGCAAAATCATCAATGAAGAACGTGCCGCCGCCTTTTGGAATATCGGTCACCGGCCATCCCAGACAATCGAAAGTAATGAAACCAATCGAGGAATAGTCGAATTTCATTATTGCCGCTCCGTAGTTTTGAAGTCACGCGTGTCTGCACAGCCTTCGCGTTCGGTGCTTGCGCACCGGTCAAAACCGGCGATGCGATGTCGGATGTGGGCGATATGCGAAACATCGGATATTTCGTCGGCAACACGGCGTGCATCCCAACCTAACGCCTGCGCGCCGATCATGGCAACCTCGCGCGCGACCTCCGGGTTCAGCCGCCCTGACAGGGCTATGTCGGTCCGGCGAAAAACCACGTCGGCGAGGCGTCCGGTGAGTTCATTTTGGAAAATGAAACCGATTTCTGGTTGCGAATAGCCGGCGACATCCGATAGCGGCACATCCCCGATTGCCGCGCAGTGTTTGGCGATCCTCATCGCCCGCGATCCGTAGCGGTCCAGCAGCGTCGCGCAACGCTCGCGCCCCAAGCCAAGCGCCGCCATATCGTCAATGGCTTTTGCGCGCTCGCCAGTGTTGCTTGGAAAATTCCGGCCGCCGCCAATCGGCTCCATCTCCGTAGACATGCGGCGGGGCCGGGCAAGATGCGCGAGCGCGCGATCTGCGGCTTC
>JANLPP010000037.1:0-1761 GCA_031367295.1 Hyphomicrobiales bacterium | reverse complement strand
TATATCGGCTGGCTTGCCTCGACGCGCCACTGGCTGGCGGGCGACGCGCTGAGCCTCGCCGACCTTGCCGCCGCCGCGCATCTGTCCAGCGCCGATTATCTGGGCGATGTGCCCTGGGCCGAGGATGCCAGCGCCAGGGAATGGTATGCGCGCGTCAAGTCACGCCCGGCTTTCCGCAGCCTGCTGAATGACCGCGTCCCAGGGCTTGCGCCCCCGGCTGCCTATGCCGACCTCGACTTCTGATCTAGTCACCAGCCTGCGCGCCCGCGCGCGCGCGCTGGGCTTTGACGCCTGCCGCATCGCCGCGCCGCAGGCGGCGGCGGAGGCCCGCGCCCGCCTCGCGCCATGGCTGGCGACAGGCGCGCAGGGCGACATGGACTGGATGGCCGAAAGTGCCGCGCGCCGCGCCGATCCGCAGACGCTGTGGCCGCAAGTGCGCAGCATCATCCTGCTGGCAATGAGTTACGCGCCGCCGGGGGACGCGCTGGCGGGCCTTGAAACGCGCGGGGCCGGCAATATTTCGGTCTACGCCCGCCACCGCGATTATCACGATGTGGTCAAGGGCAAGCTCAAGCTGCTGGCGGGGGCGCTGGCCGCGCTGGCAGGCGGGGAGGTCAAGGTGTTTGTCGATACCGCGCCAGTGATGGAAAAGCCGCTGGCCGCCGCCGCAGGCATTGGCTGGCAGGGCAAGCATACCAATCTGGTGTCGCGCAGCCATGGCTCGTGGCTGTTTCTCGGGTCTATTTTCACGACGCTTGACCTGCCGCGCGATGCTGCAGAAACCGACCACTGCGGCAGCTGCCGTGCCTGCCTTGACGTGTGCCCGACACAGGCTTTTCCTGCGCCCCGGCAGCTTGATGCGCGGCGCTGCATTTCCTATCTGACCATCGAGCACAAGGGCGTCATCGCGCGCGAATTCCGCCACGCCATGGGCAACCGCATCTATGGCTGCGACGACTGCCTCGCGGTGTGCCCGTGGAACAAATTTGCGCAGACCGGGCGCGAGGCAAAATTGCAGGCGCGGGCCGACCTTGCCGCGCCTGCGCTGCGCCTGCTGGCGGGTCTGGACGAGCCGGGTTTTCGCGCGCTGTTTGCCGGCGGGCCGGTCAAGCGGATCGGCCACACGCGGTTTTTGCGCAATGTGATGATTGCGGTTGGCAATTCACGCGATGTGTCCATGCTCGACATTGTCGGCGACAGGCTGGCGCATGCCGCGCCGCTGGTGCGTGGCATGGCGGTGTGGGCCGCCTCGCAGCTGGCGGACGCGGCCGCCTTTGCGCAGTTGCGGGCGCGCTTTGCGGCCGGTGAGGCCGACGCCGATGTGCGCGCCGAGTGGGCGCAGGCTTTGAACACGGGCGGGGAGCGGCATTGAAGCTTTTCATCTTTGGCTTTGGCTACAGCGCCAGCTATTTTGCCCGCACGCGGGCCGCGTCTTTCGCCACAGTCTGCGGCACGGTGCGTGACGCCGCGCGCGCGGCGGCATTGCCGGCCTGCGGCGTGACCGGCCTGGTTTTTGACGGCGCGCAGGTTGATGGCGCGCTGCCTGCCTGCCTCGCGCAGGCGGACGCCTTGCTTGTCTCGATACCGCCTGACGGCGCAACTGACCCGGCGCTGCGCCAGTTCCGCGCGCAGATCGCCGCAGCGCCGGGCCTCCAGACAATCGTCTATCTCTCGACCATCGGCGTTTACGGCGACCATGACGGCGCGTGGGTGGACGAGGCCAGCGCCACCCGCCCGGGCAGCGCCCGCAACCAGGCCCGC
>JANLPP010000029.1:0-6247 GCA_031367295.1 Hyphomicrobiales bacterium | reverse complement strand
CGAGCATGGCACATCGCCCGGCCCGGCAGCCTCTGTGTTAAAACTGCGCGGCACCGAGATTCACCAGGCGATTTCGCAGCTGGCGGTTGAGGCAATCGGTCCGGCCAGCCTGCCCTACGATGACCGCGCGCGCCATGACGGCGCGCCGGTGAATGAGGCGGACCCGGCGGCGCTGAGCCCGATTGCCGGCCACTACATGAACCTGCGCAAAGTCTCGATCTACGGCGGATCAAACCAGATCCAGAAAAACATCATCAGCCAGAGTGTGCTCGGGCTGTAGCGCGCCGCGCCCCCACAGGATCGCAAAACGATGGATTTTTCGTATTCGGAAGAACAGGCCCTGCTGCGCGACATGGCGGGAAAGCTGACCAGCGACCGTTATGGCTTTGAGGCACGCCGCGCCATTCTTGCCAGTCCGCAAGGCTTCAGCCGCGCGCTGTGGGCCGAGATGGCGCAGCTGGGCCTGACCGCGCTCAACGTGCCGGAAGACTGCGGCGGCGTCGGCGCGGGCCCGGTTGAGACCGCGCTGGTGATGCAGGCTTTTGGCCGCGCGCTGGTGGTGGAGCCGTTTGCCGCCAGCGCCGTGCTGTCCAGCGCGCTGCTGTCCCTTGCGCCGCAGGGCGCGGCCCGCGCCGCGCTGCTGCCCGCGCTCGCCGCAGGCACGAGCATCATCGCCCCCGCCCTTTATGAGCGGCGCGGGCGGTTTGACCTTGATCATGTCGAAACGCATGCCGCGCGGCGCGGCGCGCAGGTGATTTTGAGCGGCGGGAAATCCGGCGTGCCGGGCGGCGGCATCGCGGATGGTTTTCTGGTGTCGGCCCGCCTTGGCGGCGCGCCGGACGCCGCATCGATCGCGCTGTTGCATGTGCCGCGCGAGGCGAAGGGTCTCACGATTCTGGCCACGCGCGCGCTCGACAATACGTCTGTCGCAACGCTGGTGTTCGACGCGGTGTCGCTGGATCTCGATGCGGCGCTGGTCGCGCCAAACGCCCTGCCGGTCATCGAGCAGGCCACCGGCATCGCCATCGCGGCGCTTTGCGCCGAGGCGCTGGGCGTCATGCGCGCCGCGATTGACCTCACAACCGACTATTTGCGCACGCGAAAACAGTTTGGGCAGCCTTTGGGCAAGTTCCAGGTGTTGCAGCATGCCTGCGCCGACATGTTTGTGGCAGCCGAGGAGGTGCAGTCCGCCAGCCTGCTGGCGAGCGCCCGCTGCATGCATGCAGACCTGCGCCAGCGCCGCCGCGCCATTGCCGCCGCCAAGGTCACTGTCAACAAGGCGGCCCGTTTTATCGGCCAGAGCGCGGTGCAGCTGCACGGCGGCATTGCGATGACGCAGGACGCGGCCATCAGCCACTACTTCCGCCGCCTGACCGCCATCGAAAACACTCTTGGCGACACGGACCATCACCTCGCGGCGTTTGTGGCTTTGGGGTAGCTTGCCTCTATCGCGCCGCCTCTGCTGCGGCGGCGGCATGGGTGGCGAGGCCCAGTATGGCCGCCTCGCCTGCCTCACTGGTCAGCACATAAATGTCATCCCCCGCCATCCAGCGCACGCTGCGCACTGCGCCGCTGCCGGCCTGCTGAAAGCGCTGCCCCACCTCGCCCGCCGCAGCAATGCGCGCGATGGTCAAGGCTGCCCGATGCCCTGCGCCGCCATCATACACCAGCATCGCCGCTGTGCCCTCCGCCAGCGGCAGCACGCGCCCGCCCAGCAGGCGCAGGCCCTGCGCTGTCAGGTTGGGGGTGCGCACATTGGCCCCGGTGCGGCGGGACAGGTAGGCCGCAAGCTGCGCGGTCGAGGCCGCATCAAACTCCACCGGCACCTCGCGATCCTCGGCAAACACCGCATGGGCTTCCAGCGCGCGGCGCGTCAGGCCGTCCGGCAGAACAGCGGCGGCCGGCGCCGGGCCAAACCCCGCGAGGCGCATGGGCGACAGCCGGTCCAGCAGGCCCGCGCCGCCACCGGCAAACTGAACCGCCATCAGCAGGATAACCGCGCCTGCAACCAGCAGGCTGGCCGCGTGCACACCCGCGCCGGCGCTGCGGCGGCGCACCAGCGCATCACCCGCGCCCGCCGCCAGACGCGTCGCCTCCCCTGGGCGCAGCGTGCGGGCGGCAAGCGGCGCAGGAGTCTGCGGCGCAGGAGTCTGCGGCGCAGGAGCCTGCGGCGCAGGGCCAGGGCGGCGCTGCACAAGCTGCGCTGCGGCAGGCGGAAAGGCGGCGCGCAGCAGCTCGTTCTGGCGCTGCCAGCCAAGCACACGTTCCGTATCGTCCGGATGGGCGGCCAGATACGCAATCACCTCCGACCTGCGGTGCGGCGCCAGCACGCCATCAGCATAGGCGTGCAGATCGCTGTCACGCACCGCGAGGCTGAAAGTGCTCATTTGACCAGCCGCAGATGCTGGCCTGCCGGGCGGCGGCCATTGCCGGCCGGCCCATGCACGCCCAGGATGGCTTGATGCTGAAAGGCGCGAATCTCGTCCCTTTCCTGCCGCGCCAGCAATGCCGCAAAAGCTGTCCGCGCCCGGGTCAGCCGCGCGAATGTCTCGGCAAGCGATAGCCCGAGCGCCTGCGCGGCTTCCACGTAGGAAAATTGCGCCAGCACCACAAGCAGCAGAACTTCCCGCGAGTCGTCAGGCAGTTGCGCCAGTGCTTTGGCGGTTGCGCATTGCTCGGCGCCCTGCCTCGCCTGGGCGTCAACCGCAGTCGAAAACTCCGCGCCGCGCATCGGCTCGCCGCCGGTCTCGAATTTTTCCTGCCGCAACAAGGCGCGGTGATGCTGGATGGCTGCCGAAAACACTGCACCGCGCAGCTGCCGCCCGCTGCCGTGCGGAGCCTGCGCCAGCGCGGATTTCAGGCTTTGCTGCACGATTTTTTCAGCCCGTCCGGGCGTTGCCGGGTCAAGACCACAGCGGCGCATGGCCAGCGCCTGAACGAAGCGGCGCAGCTCGGCGGCATGCGGGTCTGTCTCGGCAATTCGGCTCATGCCGCATTCCTGGCGGTCGGTTTTCGGTCCGGTCATATTAAGACACTGTTAAGCATTTGCAACCGGCTTGCCACGACACCGAACAGAGTACCCCCTGTCGTCTGGACAGTTGCATCCCGCTGTGCTGCATGACGGGAACGCCGCCAGACCGCAAAAGCCTGCCCGGCTGCACGGGACACCCCGCTTATGACAAGACTTTCAGCCGCAGCCCTGGTCCAGCTGCCACCCGGCGTGGATCGGCCGGCCTATGACCGCGACGCCGTCACCGCTGGCATTGTGCATCTTGGCGCGGGCGCGTTCCACCGGGCGCATCAGGCGCTTCTGACCGACCACGTGCTGGCAAGTGGCGACCAGCGCTGGGGCATCGTCGCCGCCAACCTGCGCTCGTGCGCGCTGCGGGACGCGCTTGCCCCGCAGGATGGCCTGTACACGCTGGAGGAGAGCGGCGCGGACGGACGGCGCATGCGGGTCATTGGCGCGCTGCGCCGCTGCGCCGTGGCGCAGGAAAATCCCGCCGCGCTGATTGCCGCCATGGCCAGCCCGCAAATCCGCATCGTCTCGCTGACCGTGACAGAAAAAGGCTATTGCCATAATCCGGCTTCCGGCGAGCTTGACGAGGACCATCCGGATGTCCGCCACGATCTGGCAAACCCGCAAAGCCCGCACACGCCGCTGGGCTACATCTGCGCCGCCCTGCTGGCGCGCCGGGCGGCCGGCATCGCGCCGTTCACGCTGCTCAGCTGTGACAATCTGGCCGCCAACGGGCAGACACTGAAGCGCGTGCTGACGCGCTTTGCCGGGCTGCGCGACAGGGATTTTGGCCGCCATATCGCTGATACGCTCGCCTGTCCCTCTACCATGGTGGACCGTATTGTGCCCGCGACGACCGTGCAGGACAGGGCCCGCATTGACGCCGCGCTTGGCCTTGCGGACGCCTCGCCGGTGGTGTCCGAGCAGTTCCTGCAATGGATCATCGAGGATGATTTTCCCGGCGGTCGTCCCGACTGGTCGATGTTCGGCGCGGCATTTGTCAGTGACGCACAGCCATGGGAGATGCTGAAGCTGCGCCTGCTCAATGGCGCGCATTCCTGCATCGCCTGGCTCGGCCAGCTGGCGGGCAAGGAAACCGTGGCCGAGGCGATGGCCTCCCCGGTTATTGCGGCCTTCGTGGCCCGGCTGATGCGGGAAGAAATCGCGCCAGTGCTGCGCCCGCCCGCCGGGGCTGATGTGCCTGCCTATGTGGCCGCGCTGCTGATCCGCTTCGCCAACCCGTATTTGCGCCACAGAACGGCGCAAATCGCCATCGACAGCTCGCTCAAGCTGCCGCACAGGCTGCTGCCGACCATCCGGGCGCGCCTTGCGGCGGGCGCGCCGTTCCCGCATCTGGCCATGGGCGTGGCCGCCTGGATGCGCTTTGTGGCCGGCAGGGATGACGCGGGCCGGGCGCTGGACCTGCACGATCCGCTGGCAGACATGCTGCGCCAGCGCACCATTGCAGCCGGGCCGGACTGCGCTGCAACCGTGCAGGCTTTGGCGAGTGTCGGGGCGATTTTTGGCGATGACCTGCGGCGCGATCCGCGTTTTATGGATGCTGTGACCGGCGCGCTGCAGGCGCTTGCCCGGCAGGGCACTGCGCCGGCGCTGGCGCGCCTCAACGCGTCGCCGCCTTGAAATTTTCACGCGTTTCATGTCCCATGCAGACTGAACTGGGCAGAGATGCCCGCCCGGCAGGGCGGCGATTGCCGGAGTTGGGGAAGACAATGCGACAGGCGTTGATTGCCGCAGTGCTGCTGGTATCCGCCGCAACCGCCGGCTGGATGATCGCGCCGCCAGCATGGCAAGCCTTGCGCGCGCTGGAGGCCGGCCCCGATCCGGCGGACTTTTCAGACATCGACCCGCAGGTCCAGTCCACGCTGACAGCCGAACGCGCCGCACAGGAAATTGACGCGGCGCTGGCGGCAGAAGACGACGAGCTGGCAGCGAGCTTTCTTGAGCTGGCAGGCGATGCGGACCTGCCCGCCGACGCCGTCCGGCAGGAGCGGCTTGCCGCGCTGCGGGCCAATGGCAAATGGCGGGCCCTGCGGGATTTTGGCAGCGGCCTTGCCTTTGGCGATGGCGACAGCGGCGCGGCCATGGCGGGGGCGCTCACCGCCGATGTTGCGGGCTATGGCGACCTGCGCGATCTCTACAAGGAAGGCGGCAAGGCGCTTGCCGGCCAGGACGCCGACCTGCTGGTTATCGGCCTTGCGGCGGCCGGACTTGCGGTCAGCGCGGCAACCTGGACTTCCGTTGGCGCGGCGCTGCCGGTGCGCAGCGGCCTGACGCTGGTCAAGACCACGCAAAAGGCCGGGCGGCTGTCGAAGCCGCTGGTTGCGGCGCTGACGCGCAGCGCCTCAACCGCCGTCGACCGGCAGGCACTCACCGTTGCGGTGACGGCGGCAGGCCGCTTTGAGCTGGCAGCCGCGTGGCGCGCTGCAACCGGCATCCTGCGGCCCTCGACCCTCACCACATTCAAAACGCTCGGACAGGACACGGCAACCCTCTACACCCGCACCGGCCAGCGCGGCGCGCGGCAGGTGCTGGCGCTGGCCCACAGCAACGCCGAGGTGACGCGCGCCGCAAAGCTGGCAGTGGTGAAAGGCGGCAAGACCCGCGCCATCCTGACACTGCTGGGACGCGGCGCGCTCGTCGCTGCTGCGCTGAGCCTGACTGCGGCAGGCTGGATATTCAGTTTTGTCTGGTATCTGCTGGCACTCGCCATGCTGGTGCGGCGCTTTGGCGTGTGGCTGGGACGCAAGGTATGGCCGCGCCGGGCGCGGGCAGCGCCAGCCCGACCGCCTGCGCGCCGGAAATCCCGGCATTTTCCCGGTGCCGGCAACGACGTGCCCCTGCTGGGGGCCTGACCCGCCTGTCTGGGAATAACCGCAGCAATCGCCGCGCGGTATTGATGGCAGGCAGCAGACATGGATTCTTGACTGCACTGGATTCAACGGGATCGACAGGCCGCCGCAATGCTTCTGCCAAGGCTAAGGGTGCATCGTCCAGCCCTGCGCATAGTACGCCGGCCACCGCTTGTACTGCGCGGCACCATCCTGTTCTTGTTCAAAACCTTTAAAATCGTGAATGGTGGAGCCAGACGGAATCGAACCGACGACCTCTACAATGCCATTGTAGCGCTCTCCCAACTGAGCTATGACCCCAATCCGTTTCAGCCAGGCGTTTGGGACGTCTGGTATTGGCGCCTGACCTTCGCGCCTG
>JANLPP010000510.1:0-1610 GCA_031367295.1 Hyphomicrobiales bacterium | reverse complement strand
AGACTGCCATTTGGCACCAAAGTTAGCGCCTATGGGCCTCCGGCCGGCTTTGAGCATCTTCTCTGTCAGAAACACTTCCGGTCGCGCAACGCAGCCGGCCGGAGGCCGGCGGTCCAAGGCCCGGCGTCATCACAGGCGTTGGACCGCCGGCCTCCGGTCCATAGGCGCTAACTTTGGTGCCAAATGGCAGTCTCGCCGTCTTGGCCGGACTTGTTACGGCCAAACACGCCGCGCCGGTACAGCAATTGGGGGCAATTGCAGCGGCCCCATGGCGGGGATGGCCGTGACAAGCACGGCCAAGACGGAGAGGGTCGTGCTAAAGTTAGCGCCTATGGGCCTCCGGCCGGCCATGGTGCGCGACCCGAAGTGTCTCTGACCGAGGGGGTGCTCAAAGCCGGCCGGAGGCCGGCGGTCCAGGTGCGTTGCAATCCTGAAACATCATGCTCTTGCCACGTCGCCGGAGCGCAACCGGGCGGGCGGCGCGCGATTTGTCTTGCGTCCGGCGCGGAATACTGATCGATTAACTGTCTATTCACTGGCCGGGGGGCAGGGCGTGCCCAACTATATTCTGCGGATGGAAGGCATCGATTTTGATGCCACAATCAGCGACACCCACAACCTGTCAGCCTACCGTGGCGGCTCGCGCGCGCTGCTGGCGGCGGCGCGGGCGGTGGGCAAGCTGCTGCAGGACGCCAGACGCAACGCGGGCGTAAAATATGGCAGCGAAATCCTCGCCGCCGCCTCGCTTGGCGCGTGGGTGATCGAGGCGGCGAATGACGCGGCGGCGGACGCCGCGCGCACGGCGGTTGAGGCCTATTTGCGCGACACCGGCTACGATCCCAAAAGCGGCGACGCACCCTTCGCCCATCTGTCTTTCGCGGTGGATGTTGCGGCGGGCGATGATCTCAAAGCCCTGAAACAGGCCGAAGCCAACAACCACGCCCGCCAGCTATGCCACGCCAACTGGGCGCTGCCGGCGTTTGCCACGCAGGCTGACAACAGCCGCCCGGGCACGCATGACCGTGTGCGGCCTTCGCCCAAGCGCCTCGGCCTGCAAGGCAAAGAGGGCGAGCGCGTTTCGGCGTCATTCAAGGCGCGCTTCAAATACGGCAAGGAGGAAAAGAACCGGTTCTATGAAACCATGGCGGGCGACAAGGCAAACAACCTGCATTTCGCCGAAAGCTTTGAGGACATAATCAAGGACGCGCCCAACGGCCTGCCACCCTCGGTGAGCGGCAAGATTGCGGTGTTCTACGCCGACGGCAACAGCTTTGGAAAAATCCGCGATGCACATGGCACAGATGCAAAAAGCGCATTGGCTGAATATGGCGCGTTTTCCGCCTATGTGCTGAAGGAAAGCAAGTTTCTCGTCGGCAAGATTCTTGACTGGCTGCGCACGGGCGTCAGCGAAGAAAACTGGGAAGCCTATGCGTGTTTCCCTGACCGCAAGCGCATATTGCAAGGCAAATTGCCGCTGCGTTTTGAAACGCTGCTGTGGGGCGGCGACGAGCTGACGTTTGTCATGCCCGCGTGGCTGGGAATAGAATTCGCGCAACAGTTTTGCGAATGGACCAAGACGTGGAAAGCGCCGAAGATCGACGATAGACCTG
>JANLPP010000505.1:0-10217 GCA_031367295.1 Hyphomicrobiales bacterium | reverse complement strand
GCACAAGGAGAAGACGCCAAAGGACCCGACCATCCGCGAGCTGTTCAACACCTACCGCTTCAGGGACCACAAGGAAAAGGTCGTTGACCTGCTGGCGCGGGTGACGCGGGTCAGCATGGAGACGATGCAAGTAGTGTTGGAAATGCGGCAGGAGCGGGAGCGCGCGCTGTCGTGACGACACCCCGCTGCGTAACACCAAAGCTGGCTGCTAACTCGACCTCTGTTTCGGCACCCATTCCGGCACCCGCCGCAGCCGCCATCGGTTTCACGCCTGAAAGCGGCTGAAATCTATGATGCGCACGGCCTCGCCCTGGCGGGCGGCGGGGGCGTGCGGCTCGCGGATAATCAGGCATTCGGCCTGCGTCAGCACGCGCAGCATCGAGGAATCCTGCCGGTTTTCGGGCGTGGCGAGCGGCAGCGACCCGGCGCAGGGCGTCAGGCGCGCGCGCATGTAATCGCGCCGGGTGTCATTGGCGGGCAGGTCCGCTCCGAGCACCGCCGGTTGCGCGGGATCATCGCCCGCCTGCGGGTCGCCGCTGAGCGCGCGCACCAGCGGCACACCGAACAGCAGGCCGCAGACGATGGCCGAGACCGGATTGCCGGGCAGGCCGAGCACCCGCATGGGGCCAATGCGGCCATGCATCAGGGGTTTGCCGGGGCGCAGCGCGATCTTCCAGAATTCCAGCGCCATGCCGGCTAAGGCGAGCGCTTTCTGCACCAGATCGTGGTCGCCCACCGACGCGCCGCCGAGCGTCACCAGCACATCGGCCGCCTGCGCCTGCGCCCGCGAGATTGCCGCGCTGAGCGCGGGCAGACTGTCACCGGCTATGCCAAGGTCGATGCTGTCGCCCCCTGCCGCCTCAATCATCGCGGCGAGCGCAAACGAGTTGGAGGTGACAATCTGGCTGGGGCCGGGCTCCGTGCCGGGCAGAACGAGTTCGTCGCCGGTGGCCAGAATCGCCACGCGAGGCTTGCGCGTGACTGGCAGGAGCGCATGGTTCATCGCCGCCGCCAGCCCCAGATGGCGCGCGCCAAGCCGGGTTCCTTGCCGCAGCAGCACTTCGCCGGCGCGGAAATCCAGCCCGGCGGCGCGGATGTTGCGGCCCGCGCGCTCGCCTTGCAGGATCACGACATAGCCGCCCGCCGCCCGGGCATTCTCCTGCATGATCACGACATCGGTGCCCGCAGGAACAGGTGCGCCGGTAAAAATGCGCGCTGCCTCGCCCGGCCCTACAAGGCCCGCAAATCCGCGCCCGGCGGCGCTTTCGCCGACCAGCCGCAGGCTGGCGGGTGTCTGCACACTGTCGGCGGCGCGCAGCGCGTAGCCATCCATGGCCGAGACGGCGGACGGCGGCTGCGTGCGCATTGCGCTGAGGTCTTGCGACAGCGTGCGTCCGCGCGCCTGCGCCAGCGCAATCATCTCGGTTTCGAGCGCCGTGGCGGCGGTTGCCAGAATACGCCGCAGCGCCTCGTCCACCGGCATCAGCGCGGCGGGGGCGCTGCCCTGCGGGATCATCTCACAGCGCTCCGGCAGTGAAATCGCCGGACTTGCCGCCCGACTTTTGCAGCAGCCTGATCCCCTCGATCCGCATGGCGCGGTCGGCGGCTTTGACCATGTCATAAATGGTCAGGCAGGCGACACTCACGGCGGTCAGCGCTTCCATTTCAACGCCGGTCTGGCCCGCAACCTTGGTCATCGCCTCCACCCGCACGCCGGGCAGCGCATCATCAAGCCGCAGGTCAACCGTGACCTTGGCAAGGCCGATCGGGTGGCACAGCGGGATCAGCTCGTGCGTGCGTTTCGCCGCCATGATGCCCGCCAGCCGCGCCGTGCCCAGCACATCGCCCTTTTTGGCGTCACCCTCGCGGATCAGCTCCAGCGTGGCGCGCTGCATCACAACATGGCCTTCCGCCACGGCAATCCGAGCGGTGACCGCCTTGCCGGACACATCAACCATATGCGCCTCGCCGGAGGCCGCGATATGTGTCAGCTTGCTCACGCGCGCACGCTGCTCTTGGGTTTTATCTCAATGCCGGTCAGCAGCATCTTGGTTGCGGCGGTCACATCGTCCTGCCGCATCAGGCTTTCGCCGACGAGAAACGCGCCGATGCCGGAATTGCGCAGGCGCATGCAGTCGTCATGCGTCGCGATGCCGCTTTCCGATACAATAACGCGGTCGCGCGGCACGTGCCTGGCCAGCCGCTCGCTCACCCCGAGCGAGACCTCGAACGTGCGCAGATCGCGGTTGTTGATGCCGATCATCCGCGTTTCCAGCCGCAGCGCGCGGTCAAGCTCCGCCTCGTCATGCACTTCCACCAGCACATCAAGCCCAAGGTCATGCGCCGCCTTGTTGAGCGCGCGCGCCCCGTCATCGTCAACACAGGCCATGATGATGAGGATGCAGTCAGCGCCCCAGGCCCGCGCCTCAAACACCTGATAAGGCTCAAACATGAAGTCCTTGCGCAGGGCCGGCAGGGCCACTTTGGCACGCGCATTGGTCAGATAGTCCGGCTTGCCCTCAAACGATGGCGCATCGGTCAGCACCGACAGGCAGGCCGCGCCGCCGTTCTCATAGGCCCTGGCCAGTTTGGGCGGATCAAAATCCTCGCGAATCAGGCCCTTGGACGGGCTTGCCTTCTTGATTTCGGCAATCAGCGCGATTCGCCCGGCATTGATCTTGTTTTCAATCGCCCGCACAAAGCCGCGTGCCGGCGACTGGTCGCGGGCGCGCCGCTCCAGCATGGTGAGCGGCAGGCGCACCTTTGCCTCGGCAATCTCGCGCCGCTTGTAGGTTTCAATTTTTTTCAGAATGTCCTGCATGCCATCAGTCGTTCGAGATGCTTGCCAATTTTGCCAGTGTGGCTTTTGCGGCCCCGCTGTCCAGTGCCCGGAGCGCCAGCGCCGCCCCATCCTGCAATGTCTGCGCCTTGCCTGCAACCACCAGTGCGGCGGCAGCGTTAAGAACGGCAATATCGCGGTAGGCGCCGGGCTGCCCGTCCAGCACGGCGCGCAGCGCGGCGGCATTATGAGCGGCGTCACCACCCTTGAGATCGGCCGGCGCGGCGCGGGGCAGGCCGATGTCCTCCGGCGTCACCTCAAAGCGGCGAATCTGCCCGTCCTTCAGCTCAACCACATGGGTCGGCCCGGTGGTCGTCATCTCGTCCAGCCCGTCCGATCCGTGCATCACCCAGACGCGCTCTGACCCCAGCGCTTTCAGCACCTGGGCCAACGGCTCCAGCCAATGGGCGGAAAACACGCCAAGCAGCTGGCGCTTGACCCCGGCGGGATTGGACAGAGGGCCAAGCAGGTTAAAAATCGTCCGGGTGCCCATCTCCACCCGCACCGGCCCGACATGGCGCATGGCGGCATGATGCGTCTGCGCCATCATGAAGCCGATGCCCGCCTGCGTGACACAGCGCGCCACCGCCTCAGGCGCGATGCCAATCTTGACGCCGAGCGCCGCCAGCACATCCGACGAGCCGGATCTGGACGAGGCAGCTCGGTTGCCATGCTTGGCCACCGGCACACCGCTGGCCGCAACAATGATCGCCGCCAGCGTCGAGACATTGTAGGAGCCCGAACCGTCGCCGCCAGTGCCCACCACATCAATCGCGCCCGGCGGCGCGTCCACCCGCAGCATGCGGGCGCGCATGGCCGTCACCGCGCCAGTAATTTCGTCCACACTTTCGCCCCGCACGCGCAGGCCCATTAAAAAAGCGCCCATCTGGGAGGGCGTGACTTCGCCGGACAGCATCATGTCAAAGGCGGTCTGCGCCTCGCCGGCGCTCAGCGAGGTGCCAGTGGCAACTTTGCCAAGCAGGGGCTTGAAAGCATCCATTGTCTTATGCCGCCCGCTGGCGGAGCGGGCGCATGCGCCTGCCGCTGGTGTTCCAGCCCGCTGCCAGCTCAAGGAAATTCTTGAGAATCAGATGCCCGTGTTCAGACATGATCGATTCCGGATGAAACTGCACGCCATGCACCGGGTGCGTCCTGTGCGACAGGCCCATCACAATGCCGTCTTTCGTCTCAGCGGTAATGGCCAGGGCTGCGGGAATGGTGTCGCGCTGGACAATCAGCGAGTGATAGCGGGTCGCCTGGAAGGGGCCGTTGATGCCGCGAAACACCGTCTGGCCCTGATGCAGGATTTCTGACACCTTGCCATGCATCGGCACCGGCGCGCGCACAACTTCGCCGCCATAGGCCGCGCCAATGGCCTGATGGCCAAGGCAGACGCCAAACAACGGAATGCTGGCGCCGGTCCGGGCGATGAGGTCCATGCAGATGCCAGCCTCTCTGGGGGTGCAGGGGCCAGGTGACAGCACGATCGCGTCCGGGTCATCGGCAATGACATCGGCGACGCTGATTTCGTCATTGCGATGCACGCTCACCTGCGCGCCAAGCTCACCCAGATAGTGAACCAGGTTGAAGGTGAAACTGTCGTAATTGTCGATCAGGGTAACGCGGGTCATAGAACGCTCGACTGCTCCAGAAAACATTTCCTGCCATCTTGTCCGACGCGCGGGCGCTTGCGTCAAGCGGCAGGCGCGTCAGGAAAACACCAGCTTCAGCCCCACCAGCGTCAGAATGACCGCCAGCGCCGGACGCAGCAGGCCCTCAGGCATGCGGGGGGCCAGAAAACTGCCGATGACAATGCCGGGCAGCGAGCCGACCAGCAGCGATACCAGGATTTGCCAGTCAACCGACCCCAGCCACCAGTGGCCAATGCCCGCCACCAGTGTCAGAGGCACGGCATGCGCAATGTCAGTGCCCACAATGCTGGACGTTGGCAGGCGCGGGTAGAGCAGCAGCAGGGCAGTGACGCCCAGCGCGCCCGCCCCGACCGAGGAAATCGAGACGAAGAACCCCAGCAGCACGCCGGTGACCACTGTCAGCGTCCGCGTGCGCGCCGCGCTCAGGGCGTCTGAGGCCAGCGCTGCCTTGTGCAGCCGCTTGCGCAGCAGCAGGCTGGCCGAGGTCAGCAGCAGCGCCACGCCGAGCGAAACCGTGATCGTGTGAGACGCCGCGCCGCTCATGCGCCCCCATTGCGCGATGGCAATCAGGGTCAGCGCGGCGGCGCTCACGCTGCCGAGCGCCAGCCAGCCGACGATCGGCCAGATGATGGTGCGGTTGAAGCCGTGCACCAGCGTGCCGCCGGTTTTTGTGGCGGCGGCGTAGAGCAGGTCCGTGCCCACAGCAGTGGCCGGACTGATGCCGAACAGCAGCACCAGAATTGGCGTCATCAGCGAGCCGCCGCCAACGCCGGTGATGCCGACGATCATGCCGACAACAAGCCCCGACAGGGCGTAAAGCGGATTGAAAAAATCCAGAACCAGTCCCCCTATTGCCCGCGTCTGGCGCTGGTGGCGAAGCGGATCGCCTCCTGCGCCGCGCGGAACTGCGCCATCGCCTTGTTGACGCATTCGCGCTGTTCATAGGCAGGTTCGGAGTCGTACACAACGCCCGCTCCCGCCTGGGCATGCATCAGGCCATCCTTGATAACCGACGTGCGCAGGACAATGCAGGTGTCCATTTCTCCCGACGCGCCAAAATAGCCGATGCAGCCTGCATAAATGCCGCGCTTGTCCTTCTCCAGCTCGTCGATGATCTGCATCGCCCGCACTTTGGGCGCGCCCGACACAGTGCCTGCCGGAAAGCCCGCAGCCAGCGCCGCAACAGTGTCATGCGCCGAATCCAGCACGCCCTCGACATTCGACACGATATGCATGACGTGGCTGTACCGTTCGACAAAGAAGCGGTCGGTGACCTTGACAGTGCCGGTTTTGGCGACGCGACCAACATCATTGCGCCCCAGATCAAGCAGCATAAGATGCTCGGAGCGCTCCTTCTGGTCAGCGAGCAGCTCCTGCGCCAGCCGCTCGTCCTCGGCCGGGGTTGCGCCGCGCCAGCGTGTGCCCGCGATGGGCCGTATCGTCACCTTGCCGTCACGCACGCGCACCAGGATTTCCGGGCTGGAGCAGACGATCTGGAAACCGCCAAAATCGAGATAGCACAGGAACGGCGAGGGATTGACCCGGCGCAGCGCGCGATAGAGCGAAAAAGCCGGCAGCGCGAACGGGGCGGTGAAACGCTGCGACAGCACCACCTGGAACGCGTCACCCGCCCGGATATAGTCGCGCGCCCGCTCCACCATCGCGTGGAACTCTTCAGGTGTGGTGTTGGACGTTGCCTGCTCGGCCAGCAAATGCGGATCGGCGAGCGGCGGGCGGTGCGCCAGCGGGCCTTCGAGCACGCTGACAATCGCCTCAAGCCTGTCTTGCGCCCTGTCCCAGGCGGCGCTGGCGGACAGGCCCGGCGCGGGGCGCACCGGTGTCACGATCGAAATTTCGTCCCGCACCGCGTCAAAAACGACCATCACAGTCGGACGGATCATCACCGCGTCCGGCACACCGATGGGATCAGGCTTGGCAGGCGCCAGCCGCTCCATCTGGCGCACCATGTCATAGCCGAGGTAGCCGAACACACCGGCTGACATCGGCGGCATGCCATGCGGCACATCGATGCGGCTTTCCGCCAGCAGGGCGCGCAACGCATCTAGCGGCTTGCCGGCGCAGGGGGTGAAACTGTCGGCGTCATGCACGGCGCGGCGGTTGATTTCGCTTGTGTCACCCTGCGAGCGCCAGACCAGATCCGGGTCGAGCCCGATCATTGAATAGCGCCCGCGCTGGGCATTGCCCTCAACCGACTCCAGCAGCAGCATGTTGCCAGCCCGCCCGGCAGACAATTTCAGAAAGGCCGAGACTGGCGTTTCAAGGTCGGCAATCAGCGTGGCGGTCACCAGCGCCGGCGTGCCCCGATCATAATTGCGGGCAAAGGTGCTGAACGGTGATTCCACGGTCACAGGCGCGGCGTGACTGCTCAACCGCCGTCTCCGCCGGTCAGCTGCGCCAGCGCCGCGTCGTTTATGCTGACCACCGCATCGGCTTGCAGGCGCTGCACATATTGCGACAGCAAATCATTGGCGAGCGCGCCACTGAGCGCGTCCAGCATCCTTTTTGTCTGGGCATTGACCGGGTCAAGCGTCGGCACATCGGACGCGATGACCTGAAACACCAGCCGCGAGCCATCTTCGCCGCTGGCTGATCCTGCGCCATCGCCCGCCACATTGAACACCGCCGTGCGCTCCCCCTCGCTCAGCCCCTCGGCGCTGTTGCGCTTGATGGCGCTGATGGTTTTCAGCTCCAGCTTTTCGCTTGCCGCGATGGCCGCGAGCTTTTCGCCAGCGTTGAGCCGCGTGACAAATTCCGTTGTCTTTGCGGCAAGCCGCTTGCCAATTTCGTCGGCCCGCCACGCCAGCTCCACCTGCGCGCGCATCTCTTCAAAACTGCGCTGGCGGGATGGCTCGATAGCCGCAACCTCAAACCACGCATAGCCACGGTCTTTGGTCGTGACTGTGTCGTTGTCGACGCCAATGTCGGACGCGAATGCGGCGCGCAGCAGCGCCTCGCGCTCGCTCAGGCCCGGCACGTCGGCGCCCGCCTTGTCACGCCCCTGCGCGTCGATGGCGTCCACGACGCGGACTTCAAAGCCCGCAGCCCTCGCCGACTCTGTCAGCGGCTTGCCTTGCGTGCGGCTGTCCTCGATCTTGTCATGCGTCGCCTGCACCGCGCCGCCGGTTTTGCCCATGGCCAGCTCGCGCTTCAGCTCTTCGGCGACATCGGAATAGGCTTTGTAGCCTTCCTCGGTGATGGCGTTGACGCGCACAATCGCCGGTCCCAGCGCGCTCTTGACCGGATCACTGACGCCGCCCTGCGCAAGGCCGTAGGCCGCCTCGGCAATGGCCTTGTCGACAATGTCGATCTTCGATTTGACGCCAATGTCCGTATCCAGCGCGGTCAGCTTGCGCTCGGTGGCGATCTCCTCAAAGCTTGCGCCCGCCTTGATGCGCGCGCTGGCCGCGTCAGCCTCATCGCCCGTCATGAACACGATGCGTTGCACCGCGCGCTTTTCGGGCCCGCCAAAGCGCGGGTTTTTGACCTCCTCGTAGCGTTTGCGGGCATCCGCGTCACTGATCTCATCGGGCCTCGCCAGTGTGGCCGGCGTCACTGCCAGCGTCACCAGCCTGCGGTATTCAGGCGCGCGGTAGCCCTGCTTGCGCTGCTCGTAAAACGCCTTCAGCGCGTCCTCCGCCGGGGCGGTGACTTCCCCCGCGCTGGCGACCGGCAGGCGCATTGCCGCAATCGTGCGGGCCTCCGCGCCGTAGCGGTACAGCGCGTCGAGCACTGTCCTTGGTGCGCTCACCGCGCCGCTGACCGCCTCGCCAATCTGCTGCCGCAAAAACGTCGTGCGCTGATCCTGCTCAAAGCCGCGCGGCGACAGTCCGGCATTGCGGATTGCCGCGTCATAGCGCGCCTGCTCGAATTTCCCGTCCACCCCTTTGAACGCCGGACTGGATTTCAGCAAGGTTTTCAGGTCCTCGTCGCCCATGCCAAGTCCAAGGCGGTGCACCGCGCTGTCCAGCGCCGCATCCGACACGAGTTTGCCCAGCACCATGCCGGGCACGCCAGCCGCGCGCGCCTGCGCATTGGTCAGCTGCCTGCCGCCATTGCGGCTTTGCAGGTTCTGCAGCGCCGTCTGGTAGCTGGAGCGGAACGCGTCAGTTGAAATGACGGTTTTGCCCACTGTCGCGAGCTGCCCGGCGCCGTAATTTGTAAACACGTTGCCGATGCCCCAGAACACGAAGCTGACGACAATAAAACCCATGATCACCGCCATGAACAGGCGGCCGATCCAGGTCTTTTGCACATTGCGCATGCCTTGAAGCATTGAACCCATCTCATGTGGTGCGGAGGAACCGATTGGCGCGGTGTTTAACGCCGCCTGAGGCTTTTGCATAGGCGCTTTCACTCTGCTATTCGCCACGGCGGTTTTGACAGAGGGATTTGCAATATGGCGGCATCGATCCGCCCGCTGGTGGCGGGCAACTGGAAAATGAATGGCGTCAAGGCCGGATTGAGCGAGCTTGCCGCGATCAGCGCGGCTATTGCGGCGGGCGGCGCGGCGCGGGCCGACATAGCGATCTGCCCGCCCGCGACGCTGATCGCCGCCGCTGCGGGCGTGGCCGGGCCAGTGCTGATCGGCGGGCAGGACTGTCATGCAAGGACCAGCGGCGCGCATACAGGCGATGTTTCAGCCGAAATGCTGAAGGACGCGGGGGCCTCCTTCGTCATCACCGGCCATAGCGAGCGGCGTGCCGACCATGGCGAGAGCGACGCGCAGGTGCAGGCCAAGGCCGCCGCCGCGCTGCGCGCCGGGCTGATGGCGATTGTCTGCGTCGGCGAGACGCGGGCGGAGCGCGAGGCGGGCAAGGCGCTGGAAATTGTCGGGCGGCAGGTGGCAGGTTCCATCCCGCCCGGCGCAACCGCCGCGCAGATTGTTGTCGCCTACGAGCCGGTCTGGGCCATCGGCACCGGCCTGACGCCCACCCCCGCCGATGTGGCCGAGGTGCACGCCTTTATCCGCGCCCGGCTGGAGCGCCAGATGCCGGGGCAGGGCGCGGCTGTGCGGATTTTATACGGTGGCTCAGTCAAACCCGCCAATGCCGCCGAGCTGATGGCGGTACCGCATGTCAATGGCGCGCTGGTGGGCGGCGCGAGCCTGAAGGCAGTCGATTTTATGGGTATTGCGAGGGTTTATAAGTGAATGATATGTCCCCCATTATGGGGGATTATTGACAATCTTGCGGCAATTCCCATAATGGCGGCAGAATGGGTTGAATGGAAAAACGCAAGCAGCACTATGTGCTGGGGACATCAAAACAGCTTTTGCTGATCCCTCGCGCCTCAATCGCTCGTTCGCCTCAAAACAAGGGGCGGACGATCTTGGGCTGGATGACAGCGACGTTGTTGCCATTGTCCAGGGACTGACGCGCCGGGACTTCGAAAAATCAATGACGTCAATGGTGGATCACAAAAACTGGCAAGATGTCTACAAGCCGCGCATTGGGAGCCGGACACTTTACGTGAAATTCACGCTTGATGCCCGCCATGCATTGTTTTTGATCAGCTTAAAAGAGGCGTGAGCGTGACGAAAAACCCAAGAGATTATCCGGACACTTTGGCCAGCGCGGAATCGGGCCGCCCCATGACACGCGGGGAAAAACGGGTGTCTTTCAAAGTAGAAGGCAGGTCCTACGCTTATGTCCAGCCCGGCTGGTGGTGCTCGCTGGATGATCCAGAGGACATGGAAGGCCAGCTGG
>JANLPP010000500.1:0-15899 GCA_031367295.1 Hyphomicrobiales bacterium | reverse complement strand
ATCTCGACGAAATTGCAGGGGCGGGTGCGGTAGTCGAGCTGGTGCGCCAGAATGCCGTCCCAGGCGTCCTTGCAGGCGCCGGGCGAGCCGGGCAGCACGAAAATGAAGGTTGCGCCAGCAACGCCGGCCGTGGCGCGCGACTGGATGGTTGAGGTGCCGATCTTGTCATAGGACAGGCGATGGAAAATGGCGGAAAAGCCTTCCATGCGCTTTTCAAACAGCGGCTCAAACGCCTCCGGCGACACGTCCCGGCCGGTAAAACCGGTGCCTCCGGTCGAAATTATGACATCAATGCCGGGGTCAGCGATCCAGCCGCGCACCGCGCCCTGAATCTTCTCGACATCATCGGTGACAACGGAGCGCGCTGCCAGCCGGTGACCGGCCAGCGTCAGCCGCTCGGCCAGCGCGTCGCCCGAGCGGTCATCGGCAAGCGCGCGTGTGTCGGACACGGTGAGCACGGCGATGCCAAGCGCCACAAAGGCGCGGGTGTCGTCAAGCTTGGGCTGCGGGGCCATGCCAGCGCTCCGGGCTACTTCAGCAGCGGCAGGCAGGCGTCGATCTGGCCTGATTGCAGCCCGGCGTTCAGCCATTGCTGGCGCTGCGCCGAGGAGCCATGGGTGAAGCTGTCAGGCACAATGCGGCCACGCGCCTGCTGCTGCAGGCGGTCATCCCCGATGGCACTGGCCGTTGCAAGCGCCTTTTCCACATCGCCGGGTTCCAGAATCTTCCACTGCTGGTTGGCATGGGCCGCCCACACGCCGGCAAAGCAGTCGGCGAGCAGCTCAACCCGCACCGACAGGCCATTGGCCTGCGCCTGGCTGGAGGCCTGCTCCTGCAATTGCTGGATCTTGGGCAGGATGCCCAGCTGGTTTTCGATATGATGGCCGATTTCATGCGCGATCACATAGGCATAGGCAAAGTCGCCGCCGCCGCCGAATTTGGTCCGCATTTCCTGAAAGAAGGACATGTCGAGATAGACCTTCTGGTCCTCCGGGCAATAGAACGGGCCCATCGCCGCCTCCGCCTTGCCGCAGGCCCCGCGCGTTTCCCCGCTGAAGAGCACAAGCTTGGGCGCGGTGTAGCGGATATTTTTCTGCTCGGGCAGAACCTTGCTCCAGACATCCTCGGTCTCGCCCAGCACGGCGGCGACGAAATTGCCCATCTGGTCGGCAGGCACGCCGGTTTTGGCCCCGGGCTGCGGCATGTTGGTGCGGCTGACTGTGCTGCCGCTGCCGCCGGTGAACATTTGCTCAAAATTGAGGATGGTGTTGAAATTGATGCCGGTGAAATAGGACAGGATGCCCGCGATGATCAGCGCGCCGATGCCCAGCCGCCCGCCGCCGCCGAGCATCCCGCCAAGGCCGCCGCCGCCGGCCGTGGACGAATCTTCACCGCGGCGGTCTTCGACGTTCTCGGAACGCCGCGTGTCATCCCATTTCATTTTCGCCTCCAGGCAAAACTTCCCGCATTCCCGGCCAACTGGCAGGCACGCCCGCAATCAATGCCCGGGGCGCGCTGACTGACATGTAGCAGCCCTTTGGTGCAAAGAGTAGGGCCTGATACACTGGTGAGTCAGGCAAATTATTGGCCGCCGTGGCGCCGGGGACAAAAAAAAGCGCCCGGAGGGGCGCCTGGTTTTCTGCCCGGTCCGGCGGCAATCCGCCGCGCGCGGCAGACTCACTTGATCTTGGTTTCCTTGAACTCTACATGTTTCCTGGCAACCGGATCATATTTTTTGAAGGTAAACTTCTCCGTCTTGGTGCGGGCGTTCTTCTTCGTCACGTAGAAATAGCCGGTGTCGGCCGTCGAGAGAAGCTTGATTTTAAGCGAGGCGGCCTTTGCCATTGCAATGTCCTGAAAAAGGGGCCGCAGCGGCTCCACAGTGAATTTCGTGGTGTCTTTACGGATTGCGGCGGCGAAGTCAAGCAGTCGGCACCGGACCGTCAAATCCGCCCGTGCGCGCCCGGCGTGGCACGCCCGGAGAAGCACGTGCGCCGCACGTGTGAACAGCCAATCAATTTCAGCGCCAAGCCCTTGAAATTCCCGCGCCAGTGCCCTTAAGACACAGCACATGACATTTGTTGACGCAGAGCAGGCCAGCGGCCGCACCCAGGGCCAGATCAAGCTGCACGGCCCGGCGGCCTTTGCCGCCATGCGCAAGGCCGGGCGGCTGGCCGCCGAGGCGCTGGATCTGCTGGTTGGCAAAGTTGTGCCCGGGGTCACCACGCTGGCGCTGGACAAGCTGGTCTTTGATTTTACTCTGGCGCACAACGCCCTGCCGGCCACGCTGCACTATCGCGGCTACCGCCATTCCATCTGCACGTCGATCAACCATGTTGTCTGCCATGGCATTCCCGATGAGCGGCCGTTGCGGGACGGTGACATTCTGAACATTGACGTGACCCTGATCGTTGAGGGCTGGCACGGCGATTCAAGCCGCATGTTCTGCGCCGGTGTTCCGCCGGTGCGCGCGCAGCGGCTGATGGACGTGACCTACGAGGCGATGATGCGCGGCATCCGGGCCATCGGCCCGGGCGGCACCACTGGTGACATTGGCGCGGCGATCCAGCAATATGCCGAGAGCCAGCGCTGCTCGGTTGTGCGCGAATTCTGCGGCCATGGTGTTGGCCAGCTGTTTCACGATGAGCCCAATATCCTGCATTATGGCAAGCGTGGCGAGGGTCCGCCGCTGAAACCGGGCATGCTGTTCACGGTGGAACCGATGATCAACCTGGGCAAGGCACCGGTCAAGGTGCTGGGTGACGGCTGGACTGCGGTAACGCGCGACCGCTCGCTGTCGGCGCAGTTTGAGCACACGGTCGGCGTGACGGAAACCGGTTTTGAAATATTCACGCTGTCCCCTGCCGGGCTTGACCGGCCACCCTACAGGCTTTGAGATGCGCGGGCCGACTGTGCCTTCAACCATGGTGATGCATGCCTAAGGATGCTGCCGGCACGCCGCATTTTCTTGGCCATCGCAAACGGCTGCGCGAGCGCTTTGCGGAAGCCGGAAGCGACGCCATTGCGGATTACGAGCTGCTGGAGCTGCTGCTTTTCCGCTCGGTTCCGCGTGGCGACGTGAAGCCGCTGGCCAAGGACCTGATCCGGCGCTTTGGCAGTTTTGCCGAGGTGCTGGGCGCCGCGCCCGAAAGGCTGAAGGAAATTGAGGGCATTGGCGAGACGGTGTCCGCCGACCTCAAAATCATCGAGGCCGCGTCACGCCGCATGCTGAAGGGGCAGGTGCGCAAGCGCACGCCGCTTGGCTCGTGGTCCGCTGTCATTGATTATTGCCGCGCGGCGATGGCCTTCAAGGAGGTTGAGGAATTCCGCATCCTGTTTCTGGACAAGCGCAATTGCGTGATCGCCGACGAGGTTCAGGGCACCGGCACGGTTGACCATACGCCGGTCTATCCGCGCGAGGTTGTCAGGCGCGCGCTGGAACTGTCCTCGACTGCGGTTATTCTCGTGCACAATCATCCCTCGGGCGACCCCTCCCCGAGCCAGGCCGACGTCAGGATGACGAAACAGATCATCGACATTGCCGCCCCGCTGGGTGTCAGCGTGCATGATCATATCATCATCGGCCGCAACGGGCATGCCAGCCTCAAGGGGCTGCAGCTGATCTAGCGCTGCGCTGGCGCGCGCCGGCAAGCCTGGCCTCGCGTGCCGCCGCGCCAAAGCGCGTCGCTTCAGCCCTGAAACGTGGTTTGTGGATTTGCACGGTTTCGGACTTTACGTCGGCTTGAGCGCATGCTTAGTCAGAGGCAATTGCCTGGCATGGCTGGCTTGCGGCTGGTGGACCCGGTGACGCTTGATTCACATCGGGGCGCATGATGCATTGCGGCACATGGCGGGCGAGCCGGTTGACGCCGCCGTGCAGGCCAGATGCTGATACTGCGCTGCCCTGAACAAGAAACCAAGAAAACTGCCGTCTTGCGCAGGTGTGCCGGGCATTTTAACGGGGAGCCAATTTATGTGCCAGCCAAAAAAATGGTGGATCGGACTGCTTCCTCTGGCCTTGCTCTGGCTTGTGGCGACCTGGGTTTCTACACCAAAAATTGAGACTGTTCTGGGCCAATGCGCGGCAGCGGCCATCAAGGACATGCCGCTTGAAAAAGCAGCGGCGGAAGTGCAGGGCCGCGACGTGGCCGTGCATGGACTGTCATTCAGCCCGGACACCGGCGGGAAAGCGGCCAAAGCCGCAGCCCAGTGCGGCGATGGCATGCGCCGCGGCGTGACGGATGCCACCGCGCTGGTGCCCGAGGCCAAGCCCTATGCCTGGTCCGCCACCCGCGACGGCAGCAAGATCGCTTTGGCAGGCAATGTGCCAAATCCGCAAATGCGCGCCAGCATCAACGTTGCCGCAAAGAAGGCTTTTGACGGCGCGGAGGTCACGGACACGATGACTTATGCGCGCGGCGCGCCTGGCTGTTTTTCGGCCACTGCCGACTTTGGCTTCAAGGAACTTGCCGCGCTGGCCAAGGGTTCGGTCGCGCTTGCCGGCGACCAGATTTCGGTGGAGGGCGAGCCGCGCGACTTTGCCGGTTATGACGCTGCGGTTGCCGCACTCAAGACGCCGCCGGAAGGCTGCACCGTCAAGGGCGCGGAGGCAATCCTGCCGCCCGAAGTCAAGCCCTACACGTGGTCGGCGACGCGCAATGGCAACAGCGTCACGCTGGGCGGGTTTGTGCCTGGCGCTGACGTGCGCGCCCGCATGGTTGAGGCGGCCAAAGCCGCCCTGCCCGGCGCTGTGGTGACGGACACCATGCGGGTCGCGCGTGGCGCGCCTGCGGTGCTGGCTGCCGGCGCGGCCTACGGGCTGGGCCAGCTCGCGAAGCTCGGCGACGGCGCGGTCTCGCTCACCGGCGACAGCCTGTCAGTCAGCGGCGAGGCGGCGAGCCCGGCGATGTTCGCGGCGCTTGCCGAGGCCGTTGCCAAAGCGCCTGCCGGCCTCGTTGTGACGCCCTCTGCGGTGCGCCCCTCCGCGGTCGCGCCGTTCACCTGGTCGGTGACGCGTGGCGCTGACGCGGTGACGCTCAGCGGCTTTGCGCCCTCGCCCGGTGCGCAGGCGCGGATTGCGGCGGCTGCCAAAGCGGCCTTCCCCGGCATGACGATTGCCGACAGCACCGGCATTGCGCGCGGTGCCCCAGGCGGCATTGAGGCGGTGGCGGCATACGCAATGGCCGGGGTCGCCGGACTGGCGTCGGGCACGGCGGGCATTGTTGACAGCGCTTTCTCCATCTCCGGCGATGCGCCGACGCCGGAAGCCTATGCCGCCTCGACCGAGGCGCTGAAGGCCCTGCCCGACGGATTCTCGCTGGCCGGATCGTCCATCCGCGCGCCCGTTGTGGATGACTTCGTCTGGTCTGTGGCGCGCGAGGACACGGCGGTGACGCTCAGTGGCTTTGCGCCATCCCTCGGCGCGAGGGACCGTATCGCGGGACTGGCAAAACTGGCCCTGCCCGGTGCCACCATCACCGACACCACGCTGGTGGCGCGCGGCGCGCCTTCCGGCATTGAAGGTGCCATCGCATATGCGCTGGACCAGGCGGCAAAGCTGGCGAGCGGCACGGCCACGGTGCGCGGCATGCAGATTGCTGTTGCTGGTGACGCCGCATCCGCACCGGCCTATCTGGCTGCGCTGGACGGGGCGGCGGCAGCGCCTGATGGCTACACGGTTGCGCTGGACGAAGTGCTGCCGCCGATGGCGGTGTCACCATTCTGGACAGCAACGCGCGAGGGCAACACGGCGGTATTGTCCGGATTTGCCAGCCAGCAGCAGATTGCCACCATCGCCGTCATGGCACGCGACGCCCTGCCCGGCGTTGATGTCATTGACCGCACGCAGGTGGCGCGCGGCACCAACGGTGATCTTGAGGCCGTTGCCAGCTATGCGCTGGGCGAGCTTGCCAAACTTTCGGCAGGCTCTGTCACCGTCACCGGGCGCGACTACAGCATTGCGGGTGAGGCGGCGACAACCAGCGGCTACGCATCAGCCGCCGAGGCGCTGAAGGCGTTGACCGGCTCTTATGCAGTCGCCGCGTTTGATGTGCGCGCGCCGGTTGTGCAACCCTATGTGTGGTCTGCAACGCGCGAGGGCAACCAGGTTATCCTGTCCGGCAATGTCGCCTCGCCGGGCGCGAGGGAGCGTGTGCTGGCTGTGGCCAAAGCTGCGTTGCCCGGCGTTGAAATCACCGACGTGACCCAGGTTGCGCGCGGGGCGCCGCCGGGCTTTGAGGCGATGGCCGCCTATGGTCTCGGCCAGCTGGCGCGCCTGTCAACCGGCCTTGTGAGCGCCAATGGCAGCGCCTTCTCGATTGCCGGAGACGCGGCGTCTTCCGACGCTTTTGAGGCGGCGCGCGAGGCGCTTAAGGATCTGCCCGACAGCTTTGGCCTTGCCTCGGAGGCGATCCGCCCGCCGCTGGCCAAGCCCTATGGCTGGAACGCGGTGCGGGGACCGGCACAGCTGGCGATGTCCGGCTCGCTGCCATCGCGGGCGGCGCAGGCTGCGGCCCGGAGCGCCGCGCGGGAGGCGTTTCCCGGACTGGCAATCATGGACACGACAGGCATTGCACGCGGCGCGCCCGGCAGCATGGAAGCCGCAGTCGCGTTTTCGCTTGGCGCATTGTCAACGCTGTCTGAAGGTTCGGTGTCTCTGACAGATGGCGTTCTGGCGATTTCGGGGGACGCCGCAAGCGTGCAGTCCTACAGGGCGGCGAGCGAAGCGCTGGCAAAACTTCCTGCGCCCTTGCAGCTTGGGTCAGCCACCATCCGTCCGCCGGTGGTGACCCCTTACGAGTGGTCAGCTGCCAGTGACGGGGCAAAACTGGTGCTCGGCGGCTTTGTGCCCTCAACCGGGGCGCAGCAGCGCCTCGCCGCAATGGCAAAGCAGGCCTTTCCGGGGCAAAGTGTCAGTGATCTGACCCTTGTGGCGCGAGGCGCGCCGGGCGGGTTTGAGGCGCTTGCCGCCTACAGCCTCGGCGAACTGGCAAATCTCGGCAAGGGCACAGTCAGCCTGACAGAGTCCGCCTACTCCATTGTGGGGGAGGCACCGTCCAGCACAGTCTATGACGCGGCAATCGCTGCCTTGAAGACTTTGCCGGAGGGTGCCACCCTGGCCCGGGCCGACATCAGCCCGCCTGCCGCCAAACCCTATGTCTGGTCGGCCCAGAGCGAGGCGAAAAAGCTGCTGCTCAGCGGCTTTGCGCCAAGCAATGCGGCACGCCAGAAAATCGCCGCGCAGGCCGTCGCCGCATTTCCGGCGGCGGCGATTGACAACAGGATGCAGGTGGCCCTCGGCGCGCCCGCCCAGCTTGAGGCGGTCATTGCCTATGGCCTTGGCGAGCTGGCCAAACTGTCGCGTGGCACGGTTTCAGTGAACGATCACCTGTATTCCATCAGCGGCGATGCGCCCGCCAGCGCCGCCTATGAGGCGGCGCTGGCGGCGGCGAAGAAGCTGCCAAGCGGTTTCGCGCTGGCGAAGGCGGAGATAAACCCGCCGCTGCAAAAGCCCTATGTCTGGCTGGCGTCGAATGACGGCAAAACCCTGACCCTGTCCGGCTCAGCGCCAAATGAGGACGCGCGCGAAAAAATTGCGGCGCATGCCCGCGCGGCCTTTGCCGGGCTTGCGGTTGTCAGCAAGATGCAGATCGCGCGCGGCGCGCCGGGCGGCGAGTTTGTGGCGGCGGCGCAGTTTGGCCTTGACCAGCTGGCCCGGCTGGCCGACGGCCGCACGGGATTGAGCGACCAGAACCTGTCCGTCACCGGCAGGGGCAGAGATGGCGTGTCGACGGAGGCCATAACGGCTGCCGCCAGTGCCGGGCTGCCTGCCGGGTTTGTGATGGCCGAGGCTGTCGTGGCCCTGCCGGATGTGCGGCCCTACATTGTCACCTGCACCCGGACCGCGGACGCGATCCTGCTCGGCGGCTACGCGCCAAGCGAGGCTTTGCGCGCAGCGGCCGTGGCTGCCGCTGCCGCGCTGGCACCTGCGGGCAAGGTCAGCGAAACGCTCAAACTCGCCACTGGATTGCCCGCACCTGTGGACTACGGCGCAGCCACGGCATTTTGCATTGCAGAGATTGCGCCGCTTAAAACCGGCATGGCAAAAATTTCCGACGCGGCCTTCAGCATTGCCGGCGAGGCACCGGATGCCAAAGTCCATGCCCAGATCACAGCGGCGCTGAAAGGCCCGCTGCCCGGCGGCCTGAAACTTGAGAGTGCGGCGATTGCCGCGCCGCAGCTTTCCCCTTACGGATTCGAGGCCGTCAAGGACGCAGGATCGCTGGTGCTTTCCGGCTACTATCCTGATGAAAAGGCGCATGACGCGATCATCGACGCGGCCAAGCGCCAGTTTTTTGCCGAGAAGATCATTGACCAGCTTGCACCCGGCCCGGGCGCGCCAAGAAATCACATGGCCGCCGCGATAGTGTCGCTGGATGCGCTGTCACGCCTCGCCAGCGGCAAAGTTTCTGTCGTGGACGGGAAAATGCATCTTGCCGGCGAGGCGCGCTATGAAAAGGCAGCTGGCGAAATCGCAGGACGCATCAAAGACCAGATGCCCGCAGGCTTTGAGGGCGACGCGGCGCTCACCGTTCATCCGGCTGCGCCCGAGCTAGGATTGGCCGCCTGCCAGGAGGGCCTTAGCGGCATCCTGAAACTCGGCACGATCCGCTTTGCCACCGACAGCAGCGACATCAAGAGCGAGTCGTTCGGCCTGCTTGACGCGCTGGTCGAGACAGCGGCGCGTTGCCCGGCAGCGCAGATCGAGATTTCCGGCCACACTGATTCTGTTGGTCCGGCGGATTACAATCAGGACTTGTCGCTGCGCCGGGCCCAGGCGGTCGCCGCATACATGACAAGGTCGGGCGCGCCTCTCGGCATTCTTGCGCCGGCAGGCTATGGCCTGACAAAACCAGTCGCCACCAATGATACGGACGACGGCAGGGCCAGGAACCGCCGCATTGAATTTTTAGTGAAATAAGAAAAAGGGGGAGACTATGCAGTTCCTGATTGCCAACCTGTGGGGGTGGATGCTCGCCGCCCTTGTGCTCGGGCTTATGATCGGCTGGATCACCTGCTCGCGCGAGCGCGGCAGCTGGTTCACCGGCTGGGTGCCGCTGGCGCTGATCGTTTTTGTGGCGGGCCTCGTTGCCGCCCTGCTGGCCTGGCTGCCCGGACGTCCGGGCTTTTGGCTGGAAACCGCGCTGCTGCTGTTTGCCTCCTATGTGGCCGGCTGCTGCCTTGGCTGCTGGCTCAAGCAGCTGACGGGCGGCGCGCAGGCTGATGCTGCGCCCAAAGCTGTTGCAAAGGGCACGGCTGCTGTGGCTGCCAGCCGCGCTGCCGGCGACACCCCGCGCTCGCCGCCGGCAGCGGCGGCGCGCCCGGCGTCTGCCGCAGCGCCGCCAGCGTCAGCGGCGCTTTCCGGCACGGGGCATCCAGGATTTCCCGAACCCGTGGCAAGCGCGCTGCGCGGCCATGCCGCAACGGCGGCACCAGCTGCTTTGGCCGCAGGTGCTGCGGCGGTGCCAGCTGTCGTGGCCGCGGGTGGCGCGCTGACGCCGCTGCCTGAGCCGGTGTTTTCCGCACTGCGGCTGCGTTCGCAGAACGCGGCTGTGGCGCCGGTACCGGCCCGTGCCGCCGCGCCGGTTGCGGCCCCTGCACCGGTAGCTGCGCCCGCAGCGGTGGCCGCCCCGGCAAAACCAGCGGCGCCCGCTGGCGCCGCAAGTCCTGCCGGCGGCCCGCTGACGCCCTTGCCGGAGCCGGTGTTTTCCGCGCTTCGTTTGCGTCCGCAAGGCGCTGCGCCGGTGATGACGCCCGCGCCCGTCACCGCGCCAAAGCCAGCAGCTCCCGTTGCCGCCGCAGCCGTTGCCGCCGCGACTGCACCCGCCACTCCGTCCGCCGGCGGTCGGCTGTCAGCGCTGCCCGAGCCGGTAGCCTCCGCGTTGAGGCTGCGGCTGCCCGCCAGCGCTGTGCCCGTTGTGCCGCATCCCATGTCCGGGCTGCCGCGTCCGGCAGTGGCGCATGTGCCAGCCGCGCCGCTGCCGCCTGCCGCCGCCCCGCCCGCAAGCCCTGGACCGACAGTGCGCCCGGCAAGCGCGGCGGCGAGCGCCGCAGCCGCCGCCCACCCGTCCACCGGCCTGCCTGAGCCGGTGGCGTCAGCACTGCGCCATTCGGACGGCATGACCGCGCAGGTTTCCGGCGCTGGCGTGCGCGTCACGCCCGGTGCGGCGGTCGCGCCGGCAAAGCCCGCGGCGGTGACAATTGCGCATGGCGCCGCTGGCGAGACGGTGCGGCTGGAGGCCCATGTGGGCGAGGTGCAGGTCCACCCGGGCGAGGCGCATGCGGGAGCGAGGCCAGCGGGCCTGAGCGCAGCGCGGGGTGCCAGCGCTGATGATCTTCTGCTGATCAAGGGCGTTGGCCCGAACAACGAGAAAATCCTGCACTCTCTGGGCGTCTATCATTTTGACCAGATTGCGCATTGGACTACCGCCGAGGCCGCGTGGGTGGGCGCGCACATGCGCTTTCCCGGGCGCGTCGAGCGCGAGCACTGGATCGGGCAGTGCCGCCTGCTGGCAGCGGGCGGCGACACAGACCATTCACTCGCCGTGAAGTCAGGCGCGGTGAAGCGCGACGCCAGCGCCGACGCGCCGCTCGGCGCGCAGGATGCCGCCGCGCTGCATGCCGGGCTTGCAGAGGTTGCGCCGCATCAGGCCGACGAGGACAAGCACGAAGGCCAGCGTCCGTTTGGCCTTGCGCGGCCGCGCGGCGGCAAGGCCGATGACCTGAAGCGCATTCGCGGCATCGGCCCGCAAAATGAAGGCCGCCTGCATGCGCTGGGTATCTGGCATTTTGACCAGATTGCCCGCTGGACACATGACAACGTGCTGTGGGTCGGCTCGTTCCTGGCTTTTCCTGGCCGCATTGACCGGGAGGAATGGCTGTCGCAGGCCGCTGTGCTGGCGTCCGGCAAAGACACCGAGTTTTCGAAGCGCGCCGACGCAGGTCTGGTCGCAACCTCGAAAGACGATGGCAGCAAGGGCCAGGGCAATGTCGCGCCGCGTGACCCCAAAGGCGGTTCAAAGGCGTAGGCGCCAGCTGAACGACAGCAGAAAAAACGCGGCCGGGCGGCATACGCCCGGCCGTTTGCATTCAGGCATCGATCAGGGTCAGGCCCGCGGCATAGGTCTGCCAGTTGCGGACATAGCGCTCGGCGGCGGCGAGAATCATCGCCCGCGCCGCTTCATCCAGCGTCCGCACGAGGCGGGCCGGGCTGCCGACAATCAGCGAGCCTGGGGGAAACTGTTTGCCTTCGGTCACCAGCGCGCCCGCGCCGACGATTGATCCAGCGCCGATGCGCGCGCCATTCATCACTGTCGCGCCCATGCCGATCAGGCATTCATCGGCAATCGTGCAGCCGTGCAGAATGGCGCTGTGGCCGATGGTGCAATTGGTGCCGACGCTTAACGCAAAACCCGTGTCGGTATGCAGCACCGCGCAGTCCTGCACATTGCTGCGCCAGCCGATGCTGACCGGCTCATTGTCCCCCCGCAGCACGGCGCCAAACCACACGCCGGTATCCTCGGCCAGCGTCACCCGCCCGATCACCTGCGCCCCCGGCGCGATAAAATAGCGGCCTCTGGCGGGCAAGGCGGGCGCGTGGCCATCAAGCGCATAGACCGGCATCAACAGGCTCCAGAAAACTTCATGGCCGGGCAGGTTGCGCCACCCGCCAAATTCGCAGCGCCTAGATCTGCCCGAGCAGCACGCCTGCGCTCGACATGTCGGCTTTGGACGGAATGTCCTCGACGTTCAGCACGGTGACGACGCCGTCATCAACCAGCATGGCAAAGCGTCTGGAGCGCAGGCCCATGCCGCCGGCTGAGGCGTCAAAGTCAAGGCCGACGGCCTTGGTAAAATCGGCGTTGCCGTCGGACAGAAAGCTGATCCTGCCCTCGCCGCCCGTGGCCTTGGCCCAGGCATTCATGACATGCACATCATTGACCGAGACGACCGCAATTTCAGCGACACCCTTCGCCTTGAACGCATCAGCCTCAGCCAGAAATCCCGGCAGATGGTTTTTGTGGCAAGTGGGTGTAAACGCGCCCGGCACGCCAAACAGCACCACCTTGCGGCCCTTGAAAATATCGCCGCCGTCGCGCGGCTTGGGGCCGTCCGCCGTCATAACGCGGAACGTTGCTGCGGGAATGGCGTCGCCTGTCTTGATGCTCATGGATCACCTCGTGCTGGACTGATGCAGCCTTTTACGGCCTCAGCCTGCCAAGGTCGAGTGTGGTCTTGACCTCAATCGCCGCGCCATCCGCCACCAGCACGAAGGATGCCTGCACGCCCGGAGCGTTGCCAGCCGGCATCTGCTCGATGCTGACCACAAAATGCCGGCGGTCCTGCCCGCCCGCCTCAGGCTCGCCTGCCTGCATGAACCAGCCTTCCGGCGCAAGCGGCGCAACAAACAGGTTTTTTGCGCCTGCCGGAACGCGCGCCTCTATCTCGATCCGGGGCGCAGCGCCGCTGGCATGGGGCGGATAGGCCAGCGCCACTATGGCCAGCGGACCCTGCCCGCCAACCACACCAGCCTGGGGCACACGCGCCAGCGCCTGCGCCAATTGCGCCGCATGGGGGCCAGCCTCGCCGCCCGCTGGCAGCACCAGCCGCAGCATGGCCTGTGCTGGCACGCAGATCCGCTCGCAGGCGGCATAGTCAATCTTGACAGCGAGCGTTACCGGGCGGGCGCTGTCGAGCGCGCTGACCGCAAGCGGCAGCACCACACCTTCGTCATAGCCAAAGGTCAGCGCCCCGTTCTCGGACATGCGCTGCGGCGCGGGAAACAGCAGCTCGGCGCTGGCAAGGTTGTCCGACCCCTCAAACGACACCAGCGGCGGCACGCCCGCATCGCCGGGGGCGCGCCAGTAGGTGTGCGTGCGCGCGTCCAGCGCAATCTCGATGCCCGCCCGCACAGCGCCCGGCAGGCCGCCGGCCGCGATGAGCCGCGCTGCGGATTTCTGGCCCTTGCTCCAGTCCGAGGCGAATGTGCCAGCGGCGGCGGCAGGTGTGGCGAACAAGGCCAGGGCTGAGGCAAGGACGGGGAGATTGATCATGCGCGCCCTATAAACGCTCTGCGGGCAGCCGGCCAGTGCGCGGCCCGGTCTGGCGCCGCGCCTCGCAAGCTCGTGATCAAGCCGCCCTCGACTTGCGCGGCGCAGCTGATAATTCTGCCCGTGTAGAAAGCCAAATGGAGAAACCACGCATGATTTCACGCCGCGACACACTCGCGGGTGGCCTGCTCCTCGGCGCTTTGGGACTTGTGCGGAGTAATCCTGCACAGGCCGAGGGTGTCTTCGCCAGTTACAGCGAAGCTGCCCTTGCCAAAGCGATGAAGAGCGGCCGCCCCGTCCTTGTGCACATCCACGCCGATTGGTGAGGCACGTGCCAGCGCCAGGTCCTGGTGCTCAGTGAGCTTTTAACCGAGCCGGAGTTCAAGAACTTCATCCCGATTGTCGTCAACTACGACAAGGACGATGACTTCAAGACGTTTTACAAAGCCCCGAACCGTTCAACGATTCTCCTGTTCAAGGGCGGCAACGAGCTGGCGCGCATTTATGGCGTCACCGACAAAGACAGCATCCGGGCCGGATTGCTCGGGGCTGCCAACAAGGGGGCGTGACCAAATCCTTGCGAGCGCGGCAAAGCAGCCGCGCTCGCAAGGGCAGACTGGCGCGAGGCGTGGCCATTGCCAAGGCCTCCTGTTCCAGGCCGGGTGTCAGGAATGCAGCGGGCGCAAGGCGCACGCTGAATGGCCTCAGGCGTCGTCGTCGCCAGCCTCGTCAGTGACGGCAAATTCAGCGTCGTCACCAGCATGCACGGCAGAGGCGTCAGGGACGTCGGCTGTCACCGCTCCAATCTGCCGCACGGCGGTGATTTCCGCGCCGGGAAACATCTCAAGCACGCTGCGCACCAGCGGGTCGGCGCGCACGCCGGTCAGTTGTTCCTGTCCGGCGCGCTGCGCCTGTTCCTTCAGGGTTGGCGCGCCTGCCTTAGACGATATTGCCACCATCCAGCGTGTGCCGGTCCATTCCTGCAGCCGCCGCATCAACGTCGCGGCAAGCTGGGGCGAGGCCCCTTCAGCGAGTGAAAACTCGATGGTTCCCTGCTCAAAACGCAGCAGGCGCACGTCATTTTCGAGCGCGATTTTCAGCTGGATGTCGCGTGCGGCATGGGCCTGCGCCACCACATCGGCAAAACTTGCAAGACGGGCCTGCGGCGCGGCCTGCGCGGCGCTCGCCAGCTGCTGCACCGCCACCGGCGCGGCCCGCGCCAGTGCGCTGACGCCAGCGCCCGACGGCAAGGCGCGGGGCGTCGGCAGCGCCGCGCCGCCGCCGCCGGAATTGCCAGCATTGCCCGGCGGGCTGGCGCGGGCATCGCTGATTGCGCCCGCGCCGCGCGGCGCAGGCACCTCGCTCAACAGCCTGAGCGCCTCGTCCAGCGTCGGCAACTCGGCAGCGTGGGCGATGCGCACCAGCACCATGTCAGCCGCCGCGATCGGGCGCGGCGCGTCCTTGACATCGGCAAGGCCCTTGAGCAGCAGCTGCCAGGCCCGCGTCAAAACCCGCAGGCTCAGCTTTTGCGCAAAAGCCGCGCCGCGCGTGCGCTCCTCGGGCATGGCCGCCGGAACCTGCGCCGCGCTGGCAAATATTTTGAACCGCGTCACCACATGCGTGAACTCGGCAAGATCGGTCAAAATCTGGGTGGCGTCGGCGCCAAGGTCATATTGCGCCTGCATCAGGTCCAGCGCCCGGGCAATATCGCCGCCCATCACCGCCTCAAACAGGTCGATGATCCGGCTGCGGTCGGCAAGACCCAGCATGTCACGCACATTGTCCGCGACAATCTCCGGCTGGCCGGACGCGGCCGCCGCGCCATAGGCGATGGCCTGGTCGAGCAAGGACAGCGCGTCACGCACCGATCCCTCGGCGGCGCGGGCGATCATGGCGAGCGCGTCCGGGGCGGCCACAACGCTTTCCATGCCGCAAATCCGCGCCAGATGGGCGACAAGCACATCGGATTCGACGCGTTTGAGGTCAAACCGCAGGCAGCGCGAGCGCACCGTGACAGGAACTTTTTCGATTTCAGTCGTCGCAAAAATGAATTTCACATGCGGCGGCGGCTCTTCCAGCGTCTTCAAGAGGCCGTTGAAGGCGGCCTTGGAGAGCATGTGCACCTCGTCGATGATGTAGACCTTGGTGCGGGCTGACACGGGGTGGTAGCGGGAATTTTCGACAATCTCGCGGATGTCGTCGATGCCGGTGTGCGAGGCCGCATCCATCTCGATGACATCGACATGGCGCGATTCCATGATGGCCTCGCAGTGCACGCCGATCTCCGGCATGATCACGGAGGGTTTCTCAATCTTTCCCGGCAGCAGATAGTTGAAAGCGCGGGCCAGAATGCGCGCCGTCGTGGTCTTGCCGATGCCGCGCGTGCCGGTCAGCATATAGGCCTGGTGCACGCGCCCGAGTTCAAAGGCGTTGCTCAACGTGCGCACCAGCACGTCCTGGCCGATCAGGTCATCAAAATTGCCGGGCCGGTATTTGCGCGCCAGCACGCGGTAGGTGGCGGGCCTGCCAGCAGAAACCGGCGGCGGCGGGCCTGAATCAAGGCCGGGGCCTGGCCCGTCCGGCAACAGGCTGGCTTGGTCCTGCGGGCGCTCGTCGCTCATGCCTTGCCCTGCTGGGAAAGCCCGGCAATGCGCCCGGGCAAAAGTAGGAGGCTGGACGAAGACCCGCCCTGGCTCGTTAGGGCTGCTTCCTTCCGGACCTGACCCGATTGGCGAGTGGAACGTCCAACGCCAACCTCCCGGCGCTTCTTTGGACCAAGCGGCGCGCGAG
>JANLPP010000486.1:0-8062 GCA_031367295.1 Hyphomicrobiales bacterium | reverse complement strand
GTCAGCTGCACCACGCCGGCTTTGGCCACGGAGTAGGCGGCAAGCCCGCTGGTTGCCCCGAAGGCGGCGACCGAGGCGGTGTTGACGACGGCCCCGGGAATGCCCGCCGCCACCATGCGCTGGGCCGCCGCCTGGGCCCAGAAAAACAGCGCGTCAAGGTCAATGTCCATGGTGTCGCGCCAGGCCTTGGCGGGCAGGCTGATCGCCCGGCCGGTGACGGCCATGCCGGCATTGTTGACCAGCACCAGCGCGCCAGGCTTCAGCGCCATGGCAGCGTCGAGCGCGCGGGCCATGGCGGCATGGTCCGTGACATCGGCCTCCGCCGCGAGCGCCTTGCCGCCTGCCTGCTCAATGCTGGCGACCAGTTCTGCCAGCCGCCCGGCGCGCCGCGCCACGCAGACGACATGCGCGCCATTGGCGGCCAGCACGCGGGCAAAGCGCGCGCCAAGGCCGGACGAGGCGCCGGTGACAACGGCGACAGAGCCGGCAAGATCAAAAAGCTGTGAGGCGTGCATGGCGGGCCTGGAGTGTGTAGGGTGGGAGCAGCAGCTTGTCCGCATGGACGGCTTTTCGTCAACAGCCAATTGCAACGCCGCTGGAGGCCGCATGAACGCGACTGCACCGCATGATCATGAACATGATGCGCATGAGCACCCGAATCACCAGCATGGCCACGACCATTCCGGACTGTCCGACGTGGAGCTGCGGGTGCGGGCGCTCGAAACGGTGCTGACGCAGAAGGGCTATGTGGACCCTGCCGCGCTCGATGCGATTGCGCAGACCTACGAGACGCAGATCGGCCCGCGCTGCGGCGCGCAGGTTGTCGCCCGCGCCTGGAGCGACCCCGCCTACAGGGAGCGGCTGATGCGTGACGCCACCGCCGCGATTGCCGAGCTTGGCTTTGGCGGGCGGCAGGGCGAGCATTTGGTGGCGGTGGAGAACACGCCCGCGCTGCACAACATGGTCGTCTGCACGCTGTGCTCCTGCTATCCTTGGGCGGTGCTGGGCCTGCCGCCGGTCTGGTACAAGTCGGCCCCCTACCGCTCGCGCGCGGTGCTTGACCCGCGCGGCGTGCTGGCGGATTTTGGTGTCACGCTCGCGCCTGCCACCCACATCCGCGTCTGGGACTCGACCGCCGAGCTGCGCTATCTGGTGCTGCCGCTGCGCCCGGCCGGGACAGATGGCTGGAGCGCGCAAAACCTGGCAACGCTGGTGACGCGCGACAGCATGATCGGCACCGGCCTGGCGCTGAACCCCGGCGAGGCGCAGGCATGAACGGCGCGCAGGATCTTGGCGGCATGATGGGTTTTGGACCCGTCCTCCATGAAAGCGGCGAGCCGCTGTTTCACGCCCCGTGGGAGCGCAAGGTGCTGGGCCTGACGCTGGCGGCGGGTGCCTGCGGCGAATGGAACATCGACATCAGCCGCCATGCGCGCGAAACCCTGCCGCCGCCGCAATACCTGACGAAATCCTACTATGACATCTGGCTCACCGCGCTGGAAAAGCTGCTCGCCACAGCGGGCATGGTGAGCCGTGAGGAACGCGCGCAGGGCAGGGCGCTGGCGCCACCGGCACCGGTCAAGCGCCACCTTGCGCCCGAAGGTGTGGCGGCGCTGCTGACACGCGCGGTGCCCTACACGCGGCCTGCGCCGCGCGCCGCGCGGTTTGCGGCTGGCGCGCCAGTGCGCATGCGCGTCATGCACCCGCAGACCCATACGCGGCTGCCGCGTTACGCGCGCGGCCGGGCGGGCGTGATCGAGGCTGTGCGGGGCTGTTTCGTGTTCCCCGACTCGCATGCGCATGGCAAGGGCGAAGACCCGCAGTGGTGCTATACGGTGCGCTTTGCCGGGCGCGAATTGTGGGGGGCGGAGGCTGACCCGGAGCTGAGCGTGTCCATTGATGCGTGGGAGCCTTACATTGAAACTCTCTGACGCGATTGCTGCGGGCGGCGAGGCGCCCGTGTTCGGCGCGCCCTGGGAGGCGCAGGCCTTTGCGATGGCCGTGGCGCTGCACGCCAGAGGCTTGTTCACCTGGACTGAATGGGCGGCGGCGCTGGCGCGCGAAATCGCGAAGGCGGGCGCGGCGGACAGCGGCGCGGAGTATTACCGCCACTGGCTTGGCGCGCTTGAACACATCGTGACGCAAAAAGCGGCGGTGACGCCGCAGCAGCTGGCTGAAACGCGCGACGCCTGGGACAGGGCCGCGCGCGCGACGCCGCACGGAATGCCGATTGTGCTGGATGCGGACAGGCAGCTGGCCTGAAGGGGCTGCGCCGCGCACAAGGTTTGCGCGCAATGACGGCGGGATGGTCAAACTGGCCCCGGCCATGGATGCTGGAGCAAAGGACCTTGCATTTCATGACGGCGGCAAGCGTTGCGCGGAAACTTGGGTTGAAGCCCGGCGGCAGGCTGCGTGTGCTGCTTGCGCCGCCGGATATTGCCGCGCTGCTGGGGGTGTTGCCGGAGGGCGCCGCAGTGTCGGGCGAGGGCAGCGGCCCCTGTGCCCTGCTGCTGCTGTTTGCACGCGACAGCACACAGCTGGTGCGCAGCCTGCCGCTGGCACAGGCGGCGCTGGAACCTTTGGGTACCCTGTGGGTTGCCTTTAGCAAACGGACGTCGGGCCAGAGCACCGACGTCAACCGCGACCTCATTCGCGACCATGCCATGACACGCGGCCTCAGGGCTGCGGGCATAATCGCGATTGACGCGCGCTGGTCGGCGCTGGCGCTGAAGAGCGTGTGAAAACGCACAATCGCGGCGGTCAAAAAACCTTAATCGTGGCGCTGCTCTGGAGCATGCCTTTTACCTGCGGAGACGACACATGAAAATCTTGGTAATCCCGGCTGCGGCCGCCATCGTCCTTTGCGCACTTGCCCCGGCCAGCGCGCGGCCGTTTACGCCCGCCATGAGCTGCGACGCGGCGGCGGGCGTGGTTGCGGCCAATGGTTCAGCCGTGCTCAGCACCAGCCAGTCAACCTATGACCGCTATGTGCGTGACCGGCGGTTCTGCGCCTATGGCGAATATATCGAGCCTGCCTATGTGCAGACGCGCGACGCCAGTTCCTGCCTTGTCGGCTACACCTGCACGTCACGCGAGCCCTACCCGATATTCGGACGTGGCGGCGGATTTTAGCGCCGCTGCGCCGCCGGGCTGAATGGCTGCTGGTCCGCCAGCCGCTTGACGCGCCGCACAGATGATGCGACCGCGCGCAGCATGAACGTGTCTGTGCAAAATCCGGCAGGCGGCCATCTCGCCGTCTTCACCCCCTCCGGCAAGCGCGGGCGGTTTGCCTCGGGCACCAGCCTGCTGGAGGCCGCGCGCAAGCTTGGCGTTGACCTTGACTCGGTCTGCGGCGGGCGCGGCATTTGCGGGCGCTGCCAGGTGGATGTGGCGGAGGGGGCGTTTTCCAAACACGGCATTGACTCGCGGGCTGAAAACGTCAGCCCGCCGGATGCGGTAGAGGCGCGCTATGCGGCAAAGCGCGGCGCGCTGCCAGAGGGCCGCCGCCTTGGCTGCCAGGCGCGGCTGTGCGGTGATGTGGCGGCGGATGTGCCGCCACAGTCGCAGGTGCACCGCCAGGTCATCCGCAAGCGGGCCGAGGCGCATCCCATTGAAATCGATCCGGTGGTGCGGCTGTGCTATGTCGAGGTACAGGAACCCGACATGCATGACCCCGCGAGCGACTTGCGCCGGCTGGCGGCGGCGCTGAAGGCGCAGTGGGGCGTCGACGATGCGCAGGCGGCCCTGCCGGTGCTGCGCGATTTGCAGAAAGTGCTGCGCAAGGGCGAATGGAAGGTCACCGCCGCCTTGCGCAAGGACCGCGATGTGGTGGCGCTCTGGCCCGGCCTGCACGAGCGCGCCTGCGGCATTGCGGTTGACATTGGCTCCACCACCATCGCCGCGCATCTGTGCGATCTTGCCACCGGCGAGGTGCTCGCCTCCAGCGGGCTGATGAACCCGCAGATCCGCTTTGGCGAAGACCTGATGAGCCGCGTCTCTTACGTGATGATGAACCCCGGCGGCGACGCCGAGCTGACTCACAGTGTGCGCGCCGCGCTGGACGGGCTGGTCGGCGAAGTCTGCGCGGCGGCGTCTGTGCCGCGCGGTGACGTTGTCGAGATGACGGTGGCGGGCAACCCGGTCATGCATCATCTGTTTCTGGGCCTCGACCCGACCGAACTTGGCGGCGCGCCGTTTGCGCTGACGCTTGACGCGGCGTTTGACGTGCCGGCGCGCGAGCTGGGACTGACAATTGCGCCGGGCGCATTCGTCTACATGCTGCCCTGCATCGCCGGGCATGTGGGGGCGGACACGGCGGGCGTGGTATTGTCCGAGGGGCCGTATCTCACCGACGAGGTGCGGCTGATTGTCGATGTCGGCACCAATGCCGAGATTGTGCTGGGCAATCGCGCTCGCTTGCTCGCCTGTTCCTCGCCCACCGGCCCGGCGTTTGAGGGCGCGCAGATTTCCTGCGGGCAGCGCGCCGCGCAGGGCGCCATTGAGCGCGTGCGCATTGACCGCGCGAGCCTGGAGCCGCGCTACAAGGTGATCGGGTCGGATCTGTGGTCGGACGAGTCGGGGTTTGCGGAAGCCTGCGCGGGATTTGGCGTGACCGGGCTGTGCGGGTCGGGCATTATTGAAGTAATTGCCGAGATGTTTCTGGCCGGGATTATTTCCGCCGACGGTGTCATTGACGGCGCGCTCGCAGCGCGCAGCCCCCGCGTCGAGGCGGTGGGGCGCACGTTCTCCTATGTGCTGCGCGAGGGCGAGCCGCGCCTGATGATCCACCAGACCGACGTGCGCGCCATCCAGCTGGCGAAGTCGGCACTCTATGCCGGGGCAAAACTGCTGATGCAGCGCTACGGCGTCGAGGCGGTGGACCGCATCACGCTGGCAGGCGCCTTCGGCAGCCACATCGACACCACCTATGCCATGGTGCTGGGCCTGATCCCCGACTGTGATTTGTCCAAGGTAACGGCAGCGGGCAACGCGGCGGGCACTGGCGCGCGGATTGCCTTGCTCAACCTGGCGTCACGCGCGGAAATTGAAGGCGTGGTGCGCGGCATCGAAAAAATCGAGACGGCGATCGAGCCGAATTTCCAGGCGCTGTTCGTCGATGCGATGGCCATCCCCAACAAGCGCGATGTGTTTGTCAATCTGGCGAAGCTGGTGGCGTTGCCCGAAGCGCGGGCTGCCAATGGCGCGGGGCGGCGGCGCGGGCGGCGGGGCAGCGGCTAAGCGCGCAACGCCGCCAGCCAGCACGGACGCTGGACCGCCGGCCTACGGCCGGCTATTCGAAAAACCTTCAGCTTGACCCTTGCCGCGCCGCGCAGAAGTCGGCCGGATGCCGGCGGTCCAAATCGTCCGCCGCAGGAGTGCCGCCTGAAGCCAGCCCCCGCCAGCCCTTCCCAAACGCCGCTACTTCGGCTTCTTCGCCTTGGCCGCCGCCCCGTCAGCAGCCTTTTTGCCCGCCGCAGGCGTCTCCTCAACCGTGGCAAAACGGCGGGCCATGCCGGACAGGCCAGCGGATTCCTTTGGAGGCGCGGCAGGCTTGTCGTCGCCATCGCCGCGTTTTGAGAATTTCGATTTGCTGTCGCGCTCGCCCATGGCCAATTCCGCCTCCCGAATTCAAAATCGCTTATACACTACCCGCCGCAGAATTGCGCCCTGCGCAAGACAGCCGCAGTTGACAATTTTGTATATTACCATAATATACCGAAATGCTTGATCTTGCAATAGCAACCGGCTTCGACCGGGATGCCGGTAATGAGCGGAAAAACTCAATCAAGCACGGCGTCGGTCAAGGCGAGGCGGAACAGGTGTTTTTCAACGAGCCGCTGCTGCTGCTTGAAGACATGAAGCACGGCGTGACCGAACTGCGCTATCATGCGCTCGGGCTAACCAATGACGGACGGCTGCTGCATATCACTTTCACGCTGCGCCAGAAAGGCGCGTTGATCCGCGTCATTTCGGCCCGCGACATGAGCGCCAGCGAAAGGCAATTTTATGAAAGCGCTTAAGCCCATCCCCGCCTTCGCCAGTGAAGCGGAGGAGCGTGCGTATTGGGAACGCACCGACTCAACCCGCCATCTCGACTGGCGCAAGGCGGCGCGGGCGCGGCTGCCGAAGCTCAAGCCGGGCACGACGGCGATCTCCCTGCGCCTGCCCGTCGGCCTGCTCGACCAGATCAAAATCGCCGCCAACAAACGCGACGTGCCCTATCAGTCGCTGATCAAGGTTTGGCTGAGCGAGAAGGTTGGGTGAGGGGGCGCCTTTCCTGCAAATGCCGCTCACAGTCCTGTGCGCCGCCCGGAACGCGGATGATGAAAATGTCCTCGCCTTCGATGCCATAGATCACCGCATGCGAACCGACCGTGTGGATTCGGACGGGCGGCGAAAATTCTTTCCGTTCGCGTTCCGCGCGGGGGCAGGATGCGTGGAATTCAAAAGCCCGGGTCAAACCTTGATGGTATTTTTGGCGTGCGCAACCCCGTACTCGCGCGCGCCATAAACTACGATGTCTTCCATATCCTGAACGGCCCTTTGCGAGAGTCGCCAGGCCATTGTCTGCTGTGTCACTTGTTCAAGCGCGGCGCGTAAAATGTCGTCCATCGGACGGGCGCTGACCCCGCTGTCGATTCCCTCGGCAATCAACCGCTGCAACTCAGCGCGTTTGCCAGCGCGCGCCTGGTCGCGGCGGATCAGGTCGCGGACATAATCGCTGGCGTTGCTGAATTGCCCGGTCTCCGCCTGCTGCTCGAACCAATGCTGCATCGGCTCAGGCAGCGATACGTTCACTGGTGCCATGGTGGTGCACCTCGCGTAGCCAACGATGGCAAAGATTGGCAGGACTCGTTAAATTCTTTTGCGTCGTGATAGCTTTCGGTGACCAGCGGGATCCCGCACATCAATCCCATCAGGCCCCAGTCTCGGTGTCCGCACCAGACTTGTCCAAGTCATCCACGAAGACTTGTCCAGGTCATCCACGAAGCGGGAAAGCACAATTAAATCGTGCTTTTAGTAAAGTGTCACCGTTATCCCGTTATCTGCCGTCCCCGGGATTGCCCTGTTTTCAAATCCAGATTACGAATGCAGCGATGAAATGCAGACCTTCTCTGTTTTTCTGACGGGGGCAATGCCGGATGCGCGCGTGCGGATTTCATCAGAGATTTTTTTTGAAGCCGGGTGCCTGGACGTCGCTGCCCTCGCCGCACAGGGCTTGCGCCCAAACGGTGAGAGGCCTTGCTGGTGGCATTGCCGGCATAGTCCTTGTCGCAGTATTGGGCATCAGTCCGGCCAGCGCCGGGGACAGCCCGTCGCTGCGCATCTCTGCGGCATGGGTTGCCGCAGTCGGGCAGACCGGCGGCGATATTCCCCTCGCGCTGACAATCGTCAATGACGCCGCCGAGGCGGACGCCCTGTTGCGGGTGAGTTGCCCCTTCGTCAATTTTGCCGAGAAACACACTGTTGACCGCGGCGAAGGTGCCCCGTCGATGCGCGTCATCCGCACCTTGCCCATTCCGGCCAGCGCGACAACCGAACTGAACGGCGACGGCAATCACGTCATGTTGCTGCAGGTCCGCGAGAAACTGGTTGCCGGGGAAAAGTTGGCCTGCACAGTGACGTTTCAGAAAGCAGGGAAGCTGGAGACAGAGGTCGAGGTGCGCGGCGCGATGTGAGGGGCAGGGGCGCTTGGCCTGATGGACTGATATGCCCCCGCAGCATAGCCGACTCGAGCTAGTTCCGTAAATTGCGGTATTTGCATTCGAAGCGCGTATAGTCGCTTTGTTGAAAATGTCAGCACTGGCAATGTCCAACACCGTCCCCGCCGCCGAATTCGCCCGCAACTTCGGGCGCTACAAATTGCAGGCGCAGCGCGAGGTGGTTGCGGTTTCGAGCAATGGCACGCTGGCGGGCTATTTCGTTGCGCCGCACGAATATGAAGAACTCGCCAGGCTGAAAAGCATGCGCCGCCGGTTCCTGACGGCGCAATTGCCGGATGAGGACGTGGAGCGCATCGCCGCCGCGCGCATGGACGCGCGGCATGATCCTCTCAATCGAT
>JANLPP010000481.1:0-2391 GCA_031367295.1 Hyphomicrobiales bacterium | reverse complement strand
ATCGAGATGGGCGAGCACGCCGCCACGCACTGCCTGCCACGCCTGCAAAAAGTCATTGGCGGCGAACAGGGCGGCATCAGCAAAGCAGTCGGCTGGGGGCCTACCGCAGGGGCCATTGGAAATACTGCCGCTGACGGCGGCGAGTGGAAAGGCGGCGGCGGGTTCCGCTGCATGCGCCTGGGTGAAACGATCTTTGACGACGCAGGCCGCATCAACCCGGCGGTGCGCTTCGCCACGCTGGCGGCCTTCATCTGGCAGCAGGAAACCGGCACCGCGTTCGACCCCGCCAGCGCCACCTCAAAGGCCAAGTCCGGCACGCCTTACCTTGGCACGTATTATATTATTAATAGCTACTCATGCACTACTGACAAGGGCCAGGGGCCAATTTCATTGGAAATTCCGGCAAAAACACCCCCAATGGAGCCCAGATTCTCCCTCTACCTGCTGTTCAACGGCATCCTGGGCGACAAGCGCCCTGCCAGCGGCAATGTGCTGACCCGCGACGTGCTGGCCGCACTGCTGAACCTGCACACCCAACTCGCGCCCGCCAACACGCCGCTGGTGGTCTACGGCGAGTCCGTGCGCGTCGGCCCCGCGCGGCTGGCAGCGGCGGGCGTCACGTTCAAGCAGATTCCGTATGACGTGAGGGCGCGGTGACTGGAAAACCCATTAGGTTTTCTTCCCGGCAGGCTTGTGATCAATCCTCTTCAGTTCGCGATGGGTTGATTTGAGTCCCTTTTTGACATCGCCAATACTGCTTGTTTCCAGCGGCAGCTCCTCGGGCTTTTGTCCGCTGATCTTGATCATGGTGTTGCGAACATCCCGACCAACGACCTCTGCCGTGCGCTCAAGATTGGGTTGACCGCGTATCTTCTCATTTCGAATTTTTGCCTCTGTCTGAGTGATTCGGAACAGGTTTGCGGCCAATTCGTCTTTCCCCATAAAGTCCAACAGCGACCCTTTGGTCTTTTCGCCCATTCCTTTGTGGTTCTTCAGGCTCGACAAGTTCATGTTGTACATGCCCCGATACCCCGCGTTCTGGAAGTAGGCGTAGTTCTCAACCCCATGGGTTTTGGCAGTCGAACTCAGGGTGCCCTCTCGATCCGATATTTCACCGCGGATCAACACGCGCTCAACGGAATCTCCTTTTGTTGAATCTGCAAATGCCTCAGCCAGCCCAGCAAAGTAGGCTTGCGCCCTTGCAACCAACGGATTTCGTACATCCGCATTCATGACCGTCAAATAGCACGCGAATCGAGACAGCTTGAAGTCATGTTTGTCAGCCGAACTTTCGATCTGAACGAAGTTCTCAAACACTGGGATATTCAAGGTAAGACACACTGTCATTGCCTTGTTTGTGGCCTTCTCCAGGCTTTTACTGTCGTCGTAGCCAAGGCTCTTGGACAGGCTTGATTTAAGCCAATAGGTAAAACCGTTTTCTTGGGCAAGCGCCTCAAAATTTGGCCGATCATCTTGAAGATGAAATAGGTCAAGCGTATGTGTATCTTTATTTCGCATGGTTCAACTTAAGCGGTCGGAACGCCTATTCCGAAATCCAAATGATCAAGCGAGCATTTTGCTCCAATTGACCTATTGGAGAGGCACTTTGATTTGACAAGAATTGTCACTCAAAGTCGGAGTTTAGCCATCGGCAGGCTACCATGCCAAGAAGAAGCCGCTGCTTGAGTTAACAAGAGCGGCTTTGTAAATGGCCGTGAGGATATAGAAGTGCGCTGCGGGGTTGCCCCTTGGCTTTACATTCTCACGGCATGGAGCCGAATTTTGTCCTCACGGTGGCGAGTGTATCGCTGTAGATACTGATGTCAAATTTAATGCATGACTGAATTCACCCTAAAAACCTACCAGCAATCCGCCCTGACCGCGCTCGCGCTATTCCTGCGCCAGGCCAGCACCATGGGGCTGGAGGCGGCTTGGGCGCATGCGATGGCGCGGGAAGGTGCGGGGGCCGTCGCTGGTCAAAAGGCGAAGGCAAGCCCGCCCTACCGCGCAGATGAACTCGGCGACGTGCCCTGTGTATGCCTGCGCATCCCCACTGGCGGCGGCAAAACGCTGATGGCCTCGCATGCTATTCCCTTGATTGCCCAGGCCTGGCAGGCAGGAGCAAACGCCAGAGCGTTTGGGCGAGACTTCCCCGTGGCGCTGTGGCTCGTGCCCAGCGACACCATTCGCAGCCAGACGCTGGCCGCGCTGCAAAGCCCCGGCCACGCCTACCGTGCTGCGCTGCAAGACGCGTATGGCGAGCGCTTTCAAGTGTGTGAGCTGGACGCCCTGCACACCGTGCCGCCGCAAAGCTTTGGCCAGCAGGCCATCATCGTGGTAGCGACGATTCAGAGTTTTCGTGTGGCGAATAAGGCGGGGAGGCGCGTGTAC
>JANLPP010000060.1:0-9671 GCA_031367295.1 Hyphomicrobiales bacterium | reverse complement strand
ATGCGCTCGATCGGCCCGCCGGGCGCATATTGCACGATGATGAAAGACGCCAGCATGATCCCGAAAATGCTCGGGATGATCAGGAGAAGGCGGCGGGTGATGTAGGCGAGCATGCGGTGGGACTGCGTCCGGATAGTATCGTATTGAGCTGTTTGGCTTTACGTCATTGCGAGCGCAGCGACGCAAGCCAGAGGCCGCTCGCGGCACCTTTTCCACTACCCGCCCGGCTTGATTCGCTTGGCCTTGTCTTCGTCATACCACCATGTCGCCATGGCAACCGAATTATACGCGCTGGGCACAAATTTCTGCGTGCGTGCCGGGCGCTGGAAAATATCCCAATAGGCCAGCCAGTGGCTGGGGTTGTTCCAGTGCGGCACCCAGTAGCGCCCGGCGCGCAGCACGCGGTCAAGCGCCCGGCAGGCGCTGTTGAGGCCCTCGCGGGTTTCCGCGTGCAGGACTTTTTCGACCAGCGCGTCCACCGCCGGGTCGGATATGCCAGGAAAATTCTGCTGGCCTTCGGTCTTGGCCGCCTTCGAGCCAAACACGCCCTGCAGCCCCTCGCCCGGCGTGACTCTGCTGCCATGGCGGATCGACATCACGTCAAAATCATAGGCGTTGGTGCGCTTCTGATATTGCGCCGGGTCCACCACGCGCGAGGTGGCATTGATGCCGAGCAGCTTGAGGTTTTTGACATAGGGGCTGATGTGGCGCTCGAACAGCGGGCTTGAGTCGAGAAACTCAATGTCAAAAGGCTTGCCGTCCGGTGCCTTCAACACCGTGCCCTCGCGCTTGCAGCCAGCCTCGGCCAGCAGTTTTGAAGCGCGGGCCAGCAGCGACCGGTCCTGGCCCGATCCGTCCGAAACCGGCGGCAGCAGCGGCTCGCCAAATACCTCGTCCGGCACCTTGCCACGCCACGGTTCCAGCAGTGCCAACTCCTCGGGCGAGGCTTTGCCCCTGGCCGCCATGTCGGAATTTTCAAAGTAGGACGTGGTGCGCACGTAAGACCCGAACATGATGTTCTTGTTGGTCCATTCAAAATCAAAGGCGAGGCCTAGCGCCTCGCGCACGCGCGGGTCCTTGAACCTGTCGCGGCGTGTGTTGAAAAACCAGCCCTGCGCGCCGCGCGGCGAATCGTCCGGCACGCTTTCCTTCTTGATACGGCCGTCTTTGACCGCCGGAAAATCATAGCTGTTGTGCCAGAATATCGAGGTGTTCTCCTCGTGAAACGTGAAGACGCCGGACTTGAACCCTTCGAACGCCACCTTGCGCTCGGCAAAATACTCAAACCGCACCGCGTCAAAATTGCCGGTGCCAACATTTACCGGCAGGTCCTTGGCCCAATAATCCTTGACCCGGTCAAAAGTGATAAACTTGCCCGGTTCGAACTTGCCAATCCGGTAACCGGAGGAGCCGAGCGGCGGCACCAGCGTCGTCTCGTCAAAGGTGTTGGCCGTGTACCAGGCCTGCGAGAAGATCGGCATGCCGGCCACGACAAGATGCAGGTCGCGGCTGCGTTTCTTGTTCAGCACTACTTTCAGCACATCATCGCTTTCGGCGACGGCCACGTCCATGTCCTCAAGATTCTGCTGGTAGTTTGGATGGCCCTGGTTCTTCAGAATATTCAGCGAGAAGGCGGCATCGCGCGCCGTCAGCTTCGATCCGTCATGAAACCGCGCTTCGGGACGCAGCAGAAAGCGGTAGGTGAGCTTGTCCGCCGACACCCGCACGGCGCGGGCCACAAGGCCATACATGGCGTCCGGCTCATCTGCGTTGCCAGCCATCAGGCTGTCAAAAATCATGCCGACGCCCGCCGCGCCCTCGCCTTTCAGGATGTGGATATTCAGCGTGTCAAAGGTCTCAAAATTCTGGTTGCCGCCGATGGAATTGACTTGCAGCGAAATGGATCCGCCTTTGGGTGCGTTTGGGTTGACATAGGCAAAACTCCTGAAATCCGGGCCAAGCGCCAGCTCGCCGAACGATGACAGGCCGTGTGTCTCGGTCTCGCCCTCCGCCGCCAGCGCCGCGCCCGGCCGTCGCGCCAGTGTGAGCGCGCCAAGGGTCATGGCAGAGGCGGCGAGGGCAGAACGGCGTGAAAATTTCATGGGGTTGTCCTTGCGCGCCGGCCGCGGCGCAGGGGTGATGATTCGCGACGATTATGTCGGTTTTTGGCAGGCGTGCCAGCGACATTGTCTGATACTGTTAGCAAGCGGGCGGTAAAGCTCCGGGCCGACGCGGCGCGCCCAGCCGCGCTTTGGCACGGTACCTGCGCAACCGCACTGCAGCAATAAAAATTTGACTTATGAGGTAAATAATGAAATCAATGCAAGATTAGGTCTTGAGTATCCTGATGTTATTGGGAGTTTTCAATGCCAATCAACGGTTCGGGTTTTGAAATCCATATCGTGCGGCGCGTCGAGCAGACGCGGCAAGTTGGCAAATCGACCCGGCGGCGAACCGTTGGCGTTTATGCCGTGTTTGTTGACGGCGCGCCGCAAGGCGGGCTGTCCGGCGCGATAGCCGAACAAAAGGGACCGAGCGACAACACATCCGTCGGCAGCAAACTGGATCTGCGCATTGCGCCGGGCCGCTACCCGCTGTTCACGCAGGACGGCACGAAGTACAAAACCATCCATTACGACAAGTCCGCCGCCGCTGCCGCCAATTTTGCCAAAAAGCCAAGGCCCGGCATAGAGCTCAAGGGCACTGGCACGCGGACCGAAATCCTGATCCATCCGGCGCAGAGTTTTCTGTCGTCCGAAGGCTGCATTCATCCCAGCAATGCGCTTGCGACCGGAGCGTCGAACATCATTCATGCCGACAGCCGTCCGCGCGTTATCGCCCTGATTGAGGCGATGCGGGCGTTTTGCGGCAACGCGTTTCCAGCGGCGGACGGCTTGCGGATTCCTGACTGCTGGTGCGTCGTGGACGACTGATTTCAGGCCGGGCGGGCGGCGGAACATTTTCATCAGGCCGACGGAGGAATTGGCATGGCGTTGAAATTTATAGACTATCCGCTGGACCTCGGCCAATATGTCAAGACTGCGACCGTGAAAACACACGTGGTCTGGCATGGCACCATGGGCCGCACGAAGTACACGCCGGTTAATGGCGTGCCGGGCAAGGCTACATCGTCCATCGACTCGTGGAACACCGACTCGCTTGGACGGGTTGGCGCGACCTACCTTATTGACCGCAACGGCGATATCTACCGCTGCTTTGACGAAAAATACTGGATCTCCCACCTCGGCCTGAAAGGCACTCTTGGTAAATATGACCAAGCCTCCGTGGGTATTGAACTCGCCAATGAACTGACACTGATCAAAGACGGCGGTAAATACTTCGCGTTTGACAAAATCAGCAAAAATACGGAATATATCGGACCGGTATTCGCCAGAAAATGGCGAGACTGGACGGACTGGGCAAGACTAGACGATGCGCAGATTGAAGCCGCTATCGACTTGACGCTTGATATATGCAAGCGGTGGAACATAAAACCAAAATTTTATAAACCTTCTACGACACTGGATTATCCAAATTGCTTCGACAAGGCCACAATTATTTGCCATTCTAATTGCCGAAAAGACAAAGCTGACCTGCTGCTGGAAGACTGGGTATGGGCCAGGCTGACAAAGGCAGGCATAGACATTTACGAGAAATGACGCCTCGGGAAAACGCGGGCGGTGGTGCGCCGTCATGCTTTGGCGCAACCGTCACCCGGCTATTGTGTGCCGGGTTGGGGCAAACCACTTAATTTGGGCGGTGGGTGACCGCAATATGCGCCCGCGCTCGATGCTGGATATTGTGGCTTGAGGCCTGGTTGCCGCTATTTCTGGTTGGGACAAACACAGGTAACAGGCAAAAAGCTGATTCGTCGCTTGTATGTTCACGCCTGTTGCCTGGCGTTAAGGCGGTGGCGCGCCGCTTGGGCTTGCGGCAGTTTTGCCAGCGTGTCGTTTGCGGAGTTGGCTGCCCATCGCGGACGACAGCCGCAGCCGTATTCCGCTCGCCGCCGTTCTGCAAAATATTGCCGCCAACGCGCCGTACAACCAGCACTTGCAGTGAACAAAACCTGATTCCGCGCCCAATACCGATTCGGGCGCGGTTCGTTCGCGGCACGTTCTTTTGGTTAACGCTGCGCAGCGGCAGCGGGTCAAAACGACACAGGCCTTGCGGCGGACGGACATTTTTCCGGCTTTGCATCGTCGACGTTTTTCTGTTCAGCTTGCGCCATGAACCTGCCGCTCCCGCCCCCGCAGGCCCTGCGCGCTGCGCGCTTGCCTGCAGCGCGCTTGTCCGCCGCGCCCCTGCCTGCCAGCGCGCGGGCGCGCGGTGTCACTGCCGTGCTCGGCCCCACCAATACCGGCAAAACCCACATGGCCATCGAGCGGATGCTGACGCATTCGTCTGGTGCCATCGGCCTGCCGCTGCGCCTGCTGGCGCGCGAGGTTTATAATCGTGTGGTGGAAAAAGTCGGTGCGCAGCATGTGGCGCTGGTCACTGGCGAGGAAAAAATCAAGCCAGCCCATCCTGCCTTCTGGGTGGCGACAATGGAGGCCATGCCGCGCGACCTCGATGTCGCCTTTGTCGCGCTCGACGAAATCCAGCTTGCCGCCGACCTTGACCGCGGCCATATTTTCACCGACCGGCTGCTCAACCGGCGCGGGCGCGAGGAAACGCTGCTGCTCGGGGCGGACACCATGGCCAACGCGCTGGAGCAGCTGATCCCCGGCATCAGCATTGTAACGCGCCCGCGCCTGTCAAAACTGACCTTTGCCGGTTCCAAAAAGCTGTCGCGCCTGCCGCCGCGCAGCGCCATCGTGGCGTTTTCCCAAGAGGAGGTTTACGCCATTGCCGAGCTGCTGCGCCGCCAGAAGGGCGGGGCGGCCGTGGTGCTGGGCGCGCTGTCGCCGCGCACCCGCAACGCGCAGGTCGAGCTGTTCCAGAACGGCGATGTGGATTACATCGTGGCAACCGATGCGATCGGCATGGGGCTGAACCTTGACGTCAGCCATGTCGCTTTTGCGGGAGACCGCAAGTTTGACGGCTGGCATTACCGCCGCCTCAACCCCGCCGAGTTTGGCCAGATTGCCGGGCGCGCCGGGCGGCATATCCGTGATGGCACGTTCGGCACCACGGGCCGCTGTCCGCCCTTTGACGAGGAGCTGGTTGGCCTGCTGGAAGAGCATCGTTTTGATCCCGTCAGCATGTTGCAATGGCGCAACAGCGCGCTGGATTTTACAACCATCGAGTCCTTGCAAGCCGCGCTCGACCATCTGCCGGGTGAGGCGCGCCTGACCCGCGCGCCGCTGGCCGCCGACGTGCTTATCCTCGATATTGCCGCCCATGACGCCGAAGTGCGCAAGGCGGTGAAAACCCGCGCCGATGTCGAACGCCTGTGGAATGCCTGCCAAATCCCGGATTACCGCAAGGTTTCGCCCGCTGCGCATGCCGAACTTGTGCTCACCATCTTTGGCTTTGTGGTGCGTGCGGGGCGCATTCCAGACAGCTGGTTTGCCCAGCAGCTGGCGCAGCATGACCGCACGGATGGCGATATTGACATGCTCTCGGCCCGCATCGCGCAAGTGCGCACCTACACCTATTTGGCTAACCGGCCGGACTGGCTGCGTGATCCTGAGCATTGGCAGGGCGTCGCGCGTCAGGTAGAGGACAATCTGTCGGACGCGTTGCACGCGCGCCTGACCCAGAGATTTGTCGACCGGCGCACGTCTGTCCTGATGCGCCGCCTGAGAGAGAACGCAATGCTTGAAGCGGAAGTGACGTCCTCGGGTGACGTGGTGGTGGAAGGCCTGCATGTCGGCCAGCTCCATGGTTTCCGCTTCACGCCGGATCCGCAGGCAGAGGGCGCGGAGGCCAAGGCGCTGAACGCCGCCGCGCAAAAAGCGCTGAGTGGCGAGATTGAGACGCGGGCCGAGCGGGTGCGCAACGCGGTGGACGAGGCGTTTCTGCTGTCCAATGACGGCACCATCCGCTGGCTGGGCGATCCGGTTGGCAAACTCGCCAAAGGCGAGAAAGTGCTGGCACCGCGCATTCTGGTGATTGCAGACGAGCATCTGACCGGCCCGGCGCTCGACCTGGTGCAGACGCGCCTTGGCCTGTGGCTGACCCAGCATATCAAGAAGCTGCTGGGACCCGTGCAGGCGCTGGAAGCGGGCGAGGGGCTGGAAGGCATAGCCCGCGGCATAGCGTTTCAGGCGGGCGAGGCGCTGGGCGTGCTGGAACGCGCACGCGTCTCCAACGAGATCAAGAACCTTGGCCAGGACGCGCGCAGCGCCTTGCGCAAGCTTGGGCTGCGTTTCGGCGCCTATCATATTTTTCTGCCCGCATTGCTGAAACCTGCGCCGCGCTCGCTGGCCGTGCAGCTGTGGGCGCTGGCGCATGGCACGGGCGAGGACAGCCGCCCGATTGCCGAGGTGCCGCATATGGCGGGCTCGGGCCGCACCTCGTTTGTGGCCGACAAGAGTGTCAGCCTTACACTCTACCGCGTCGCGGGTTACCGCGTCTGCGGCGAGCGGGCGGTGCGCGTGGATATTCTGGAGCGGCTGGCTGACCTTATCCGCCCCGCCATCCATTACCGCCCTGGCGTGACCCCGGGCGAGCCGCCGCCGGGCACGGCGGATGGTGACGCCTTTGTGGTGACGCCCGCCATGGTTTCCTTGACCGGGAGTTCGGGCGAGGGATTTGCCTCCGTGCTGCGCGCCCTGAGTTACACGATGGAAAGCCGCAAGGGGCCAGCCATAACAGTGCCGCTGCGGCCTGTGGCAGCGGTTGAGCCGGTCAAGACCGGCATTTCAGAGGCGGATGCGGAAGAAATCGCCACAACTTTGCGGTTGGTTGCCAATCCGGACGAGCCGGAACTGCCATTTGATCTTGCGCCGGCCGCCCCCGAGCCTGCGTGGGCACCAGCGCCCGAGCCTGCACCGGAGGCGGCCCCGGCGGAGAGTGCCGCGCCCTCGGCAGAGGTGGCAACGGAAGCCAGCGCTGCTGCGGATGCGCCTGCTGCCGAAGCGCCGATGATTGAGGTCTGGCGTCCGCATCGCCACAACGCCCATGCCCGTCCGCGCCCCGAACAGCGCCGCCCGCGCCGCGATGACCGGCGTCCGCAGGCTGCGGCCACGCCGGCCGATGGCACGCCCGCGCCCGCTGAAGGCGCTGTGCCTGATGGCGCCCACCCGCCACGGCAGGACCGCCCAAGGCGGGATGACCGCCGCCGGGATGGCTTGGCCAAACGTTTTGAAGGCCCGCGGCCGCAGGGACCGCGCCCCGAAGGCACTCCGCCAGAGGGCGAGACCGCAAGCGGCGAGGCTGGTGCCGAGGCTGCGCGGACCGATGCGCCGCGCCGCGATGACCGGCCCCGCCGCGACGACCGCCCGCGGGGCGACCGCCCGCAAGGCGACCGCGCGCGGGGTGATCGCCCGCAAGGCGACAGGCCGCAGGGTGACCGCCCGCCCCGCCGCGATGGCGAGCGGGGTGGTGGCCGGCCGCAGGGCCAGCGGTTTGAAGGCCAGCGGTTTGAGCGCAGCGCATCCTTCGCCTCGACCGAGGCGCCAAAGTCGCGTGACCGCGCGCCGGATCCGGACTCGCCCTTCGCCAAGCTGCTGGCGCTCAAGGCCAGCCTTGAGGCGCAGGGCAAGAAGCCGTGACGCAAGACGCCCGGAACAATGAGTGACGCGGAGCGCCAGCGCCTCTACAAGTGGCTGTGGTTCGCGCGTGTCGTCAAAACCCGCACACTGGCGGCAAAGCTGGTGAATGAAGGCGCGGTGCGGATCAATCAGGTGAAAGCCGATGCCGCCGCGAAAATGGTGAAACCCGGCGATGTGCTGACAATCGCGCTGGAGCGCGATGTGCGTGTGCTGAAAGTGCTGGAGCCAGGCGCATCGCGCCGCCCCTTTGAGGAAGCGCGGCTGCTGTACGAAGACCTGACACCCCCGCCGCCGCCCAAGGAGGCGCGGCCTGTGCCCCAGGCGCTGCGCGAGCCGGGCAGCGGGCGGCCAACCGGGCGCGAGCGGCGGGTGATGGACAGGTATCTGGACGGGGAGGGGGAGTAGCGAGTCCTTGGCCAGACGTTCAGCGCGGCTTGCGTCGTAGCCTTTGCAACCGGAACCGATTCAGCTACGTGCTGACCAGACCCAAACGATTCCGCGCACCGCGCGCCATGGAGATTTGCCCGCATGTCCGGTTTCCTGTCCGCCATCAAGGACATCTGGCGTCTCGCCTATCCGTATTTTGCCTCGAAAGAGCAGGGCGAATTCACGCTGTGGCGGTTCGGCACGTACCGCGCGCGGGAAGGCTATATCGCGCTGTTTCTGCTGGCGCTGACTATCGTTCTCGAAGTTCTGTCATCGTACATCAGCAAATGGCTGAACGCCTGGAACAATGATTTTTATAACGCTTTGCAGGAGAAAAATTTCGACGGTTTCGTCGCTGGGTTGAAGCTGTTCACGGTTCTCGCCTTCAGCTACATCGTCGTCGCGGTCTACAAGAATTTCATCAACCAGATATTGCAAATCCGCTGGCGGCGCTCGATGACGGATTTTTATATGAACCGCTGGCTGTCGCCGGGCACGCATTTCCGCATGCGCATGGCGGGCGATCCAGCCGACAATCCGGACCAGCGCATCTCCGAAGACATTCACAAATTCGTTGGTGACACCATGGTGCTCGGTATTGGGTTTTTCGGCAACGCCGTCCGTCTTGCAATTTTTCTCGGGGTGCTCTGGAATCTGTCCGAAACATTTCCACTGAGCGGCCTCGGATTTTCCTTCAACATTCCTGGCTATCTCATCTGGGCGGCGCTGATCTATGCGGTTGCCGGAACGTTGATCAATCATCTGATCGGGCGCGCGCTCGTGATGCTGAAATATTTTCAGGAACGCTATGAGGCCGACTTCCGTTTTGCCATGGCGCGTATCCGCGAAAATAGCGAGCAGGTCGCACTGCTGAACGGTGAAGCAGCCGAATTTGGAAGCCTGCGGAACCGCTATGAAGCTGTGCTCGAGTACGCTTACCGCGTCGTCAAGAAACAGAAATCGCTGAACTGGTTTCGCATTTTCTACAGTCAGATTTCCAATATATTTCCTTTTGTCGTGCTGAGTCCGGCATATTTTTTTGGAACGGCCAAGCTCGGCGATATGATGCAAACGGCTTCGGCCTTCGGTCATGTGCAAGACAACATGTCCTGGTTTATCGACTCCTACCAAGATATCGCCGAATATCGAGCCCGGGTAAAACGCCTCGTCGATTTTGAGGCCAGCATCAACCGCGCTGACGCCGCGCAAACCGCCAATGCCCGCATTCATTCGTCAAGCGCTCCGGTGAAAACCTTCACGGCCGACGCTGTCACTGTCGCCACCGCCAAAGGCGACCCCATCGCCTCGGTCCCGCATTTCTCTGTCGCCCCCGGTGAGCGCGTGCTGATTTCCGGTCCGTCGGGCTCGGGCAAAACCTCGCTGCTGCGGGCGTTTTCGGGCATCTGGCCGTTTGGCTCGGGCACTATCGAGACACCGCAGGGGGCCAAAGTGCTGGTCATTCCGCAACGCAGCTATATGCCGCAGGGCACGCTGCGCCAGGCGCTGACCTATCCAAGACCTGCGGACGGCTATGCCGACGAGGCGGTGCGCGAGGCGCTCAACGCTGTCGGCCTCGGCAGCTTT
>JANLPP010000450.1:0-3042 GCA_031367295.1 Hyphomicrobiales bacterium | reverse complement strand
CGTCGGGCTGGCCTCCCGCTCCGCCTGTTCGCGGCACTTGACGTAAAGCGTGTGACGAATGCGGTCGAGCGTGCCGTCGCAGCTCCACAAGTCGAGATAGTCATGCAGCGTCGAACGCGGCGGCAAATCCTTCGGTATCGCCCGCCACTGGCAGCCCGTGCTCAGGACATACATCAGCCCGTTGACCAGTTCGCGCTCATCGCAGTGGCGCTTGTTGCCGCCGCGCCGGGCGGGCGGGATCAAAGGCGCGATATGAGCCCGCTCCGCATCGGTCAAGTCGCTCGGATAACGCCGCATGCTGCGGTCATACCGCGCACGGTTTTCTTTCGTCCACATCGGCGACCTCCAGGGAATCAGGCCGTTTCCCTTGAATCACAAATGATTCTAATGAATCAAGATGTCCCCGGACAGACACTTAGCGCCCGATGCCGCCAAATCGGCCAGGCAGCACACTGTTCCCAAACGAATCCGGCAGAAATGTCGAATAGACCGGCCGGTTAAGTATGGTGGACTGGATAACATAGTTTTCCCGGCCGGCGATGCGCGAACGCTCGCTCAGATCAAGAAAACCGCTGCCGTGGGCAACAACCCGGCGCGGGCGCGCTTCGGCAGTGGATAGTGCGGCCCACAGTGTGGCAATAGCGGCCAGAGCGAGGGCGGCAGAACAGCGTTTGGCGTGCATGGCACTCTCCTTGGGTAATAGCCCAGCTTAACCGGGCGCGCGCCGGTTGCCAATCAACACCGCACAAGCGCCATCACAAAGGCGCCAGCGGGCCCATCATGCGCCCGGCTTGCCCGGCTTTTTTACCCCTGCGGCAGCAGTCGTCTGTGACCCGCGCAGCGCGGGCAGCGGCGCGGCGGGCGCCAGCCACGCGGCTTTTGCACCAGCGGCGTTGCGCGGCGAGCCACAACCAGAGCCGCGCCGCTGCTCTGCCTCGACAAAAAACCTGCGCAGCTGCGTGTCCTCGCCTGCCGACACCAGATCAAGCCGGTCGAGGATGCAGCCGAGCGCGCCCCGGTCCAGCACCGCAGTGTCTGTGCCGCAGGCAAAGCCTGAAATGCGCAGCGGCAGCGCCGCGCTCGCCAGCCGGTAGCCGAGGCAGGCGCGCTCACCCTGCGGGCCGGCCAGGGTGGCATCCGCTGTCTCAAAATCGCCAAACCGCGTCGGCAGCGCAGCGGGCTGGCCGCTGCGCACGATGGCCGCGCCGTCCTCTGCGGCGCGGCGCGCCAGTTCAACGAAGAAGGCGGCCATCGGCGCATCCTCCTTGCCGATGCGATAGACATTTAACCGCACATAGGGCGCGCGTGCGCTCCAGTCGCCAAAAGTCAGCGCGTCCTGCCGGCCCTCGCCAATGGTGTGGCGGCGGGCATTATAGGCCATGGATTTTCTGTCGAGTTCGGGTGCCGGCAGCGAATAGAGCTGCAACGGCTGCGCAATGTCGATCCAGGCCGGCTTCACCGCCACGCTGGCGGGCGAGGGCGTGGCGTCTGCCATTGCTGCATCTCCTCCCCTGCCGGTGAAAGCGAAGATTGCGGCAATGCCCGCCGCCACCACCCCGGCTGCCAGCAGCCGCTTGCGTGGCAGCAGGGTGCGTCTGGCGATGCCGGGCGTCGTCGGCGGGCGGTTCGCGGTATCGCTGACAGCGACGTTCAGCACCGCGCTCAGCCCCGCGCGGTCTTCGGGCGCAAGCTTCACCTGCGGCACAAGCGGATGCTGTTGCATGACTCAACCCTCAACCCTGACGCAGGCCCGGCCGCGCCGGGTATTCCTGTGGTTGCTTCAAGTTTGACGGTTTACCTTGACTCAGGCGTTACCCTGACGGCGTCATCTCGCAAGAGAGTCAATGCAGGCTTACGCAGTGCTCCGGGCCATTTACCCTAATGCCATGTGAAAAATCGCGCGGCGCGCGGCTGGGTGAGCTGTTTTTGTTGACTTTCGCTGCGCCTGCGTGTCTGAAATGCACGACGGTTTTTCGCCGTTCGAGCCTGACGATGCTTTTGCCGGACTGCAAAAAACGCCCGAAATTCTCTGGCCTCGCCAAACGCGCAGCCGGCTAGTGCGCGTCCTCGTCTCCGGTTCTTCCCCCGGCAGGGGATAGACGGACCCCGCGATTGCAGCGGGATGTTTTCGGGGGACAACCGGGCGGCACGCCCTTCACACACAGTGAGACAGATCATGGGTTTCAAGGTCGCGATAGCGGGCGCCACCGGCAATGTCGGGCGCGAGATGCTTGATATTCTGGCCGAGCGGGCGTTTCCCGTATCCGAGGTGGTGGCGCTGGCCTCCAGCGCCAGCATTGGCCGGGAAGTGTCGTTCGGCGACAAGACCCTGAAGTGCAAGGTGCTGGAGAATTACGATTTCACCGGCACGGATATTTGCCTCATGTCGGCGGGCGGCGAGGTGTCGAAGCTCATGTCGCCGAAGATCGCGGCGAAGGGATGCGTCGTCATCGATAATTCATCGGCCTGGCGCTATGACCCGGACGTGCCGCTGATCGTGCCCGAGGTCAACGCCGACGCGATCCACGGTTTCACTAAAAAGAACATCATCGCCAACCCCAACTGCTCGACCGCGCAGCTGGTCGTCGCGCTGAAGCCGCTGCATGACTTTGCCAAAATCAAGCGCGTGGTAGTGGCGACTTATCAGTCGGTGTCGGGCGCGGGCAAGGAGGGCATGGACGAGCTGTTCGCGCAGACCCGCTCGGTGTTTGTCTCAGACGAGGTCAAGACCAAAAAGTTTCCCAAGCGCATCGCCTTCAATCTCATTCCGCAGATCGACGTCTTCATGGAAGACGGGTTTACGAAGGAAGAGTGGAAGATGGTGGTGGAGACCAAGAAGATTCTCGACCCGAAGATCAAGCTGGTCGCCACCTGCGTGCGCGTGCCGGTGTTTATCGGGCATTCGGAAGTGGTAAACATCGAGTTCGAGAACCCGATTTCCGCGGACGAGGCGCGCGATATTTTGCGCAGCGCCCCCGGCTGCCTCGTCATCGACAAGCATGAGCCGGGCGGTTACATCACTCCGCACGAGGCGGCCGGCGA
>JANLPP010000430.1:0-4993 GCA_031367295.1 Hyphomicrobiales bacterium | reverse complement strand
AACCCCCGTCACATCGAGATACAGGTGCTTGGCGACAAGCATGGCAATGTGATTTATCTTGGCGAGCGCGAATGTTCCATTCAGCGCCGCAATCAAAAGGTGATTGAGGAAGCGCCCTCGCCTTTGCTGGATGAGGCGACGCGCCGCGCCATGGGCGAGCAGGCGGTGGCCCTCGCGCGCGCCGTCAATTACGACTCTGCGGGCACAGTCGAGTTTGTGGCAGGGCAGGACCGCAGTTTCTTTTTTCTCGAGATGAACACGCGGCTGCAGGTCGAGCATCCGGTGACCGAGCTGATCACTGGCATTGATCTTGTCGAGCAGATGATCCGCGTCGCCTATGGCGAAAAACTGGCGCTGAAGCAGAGCGACGTCAAACTCAACGGCTGGGCGGTCGAGAGCCGCATTTACGCCGAAGATCCAACGCGCAATTTCCTGCCCTCTACCGGGCGGCTGGTAAAATACCGGCCGCCGAAGGAAGGCGTGGTGGACGGCGTGACCCTGCGCAATGACACCGGCGTGTTTGAAGGCGGCGAGATTTCGATTTATTATGACCCGATGATTGCGAAACTCGTCACGCATGCGCCGACGCGGGCAGAAGCAATTGAGGCGCAGGCCCGCGCGCTTGATGCATTCATCATCGATGGCATCCGTCACAACATACCGTTCCTGTCGTCCCTGATGCAGCACAGGCGCTGGCAGTCAGGCAATATTTCTACCGGCTTTATTGCCGAGGAATATCCGCAGGGTTTTTCCCCGCTGGTGGCTGAAGGCGCGGTGGCGCAGGACATGGCGGCGGTTGCAGCCTGCATCGACCACGCAATGAATGCCCGCAAACGCCAGATTTCCGGCCAGTCGCGCACGCCGCACCCGGTGCAGTTCGAGCGCGCCCGCGTCGTTCTGCTGGGCGGCGCGCGTTTCGAGACCAGGCTGCATGATGATGGCGCGGGCGTCATCGTCACGCCCGCGTCCGGCGAGGCGCAGCGCCTGACCTCGGCCTGGCGGCCGGGCGAGCCGCTGTGGCGCGGCCATATCGGCACGCGCGGCGTGGCGATGCAGGTGCGCCCGATTCTCAATGGTTTCCAGCTGTCGCATCGCGGCGTGTCGGTAGACGTGCGGGTCTATACGCAGCGTGAGGCGGAGCTTGCGGCGCTGATGCCGGTGAAGAAGGCGGCAGACACATCAAAAACGCTGCTGTGCCCGATGCCCGGGCTGGTGAAAGCGCTTCTGGTGAAGGCCGGCCAGGAGGTCAAGGCGGGCGAGCCGCTGTGCATGGTGGAAGCCATGAAGATGGAAAACGTGCTGCGCGCCGAGCGCGATGTGAGCGTGAAAAAGATCAACTGCAAGGAAGGCGATTCGCTGGCGGTGGACGCGGTGATCATGGAGTTTGCCTGAGGGCGCCAGTTGCAGGCAATGTGCATGGCAGGGCGGTTTGAGTTTTGACAAATGCCGGCAATTTGCTTGCGCACCTGCGTTGACGATTGACCTTTGCTGTGATTGTCTCCCGACATGACCCGACTGCGCGTTGAAAGCTTCACCATCTCGCTTGATGGCTATGGCGCTGGACCCGACCAGACGCTCGATAACCCGCTCGGAGCGGGCGGGGGGAATTTGCACAAGTGGGCCCTCGAAACCAGAACATTCCGGGCCATGTTCGGGATGAGCGGCGGGAGCGAAGATGTCGATGACAAATTTGCGGCACGCGGATTTGCGAACATCGGGGCGTGGATCATGGGGCGGAACATGTTCGGCCCGAGCCGTGGGCAATGGCCGGACGACGACTGGAAAGGGTGGTGGGGCAATAACCCTCCCTATCATGTGCCAGTGTTTGTCTTGACGCATCACGCCCGCGAACCCATTGTCATGGACGGCGGCACAACCTTTTATTTCGTGACGGGCGGCATTGACGCTGCATTGGCGCAGGCGCGCGATGCGGCAGGTGGCAAAGACATCCGGATCGGCGGCGGCGTTGCTGTCATTCGCCAATATCTTCAGGCGCGGCTCATCGACCAGATGCATCTGGCAATCGCTGGATGTCTGCTTGGCCGTGGCGAGCACTTGTACTCCGGCATGGACCTGCAGGCACTCGGCTATGTCTGCACGGAGCATGTGCCGACGGCAAACGCGACGCATGTCGTGCTTTCAAGAGCATAGCGCCGGTTTCCCGCCATCTAATGCCAGTGGCCCTGCGCTCGCAACGACGGCCAGGTGTGCAAACAGTCAAGTCCACCAGCCGCCGCGCTCAAACGGCGGCTTTCACTGCGACCCCGGCAATCGGCGGTTCGCTGGTCATGCCGGCCAGCACCTCCGCCACGTGGCGGACCTGTACGCTGCTGCCCTGGCGGGCGAGCTTGCCTGCCATGTTCATCAGGCAGCCCAGATCGCCCGCCAGCAGGGTATGCGCGCCGCTGGCGGAAACCTGTCTGGTCTTGGCCTCAACGATGGCGTTGGAAATCTCGCCGTATTTGACCGCAAACGTGCCGCCAAAGCCGCAGCAGACGTCGGCGTCCTGCATCTCGACAAGCTGCAATCCCTCGATGCTTTTCAGCAGCTTGCGGGGCTGGCCCTGAATGTCAAGCTCGCGCAGGCCCGAGCAGGAATCGTGGTAGGTGACCGTGCCGGCAAACCGCGCCGGAACCTTCGACACAAACAGCACATCGGTCAGGAACGACACCAGCTCGTGGGTTTTGGCGGCGAAGGCATTAGCCTTGGGGGCCATGTTGGGATCACCGGCGAACAGTTCAGGATAATGCTTTGACAGCATGCCCGCACAGGAACCCGAAGGCGCGACCACATAATCACAGTCACGGAAAGCGTCGATAACCTGCGCCGCAATGTCTCGCGTGCTCTGGCGGTCGCCGCTGTTGTAAGCGGGCTGGCCGCAGCAGGTCTGGCCTGGCACCATTACCGTGCAGCCCGCGTCCTCCAGCAGCTTGACCGCGGCAAAACCGACGGACGGGCGCATGAGATCGACAAGGCAGGTGATGAACAGGCCAACCCTGAACGGTTTTTTCTCAAGTGTCGCCAAAGTCTGTTCCGATTTGCAAGTGTCTGCTCCGATTTGCAAGTGCTGGCTGCGAGACTGAACCAGCCGCCGCTGGCATGCAAGGCCGGTTTGCGTGGCACTTGCGCTGAGGCTCGCCAAGTGCGCGGCACAATCCGGTACGTCGCCCTGCAGTAACGAAATCTTTGCGAAGTTTGTCAACATTTACGATTTTTCGATGCATCCGCGCATCGAAATCTGGCAATTTGAAACGTTTGTCAAACAAAGCCGTGCCATTATTGCGCACAGGACTTCCAGTCGCCGAAAGTGTCCATGCGGCCCGAACAGGCGATTTTGCCAGCGGGCAACACGATCGGCCGCAGTCGTCCGTGACAGGCAGATTGACGGTCCTTGGCCGGGAGAAGCATGCAGATGACTTTGCTCAAATCCTTATCAACCCGAGCCGCAGCGCTGCTGCGGCGATTCGGCACCAGCGCTGAAGGCAATATCGTTATCCTGTTTTCGCTGGCGCTGGTGCCCATGCTGCTTTTTGTTGGCGCCGCGATCGACTATACGCGCGCTTCGGGCGAGCGCAGCTCGCTGCAGGCGGCAATCGACGCGACCGCCCTGTCACTCGCGCTTGAGCCGGCAAATACGCCACTTGCAACGTTGCAGGCAAAAGGCGCGGTGATGTTTGCGGCAAATTACAAGGGTGATCCGGCAACGCGGCCACCCTTGCTGCTCAACGTCAACGGCCAGCAGCTGAGCCTGAGCACAGGCAAGCAGGTGTCAACGTCGTTGATGAAACTGGCAGGAATCACCAGCCTGGCCATTGGCGCCTCAACCCAGGTGTCTTTCATCTCCGTCAAACTTGAGATTTCCCTGGCCCTCGATAATTCCGGCTCGATGGGAAACGATGGCAAGCTCTCCGCGCTAAAATCTGCTGTCAACAGTCTGGTGACAACATTGCAGCAGGCAGCGCCATCGGCGGATTTCGTCAAGCTCGCCATCGTTCCCTTCAACTCGCAGGTCAATATCGGGACGGGTTACCGCAATGCCAGCTGGCTGCGTTATGACACGATAATCGAGAACCCTAACTTCCATGGTTCGAGCCCCAATCCGCCCAATTCTTTCAGCTGGGCGGGCTGCCTCACCGATCGAGACCAGAACTTTGACGCAAGCTCCGCAGCCCCCGGCGGCTGGCCATCCAACTATGTTGCCGCCAATTGCGAATTTCCCGGCCTGTCGCAATTCATGCCGCTGTCGTCCGATCACACGACAATTCTCAACGCCGTCAGTGCCATGACGCCAAATGGCGCGACAAACATTACCATCGGCCTGACCACAGCGCTTGCCGCGCTGCGGCCGGAATCGCCATTTGGCGCTGCAAGCCAGCCTGCCTCGGCCAGCGTGCGCAAATTCATGATCGTCTTTTCAGATGGCATGAACACCGAAAACCGCTTTCGCGGCACCGGCGTCGATGGCAATCCGGATGTGCCACAGATTGAATTGCGCATGCGTGAGGCCTGCACCAGCGCGACGGGCATGCCCCTGCAGGTCTTCACAATTGTTTTGAACTCACCCGACACCAGCGGGGTGATGCATGACTGCGCCTCAACGCCGGGAAACCACTTTAATGTGACAGACGTTTCGCAGCTGCAGCCGGTGTTCAACCAGATTGCCAAAATGATCGTCAACCACAGCATCCGCCTGATGCTCTAGGCCGGGACTTTGAAGCGGTGGCGGCCTGTAACGCCGGGCTGCCACTGAGCCTTGCCACTGAGCCTTGCCACTGAGCCTTGCCACTATGCCTTGCTGCGGGTCAGCCCAACATGCTTGACGGGCCTGCGTTTTTGCGTGTTTGTGCTGCGATGGAATTCGCACAGACCAATGCAGGGCCGCCATGTCCATGATCGTTTTTCCCCAGCCGGACCAGAACATACTGGCGCGGCGTGACGCAATCATCGCGGGCCTTGCCCGGCTCGTCGCGCCTGACAGCCTCATCACCAGCGA
>JANLPP010000341.1:0-1525 GCA_031367295.1 Hyphomicrobiales bacterium | reverse complement strand
GAGCGCGCGATCCACATCCACTTCAAGGTCCACGTCGGCAACCGCGCCTTCCTGACCACTGAGGCCCACCTGCCGGAACCCGTCAATGCCGCCGTGCTGGCCGCTGCGCCCTACAACATGCCACGCAAGGGCAAGCGCATTGCCAACGCGCAGGAGGCGGACTGGAACCTGCAGACGATGAAGTTCGTCGACTCGCCGCGCACCCGCTTGGCGGTGCTGGACCTGGTGCTGCCCGTTTGACGTTCCGCCGTACACAGAACCCTGGCGCTTTATTGGAAATGTTTCGGCAAAACTTCGGCGTTCACGCGGTGATTCGACTTGAAGTGTGGTGCCCTCCTGCCTAAGATTGTGGCTCCCGTGGAAAAAATTTTCAACATTCAAGGAGTAAGCCGTGAAACGCACGTCAACCTGTCAAGCAGCCATTCTCTCCCTTTCGCTCCTGGCGGGCAGCGCCACCTGGGGCCATGGCGACGGCAAGACGCCTGAGCAACTGGGCGAGGCGTCGTTCCCCAACTCATGCGCGCCCGCCGTCCAGGCCCGATTCACCCGCGCCGTGGCGCTGCTGCATTCGTTCTGGTTCGGCGAAGGTGAAAAGGCCTTTCGGGAGGTGCTCACGCTGGACCCGGATTGCGCCATTGCCAATTGGGGCATCGCGGCCATCCTCATCAACAACACCTTTGCAGGCGGTGCCACGCCTGAAAGCGCAAGAAAGGCGCAGGAGGCGATTGACCAGGGCCGCGCCACCGGCGCCAAAACCGAGCGCGAGCGCATGTACCTTGATGCGGTGGCCCAATATTGGCAGGACTTTGCCAGCCGCCCTCACGGCGCGCGCATGAAAACGCTGTCCAACGCATTCGAGCAATTGGCAAAACGTTTTCCCGAGGACGACGAAGCCCAGATTTTCTCGGCCATTTACCTCACCGCCACCCAGGCGCCGACCGACCTGAGCTTTGCCGCCACGCTGAAGGCCGCTGCCATTCTTGAGCCGCAAATGGCCAAGCACCCCGAGCATCCAGGCGTGGCGCATTACCTGATCCACAGCTACGACTACCCGCCCATCGCCGCCAAAGGGCTGACGGCGGCGCGGCGTTATTCAGAAATCGCGGCGTCGGCCCCGCACGCGTTGCATATGCCGTCCCACATCTTCACCCGGGTGGGGGCCTGGCAAGACTCGGTGGTGTCCAACCGCCGTTCCGCCGACGTCTCCAAAGAAGACAAATCGTCCGGCGACTGGTTGCACGCGCTGGACTACATGGTTTACGCCAACTTGCAGCTGGCGCGCGACGCGGACGTGGTCAGCAACGTCAACGAAGCTGCGTCCGTGCCCGACCTCAATCCGGCGGTCATGGCGATTGGGTATTCCCTGGCGGCGATCCCGGCGCGTTACGCGGTGGAGCGCGGCATGTGGAAGGAGGCCGCCGCGCTGGAGCCGCGCAGCAGCCGCTTCGCGTTTGCCGACGCCATGACCTGGTTCGCCAAGTCCCTGGGCGCGGCGCGCAGTGGTGATTTTGACGGGGCTGAAAAA
>JANLPP010000305.1:0-12753 GCA_031367295.1 Hyphomicrobiales bacterium | reverse complement strand
GAGCTCCTCAAGGCGCGCCAGCGCGGAACCCCAAAAATCATCGATGAACTCCCGCACCGTGGAGAAACCCTGCAAGCGAACCGAATAAATATTGCGCGTGCCATCCTCGCGCGCCTCGACGAGACCGGCTTCCAGCAACAGCTGGAGGTGCCGTGATACGGCCGGCCGGCTCACGGGCAAAAACCCGGCAATCTCGGCGACCGACAAGGGGGCGGCGCGCAGCTCCTGCAGGATCGCGCGGCGCATGGGATTTCCGAGAACATCAAGCGCATGCATGGCTTCGAAACAATTATGTTACGCAGTTTTGAAAATCAAGGTGCCGTTGTGGTTTGAAGCTTGGTTTGGCACACCCGGCAATTATTCGCCGATGAAAACGCGGTTGATGCAGCAGGCTGGCTGAATGAATCGGGCCAAAACCACGCGCGGGACCGCTGGCCTCAGTCTCTCCATTGGGGGCGCTTACAACTTAGGCAGGAATTCCGGTGCCAGGTCGAGGTTGCGCAACCGCCTCTAAAAGGGCAGCTGCTTCACTGCCCAGCCTCGCGCAGCGGCCACGGAGGCAGCGCATCGGTACAGTTACTCTCGCAATCGGCAAGGTTTCCGCGAATGCCCGCGCGGCTAGGCGGCGTGGCTTTTGCAAGCGCAAAAAAGCGATACGCGGATTGCGGCGAGTTTCTTCTGGCCACTTGCGATGGAATTGCGTCGAGAGTCATTACGCCAAGCGCTTCGCTCAGGGCAAACGAGGTTGTGACCCGGTCGCTCTTTGCGGAAATGGCCTCGGCCCCATAGCGCGCGGCAAGGGTTTGGGTTTTGGCGGCCTGAAACAGGCTCCACCTCGCCGCAACAGTGGCGGGCACGCGTTCGCGCGCCGCGTCCGCCTCCAGTTGCCGCTGCCCGAAAACTTCCCTCGCTTGCCGCACTTTCGAGGCGGTTGTGCCACCGTCGAAAAGCGGCATCGACACCTGTCCAGTAATACTGCCGGTGGTCTGCCGGTCCCCGGCCGTCAGCGCGTCGAAGCGCCGGTTGACCGATGCGGTGACGCCAACTTTTGGAAAGAAATCGCTCTGCGCGACCTTGATGGAAGACTTGGCCGCGTCGGCTTGATACAGTGTCGCCAGAATGGCGGAGTGCGCGCGCAGCGCAACGGCTGTCGCCTGTTCCAGAGTGGGCAGCGCAATATGATCGAGCGGGGCGGGCGCGACGAGCGCCACAGGCTCGGCACCAGTCAGCTGCCGATAGATTGCCGCGCTTTCGGCAAGCCGTGTTCCGGCGATGGCGCTCTTGATGGCCGCATCGGCAACGCGCACGCGGGCTTGGCCGATGTCGGCTTGTTGTATCGCCAAAAATCGTGGCGCGCCTGCACCAGGCGCAGCTGTTCCTTTGTGAAGGTCAGAATGGCGCGATAGTGGCCGCAAAGCTCCTGATCGCGCAGCACATTCTGTAGGAAGCGGCGACCGAGGCGAGCATCGCTTGCGTGGCGTCGCGCAGCGTTTCCTCCGCGCCAGCGGTCTGGGCACCGGCCTGTCCGACAAGACCCGACACGTGTCCGCCGTCGAAAAGCGATTGGGTAAGGGAGACGCCGAAGCGGCGCGACAAGACAGCGGTTTGAGGCAAAGCGCCGCTGGTTGACGTGGTGAGAAGCAGCGTATCCCGTTGATAGGTGACGTCTGCATTTGCGGTGATGCGCGGCAGGAAGCCGGCGCGCGCCTGGGGCAGCAATTCGCGTGTGGCGCGTAAGCCGGCCTGCTGCGCGCCGAGCGTCGGATTGACGCGCAGCGTGCGCACCAGCGCCTCTCGTAGCGTCTCTGCGGCGGCGGGGCTCACATTCAGACTCAGAACGGCCAAGATACCAAAGCCCCGCCAGAGCCACGATTGCATCGGGCCCAAACTCCGCGCACCGTTATGCGGCTTCCTGCATGCCCCGTCGCGCGTATGGTCCCGCGAGTGCGGCAAGTGGGCTTCCTCAAATGGGCTCCAGAAGGGTCGCGGCGGAATCAGTATCGCTTCGATTCCAGTACGAAATTCAGTATGCAGTTTAATGGACTATGGTTAAACGCCACTTAACGCCTGAGTCACCGCACTGCGACTCTGGACGAGACGGACGGGCGCGGCCTGCCGGTTACTTGCAGCCCCGCGAAGCTCGGCGGTCTCGATAGATCAAATCGGCTATGTGGCCATAATGGCTTTCAGCGCGGCCGGGAGCAGCAACACCGTGGAGCCTGCCGATTTGTCGGCGCGCGGCAGTTTTCGCATCAAAGTTTACTCAACAATAAGCACGCCCTTGGCCGTCGCCTCGTGATCTTCGCCGATAAACGGGTATCTGCCCGGCGCCATCGGTTTCAAATTGATGAGCGCTTCGCCGTTTGCAGCTACTTCCTGCGCAACCCGCAGGACCTCGCTTTCGAACTCCTCAGAAGTCGAGTCCAGATTCTTCAACAGAATGACGACAGGTTCGCCAGCGGGCAACCGCAGCTCAGAAGGGCGGTAGACGTGATCCTGCAGAACCAGTTCCACTGGTTTTTCCGCCGCGTTCGCGGCGTTCCCAGTGATGCCAGAAAAGAATATCGGACCCGTAAGTAGAAGCGCCTTCAATTGCATTTGACCAGCCCTTTCCCGCGTTAAGCTGCACGACCTGGTTTGAGCGACCGCCTCAGTGGACCAGGATCGCTGTCCCCACGCCATCAGCCGGTTTACGCATGGCGACAGCGGCTGCGTCGCTTGAGCTGAGCGTCCCGGTTAGCGTCAAATTGGCATCGTCCGGCAGAAGATAATCAGCGATGATAGAGCCGGGGCTGATCGTCACATTCGCTTTTTGGTCGATGATGAACGTCTGGCCCGCAGCATAGATAATCCCCGAGAGGTTTACGTTCGCCGCCGAAATTGTGAAGCTTCCGCCTTTCTGCGCGTTTCCGCCGGGCGGTGGAGCGGCTTGATCGGAATATATGGCGAAACCGGCAAAGGAACCGCCGTCAGCTGCGGAACTGGGTGAAAGATTGATCGTTCCCGTGGTGTTGATGTTCAATGCGGCACCCCCGGTCAAGATAAAAGTCACGCCATTGGCGGTGACGTTCGTAAGCGCCCCGGTAATGGACAGCGCCCCGCCTTTTATGATGTAGACCCCCTTGTTAAGCGTGGTGGTGGCGCTGATCGAAAGTCCGGCACAATAGATTCCGGGGAAGAGAGTCGATGGCACAGTCACCGAAACGTGGTTCTGCGAGCATGGCACCGCGCGTGGAATTGTCTTTGCCGCGAAGGGATCGGGAAAGAACGCGCAAGTGGGCGATTTGCCGGGAACAACGTCGCCGAAATGAACATCGCCGACAAAGCAATTTTGGCCGTTGGTCGAGTGAAGATAGGCCAGATTCCTCATCTCGACCGCATCCCAGTTCGCGGTGTTGACCTGAACCAGACACGAATCGAAATTGATATGCGCGCCATTGTCGCCCTTGAGCGTGTGTTTGGCTATTGGTTCGGTAATCATGATGCAGACCGGCATTTTCGGCGGCGGGCCTAGCTTTGCGGCGGTGTGAGCGACAGCGTTCCAGATACCATCCCAAACTATGAAGGGCACCGGTGACTGTATTGGAGCCACATATGCTATATTGACCGTCTGGCTTGGCACATCGACCGTGACGGTCGAATGAGAGGCGACGTCTGAGAGGTTGGCCGTATGGCTGACCAGAAATTGTTGCGCCGCCGCCTGAATCTGCGGGCCTGTATTCTTGCTGTCCCGGAACATCACAGCGCTCGCCAAAGCTGCGGAATCTATGACGTTTTGCGCCTTGGTGCTTTGCTGGTTCACTTTGCTGTAATTTATGCTGGCGGCAACGAAGGCGATCAGGATTGGCGCAGACAGGCCGAACATGATCGGGAAACTGCCTCTGGACTCCGTTACAAATGACTTCCAAAGGCCCTTGCGCATTGCACCCTCGCAGATCATAAAAATATAGGCTTATCATGGGTAAATGAACGAATTCTTGCGATTGACCGGCGCAATGTTCAAATTGTAAATAGAGCCAGTGTATCGAGCGCCTGAGTGGCAGGGAGCGCCGTCAGGGCATCTCGAAAGCCATGTGCGGTCTCATAGTGGCAGCGCCTGTTTAGAGGGACTACGGCCTTGCCCGCTCATGCTCCGGCCATTCTGGCCTCAGCGCGCCGCCCTGAACTGAGCCGTCTCGTAACCGTCGTCGGCAACCGCGCCGTCCCTGAGAATGACCACCCGGTTGGAAGCGCGGATGGTTTCGGGCCGGTGTGCGATGATCACCCGTGTCACCCGCATGGCGCGCAGCGTAGCGTTGACCGCTTTCTCGCGGTCGATGTCGAGATGGCTTGTCGCCTCGTCGAGCAGCAGGACGGCGGGCTGCCGGTACAGCGCCCGGGCGATGAGCACACGCTGCTTCTGCCCGCCCGACAGCACGGTGCCCATGTCGCCGATAAGCGTGTCGTAGCTCATCGGCATGGCCGCGATATCGTCATGCACCGCGGCCTTGCGGGCGCAGGATTCGATCCGCTCGAGGTCCGGCCGCTCGGAAAAGAAACTGATGTTGTCGGCAATCGATCCGGCGAAAAGCTGGTCGTCCTGCATCACCATGCCAAGCATGGCGCGGTATTTCTCCATGCCAAGGCGCGCCAGCCGCTCGCCGTTGATCAGCACCTCGCCTTCGGTTGGCAGCAGCAAGCCGGACAATATTTTGAAGAGCGTGGATTTGCCGCCGCCCGACGGGGCGACAATGGCTACCGACTCGCCCGGCTCGATATGAAGATCGACGCCGTCCAGCACCCGCTGGTGAGGCGCTCGACCGCCTGGGCGCGCGCCGGGCCCTGCGCCTCGCTGCACAGCTCCGCGGAAATAATCAGCAGCGGTGTTCCCTTGGCGACAGTCTCGCCCTCGTGAACCTTCAGAGCCGTGGCGATGCCCGCCTGCGGCGCGAAAACCTTGACGAGACCTTCGCGCGGCACCAGCCAGCCATTGACCCGCGCCTTGCGGGTGAACGAGCCGAGCAACAGAATGGCGAAGACGGCGAGTATTGCCGCGATAGCCACGCCGGCGAAGACCCGGTGCGAAACCCGCGGCTGCAGGAGGACAGTGCCGAGCCATTTGGTTTGCCGCTCGCTGACCACTTCGGGCCGGAACAGGGTCTCGCGTGCCTCCGCTGCCGGCGGCGGCTCATATGCGTCCCTGCGTTGAGCGCTTTGCCGCATCGCGCGCTAGCCCGCCATCCCGAAATCCTTGACCTCGAAGTCGCGCACTTCAAAACTGACTTCAACCATCCGCAGGATTTTCTGGATTTTCAGAATCTTGACAATCTTCCTGTCGAAGAAATCCTTGAGCAACGGCGGCCGGGGATTGCGGAAATAGAATTCCGGCGCGTCAGTGACCGACCGTGACGCGGCGAGTCCAAGTTCGGCGAGACGCGTCACGGTCTGGATGACGCAGGGCGCGTGGGTCAGGCCCATTACGCGCAAGGCATAGGCGCGGTGATGCCCGTCGTGGATGATGCAGCGGTTGTCCGACTGGATGACGCTGAGATAATTCGAGCCGTAGCCGACCATGAGGCCGACGCTCGCGCCAAATGGTCCCGCGCCATCGTAGTTGCGCAGCTGATCGGCGCGCAGCAGGGCCGCTTCGTGGAAGCGCAAATCCGACGAGGCCGACCAGAACAGAAAACGCGACGAACCGGTCTGGCGCGACTCGACCAGCGGCGCCTGCCGGCCGACTTGCATGCAACTCCGGAAGACTTTCTCGGGCGACGGGCGCGCGCCGATTTCGGCTTGCAGGCGGCGCGCATAGTCGATGTTGACATGCGGCTGGGTGACGATCAGCCGGTCGAGCTCGACCATGGCAAAGCGCGTCGGCAGAACGTTGAAGACGCGGCGGAACTGGGCGCTGGCTTTGACCGTGGCGGCGAGTCGCCGCAACGGCTTTTCGAGCGCCCGCACCTCGATCTTGTCGGCCTCGCCGGCGGCGGCCTTTTCCAGCTTGTAATAGCGGTCGTTGCCAGCGCGCCATTGGTCAACCAGGGCGCGACGCTCCAGGCGCGGTCTTTCAGCCGACATTTCATCTGCAAAATCAAGGAGTTTCTGCAGCGATGGCTGGCCCATCAGCCAGGCTTCCTGACTGGGCGTTGGCGGACTGTCTTACCAGCAGTGGCTGTTGGAGCCGCAGCCCTTGGAGCCACGCCCCTTGGAACCATGCCCGCCCGAGCCGCGCTTATTGGAGCCATGGCCCTTGGCGCCGCGCCCGCCTGAGCCGCCGCAGCCGCAGCCGCCGCCGCCATGTCCGCCGGCACCATAAACATTCCCGAGTTCCTTCGCAAGAAGATCACGCATGTTACTCTCCAATCATTTCGAAATGACGACCTCCGAAAAGTATTTCGCGTCGTCGGAAAACATGAGGCAGCAATTACGTCAAGAAGTTCTAATTGCTCACCCTGCCGGATTTTGGTGTTTTGGCGTGGTGGGTGATTTTCTGGGAAGGAAGGGATGATTTTCTCATTGCGCGGGTTTGGCGAATGCAAGTCGAGGCACGAATGACTCCGGCTAATTTGCACGACAAGGACGTCTTGATCGCCGCGTTTCTGGCGCGGATTGAACAGCGTGTCGCGCGCGTTGCCGAACTGGCTGGGGCTGCCACCCAAAACGCCGGATAATTCCAGCGTTCCGCCCTCGAAGGGAGGTTTTCTGTGGCCGACGATCACTGGCACACGTCCGCCGCCATGCAACAATGGCACAACTCCTCCGGCAAATTTTGGACAACGGCGTTGCATCGCCGCTTTATGCTGGCAAAGCACTACCAAGCTTGATGCAAAGCGGGATCGTCTCAAATCCCGCAACACCGTCGCCATGCATCTCAACCTGCATGTGGATTCAGCTGCAAGAATTATATCGAAACCGAAACAACCACGTTTTGAGCCACTCCATCGCCGCTCAACCGACCTTGTCGAGTCCATAGAGCGAATGCAGCGTGCGGACGGCAAGCTCTGTGTAGGCGGCATCAATCAGCACCGAGAATTTGATCTCCGAGGTCGTTATCGCCCTGATATTAATGCCTTTTTCCGCCAATGCCCGGAACGCCCGCGCGGCAACCCCCGCGTGGCTGCGCATGCCGATGCCGATCGCCGAAACCTTGACAAGATCGGTCGCCCCCTGCAGCGAGGCAAAACCAAGGTCTGGTTGCGCTTTCACAAGTATCGCTTTTGATTTCTCGAAATCCGCAACCGGAACCGTAAAGGTCAAATCAGTTGTGGTCGTATCATCCGACACAACCTGAATAATCATGTCCACATTAATATTGGCTTCAGCCAAAGGCACAAATATAGCCGCCGCGACACCTGGCCTGTCGGCGACCCGCCGCAGTGTGATTTGTGCCTCGTCGCGCGAAAACGCGATGCCGGTGACAACCTGCTGTTCCACTATATCCTCCTCATCGCAAATCAATGTGCCGGGCTGCGGGTTCTCGGGATCGTCAAACGACGAACGCACGAACAGCTGCACCTTATGGACCATGGCAACTTCCACAGAGCGCACCTGCAATACCTTGGCCCCCAGCGACGCCATCTCAAGCATTTCTTCAAACGCGACACGATCAAGACGTTTTGCTTTGGGAACAATGCGCGGATCAGTGGTGTATACTCCATCAACGTCCGTATAAATATCACAGCGCTCGGCCTTGATAGCTGCGGCCACAGCCACAGCGCTGGTGTCTGATCCACCGCGCCCGAGCGTCGTCACACGCCCGGTCTGCTTGTGAACACCCTGAAATCCCGCAATAACCGCCACTTCCTGACGCTCTTCGAAGCCGTTTAGCAGCGCCGTGCCGTCAATCGACTCGATCCGGGCGGAGCCATGGGCGTTTGACGTATACAGCGGTATCTGCCAGCCTTGCCACGAACGCGCCCGCATCCCCATGCCCTGCAGCGCAATGGCAACAAGACCTGCGGTCACAAGCTCGCCTGAGGCAACAATCGCATCGTACTCACGCGCGTCATGCAGCGGCGCGGCTTCCTTGCACCAGTTGACAAGCTCATTGGTTTTTCCGGACATTGCTGAAACAACGACAGCAACGTCATACCCAGCATCAACCTCGCGTTTTACATGTCGCGCAACGTTTCTGATTCGGTCAATATTGGCGACAGATGTGCCGCCAAACTTCATCACAAGGCGGGCCATTGGGGGTCCGGAGGTCAAAAGGGATCAAAACACATGGAACGCGGCAATGCGCCACGCGCGCCAAGCCACAGCCGGGCGTATAAAGCCGACAGGCGCGCCCCTGTCAACGCCGCCCTGCAGGAAGACACCATGGCCACCATCACGTCTCCCAGTGTCGACACCACGGACGTGGCGCGGTTTGAGCGACTGGGCAGCGAATGGTGGAACCCCAATGGACCCATGCAGGCGCTCCACAAACTTAATCCGCTGCGGGTAGGCTATATCCGGGACAAAGTTGTGAGGCATTTTTCCATCGCCAGGGCCGGGGCGCAATCAGTTCAGAATCAACCACTTGGCGGCATCCGCATGCTGGATATCGGCTGCGGTGCCGGCATTTTGTGTGAACCGCTGGCGCGCCTCGGCGCTTCGGTTACCGGCATTGATCCGTCATCGGGCACTATTGAGGTCGCGCGCCACCACGCGGGGGCAACGCGTCTGTCCATTGAATATAAAACCACGAGCCTGGAGAATCTTGCGGCTGAAGGGGCGCTGTTTGACGCTGTACTGGCCATGGAGGTTGTGGAGCATGTGGTCGACATGCCGGAATTTGTCAGACTAGCCGGCAGTATGGTGCGGCCAGGGGGCCTGTTATTCGTGTCTACTCTGAACCGCACGCTTAAAAGTTTTGCATTGGCCATTGTTGGTGCGGAATATATACTGCGATGGGTCGCCAAAGGCACCCATCAGTGGGAAAAATTTGTGACCCCCGCCGAACTGGAGGACGCAATCAACCGTGGCGGATTGCGGCTGACTGATGAATCCGGCTTCAGCTATAATCCGCTGCGTGGCACCTGGTTTTTGGGCCGAGACACCGGCGTCAATTATGTCGTTACAGCCGTGCGCGATCCGCGCGCCGCTGATTGAGCCGACGGCTTTGGCCTGGCTCGCCTCAAGCGGCATTGCCGTTGAATGCGCTGATTAATTTGCAGATTCAACGTTTTTGCCGATGCGGCGTGTGGGCAATGGCGGCGTTCAGCTCGCCGCCGAAAACGAAAATCGCCGCCATGGTATATAAAAACACCAGCGCAATCATTACTGAGGCGAGACCAGCGTACGTTGATATATAGTTGCCGGCAAAGCGGGCAAGATAAGCGCCATAGGCCTCGCCAGCCGCAATGGAAAAAATGAAGGAAAAGGCGATCCCTGGTGCAATCATGCTGAGGCTGCGCCGCCCGGCAGGGAGAAATTTGTGAATAACGAACAGGTTTACCATCAGGACAGAGCTTGCCAGGGCCAGCCGCACCAGAGTGAAGACGCCTCTCAGGGGCGCAAGTCCCGGGAAATAGGTTATAACTTGCGCAAATATCAACGGTCCCAGCACCACACCGACGGCCAAGGTCACCAGCGCAACCGCCCCCGCCAGCACATAGGCGATGGACTCCAGCCGCAGCAGCCACCAGGGCCGCGTTTCAGGCTGGTCATAGGCGCGGTTCAGGCCGATGCGCAGCGCCTCAATACTGTTTGAGGCAAAGTAGACCGCAAGGATCGCCCCCAGTGTCAGCACTCTGCGATGCGGCTGGTCGACTACATTGTGTATTTCAGCGATGAGCGGGGAGGCCACTTTCTCCGGCCAGGCATCCAGCAGCAGCCGCGTCGCCTCGTCAGCCAGTTCCGCCGAGCCCAGCGTGCCGGTGACCGCCGTAATAAAAATCAGGAAAGGAAACATCGAGGTCAGCGTTGTCAGCGCGATATGACTGGCAATGGCCCAGCCATCATCGTCAAGAAAGCGCCGGTAGGCATCAACCAGAATGTTAAAGCTGTAGTGCATCGCGTCGACACTTGTCCAAGCGGGCCTGCATGGCAAGGCCAAATTGCCGATTGCCGGTTCCCTGGCTTTGCCTTAGCTGGCGATAATGCCAGCGCTGCCTTCCCCCCGCCCGACTCCGTTTGACCGCGCCGCACCTGTGGCTTTTGTGCTGCTGTGGTCAACCGGCTGGCTGTCAGCGAAATATGGCGCGCTCGGCGCTGATGCAATGACCTTTCTGGCCTGGCGCTTTGCCTTTGCGGGCCTGCTTCTGGCGGTCTATGCTTGGGCGGCTGGCGCGCAATGGCCGCAAACGCCGGCGCAATGGCTGCATGCACTGGTCTCAGGCGCGCTTTTGCACGGGTTTTATCTTGCGGGCGTGTGGTGGGCCATGCGGGCCGGCCTGTCGGCCACAGTATCCGGCCTGATCGCCGCCTTGCAGCCGATTCTGACCGCCGTGCTGGCGCCGCTGATTCTGGGCGAGCCCGTCACCCCGCTGCAACGGCTCGGCGTTTTTGCCGGATTTGCCGGGCTGACCATTGTGCTGGGGCCAAAACTGCTTGATCCGCAGGCGCAGGCCGCCGGCGTGCCGTTCTGGCCGGTTGTTGTCAACGCGCTGGGCATGGCCAGTGTCACGTTTGGAACGTTTTACCAGAAGCGCTTTTTGCACGTCGGTGACCTGCGCAGTGTTACTGCGGTGCAATATGTCGGCGCTTTGGCGGTTGTTGTGCCCGGAGCGCTGCTGTTTGAGCCGATGCACATTGACTGGACGCCATCGATCATCGCCACCATGGTCTGGTCGGTGCTCGGCCTCTCGATCGGCGCTATTTTCCTGATGCTGGTGATGATCCGGCGCGGCGCGGTGGCGCGCATGGCGGCGCTGATCTATCTGGTGCCGCCGGTGGTGGCGGTGGAAGCCTGGTTTCTGTTTGGCGACCGGCTTTTACCCTTGCAATGGGGCGGCATGGCGCTGACTGTGCTGGGCGTTGCCCTCGCCACGCGAAAATGACGCGGGGCCACAAAGTCGCATTGCGGCTTTGGCCGGCGGGGAGCATGCTGCGCTGCACTAGTGCCGGGTTTTGCCCGTCGCCGCCAGGTAATTGGCAGGCTATTGGATTGTGTGAATGACCCAGACCATGCAGGCCGCAGCGCCCGCCCTCTCCCTTCCCAGCCTCTCCCTTCCCGGCTTGGCGCGCGAGGCGTCGGCGAGCCTTGAAGGATTGCAGCTTGACGCCACCCTTGCCCTGCGCCACCGTGTCACGGACTGCGGCAAGCTCTCGGCGATCCTGATCGAACGCGAGCAGCATGCCACGCACGGCCTTGCCTGGCTTGCCACCTATGCCCAGGCTGTGCGCGAAATGGCTGCCTATGCGGAGCGGCTCAGCGCCGAGGGCCAGTTTGGCGAGACCGAGGAGCTGCTGACCCGCATCGGCATGGGCGAATATCTGGCGCAGGTGTTCGGCGGCATTGCCATGAGCCAGGGCGAGACCATCCGCCTTGTCGATTTTGGCCTGACGCAGGGGCAGATTGCCGCGCGCCTGACGCCTGCGGTTGAAACGCTGATGGTGCAAGGCAACACGACAGAACACCGGGCGCGGCTGGCGGCGCTGATTGCGGGCGCGCAGGGCGGGGACATCACCGGCAATTCCGGCCTTGACGACACGATGGAGGCCATCCGGTCCGAGATGCGCAAGTTTGCGACCGCCGAAGTGCTGCCGCATGCGCACAAGTGGCATCTGGCCAACGCTTACATTCCGATGCAAGTGGTGAAAGGTCTGAGCGATCTTGGCGTCTTCGGCCTCACCATCCCGGAGGAATATGGCGGCATGGGGCTTGGCAAGACCGCCATGTGCGTGGTGTCCGAAGAGCTGTCGCGCGCCTACATTGGCGCAGGCTCGCTCGGCACGCGTTCGGAGATTGCAGCGGAGTTGATTTTATGCGGCGGCACGGACGCGCAGAAGGCGCATTACCTGCCGAAGATTGCGTCCGGCGAGATGCTGCCCACCGCCGTGTTCACCGAGCCGAACACCGGCTCTGACCTCGCCTCGCTGCGCACCCGCGCCGTGCGGGACGGCAATGTTTACAAAGTCACCGGCAACAAGACCTGGATCACCCATCCGGTGCGCGCCGATGTTATGACACTGCTGGTGCGTACCAACCCGGGCGAGCCGGGCTACAAGGGCCTGTCGATGTTCCTTGCCGAAAAGCCGCGCGGCACGGATGCGCAACCTTTCCCCGCCAAAGGCATGTCGGGCGGCGAGATTGAGGTGCTCGGCTACCGCGGCATGAAGGAATATGAAATCGCCTTTGACGGATTTGAGGTGCCCGCCGCCAACCTGCTGGGAGGCGAGGAGGGCCAGGGTTTCAAACAGCTGATGCAGACGTTTGAGTCTGCCCGCATCCAGACCGCCGCCCGTGCCATTGGCGTGGCGCAGGCCGCACTGGAAACCGCGATGAAATATGCCACCGACCGTATCCAGTTTGGCAAGCCCTTGATCGAATTTCCGCGCGTGGCGGCAAAGCTTGCGATGATGGCGGTGGAAATTGCCCTGTCACGGCAGATCACCTATCACGCCGCCCGGCAAAAAGACGACGGCAAGCGCTGCGATCTTGAGGCGGGGATGGCCAAGCTGCTGGCCGCCCGGGTGGCTTGGGCTTGCGCGGACAATGGCGTGCAAATTCACGGCGGCAATGGCTTTGCGCTGGAATATGTGGCCAGCCGCCTGCTGTGTGACGCCCGCATCCTGTCGATCTTTGAAGGCGCTGCCGAAATTCAGGCGCAGGTGATTGCGCGCCGCCTG
>JANLPP010000265.1:0-3303 GCA_031367295.1 Hyphomicrobiales bacterium | reverse complement strand
GAGCTGAAGCAGTCCGGCCTCTGCCCGCTGTGGGGCCGGTGTTGCGCGCCGGAGTAGAGCGGGATGCGGCCAGATTTAATCAGCGTTGGACCGTCGGCCTCCGGTCGGCTTTGAGAGAAACCTCCGTCAGAATTTTTATGGGCCGGGGGAAGAGGCCGGCCGGAGGCCGACGGTCCAAATGCGGCTGATGTAATATTTCCGTCTGACGACATCATGCTCTAACCGCCGCGCTCGCCGCGCAGCTTCTGCCACCAGTCCAGCCGCTTGCGGATGTCGCGCTCAAAGCCGCGTTCCACGGGCTGGTAGAAGTGCTGGCGTCCCAGCGCGTCAGGAAAATAGGTCTGGCCGGAAAACGCGTCCGGCTCATCATGGTCATAGCGGTAGCCGCTGCCATAGCCTTCCTGTTTCATCAGTTTTGTTGGCGCATTGAGAATGACCTTCGGCGGCATCAGCGAGCCATGCTCTTTGGCGACGCGCCGCGCGCTCTTGTAGGCCGTGTAGACGGCATTCGATTTGGGCGCGCTGGCGACGTAGATCACCGCTTGCGCAATCGCCAGCTCGCCCTCTGGCGAACCCAGAAAATCATAGGCCTCCTTGGCGGCAAGCGCGATGCCCAGCGCCTGCGGATCGGCAAGGCCGACCTCCTCGCTTGCCATGCGCACAACCCGCCGCGCGATGAACAGCGGATCTTCGCCCGCATCCAGCATGCGCGCCAGATAATACAGCGCGGCGTCGGGGTCGGAGCCGCGCACGCATTTGTGCAGCGCGCTGACGAGATTGTAGTGGCCTTCCTGCGCCTTGTCATAGATGGGCGCGCGGCGCTGCACAATTTCGCTCAAGGCTGCCGCGTCAATCATCTCGCCGGGGAGCGCGGCGCGCCAGACATCCTCGGCCAGCGTCAACGCGGCGCGGCCATCGCCATCGGCCATGCGCACCAGCGCGGCCCTTGCGCCCGCATCCAGCGGCAGCGCGCGCGCCTCCAGTTTTTCGGCGCGGGTCAACAGGGTGTCAATTGCAGCATCATCCAGCGCGCGGAAGGTCATGACACGCGCGCGCGACAGCAGGGCGGCGTTAAGCTCAAACGACGGATTCTCGGTCGTCGCGCCAATCAGCGTGATCGTGCCATCTTCCATCACCGGCAGAAACGAATCCTGCTGGGCCCGGTTGAAGCGGTGAATCTCGTCGACAAACAGCAGCGTGCCCTGGCCGCTCTGGTGGCGGGCGCGCGCCTCCTCGAAAACTTTCTTCAGATCAGCGACGCCGGTGAATATCGCTGACAGCTGCACGAAGGCAAGCCGGGTTTCCTGCGCCAGCAAATGTCCCACCGTTGTCTTGCCGGTGCCCGGAGGCCCCCAGAAAATCAGCGATCCCAGGCCACGCGACGCGCCGTCCCGCAGCAGCCGCGACAGTGCGCCCTGCGGCCCGATCAGATGATCCTGCCCCGCCACATCACTGAGGACGCCGGGGCGCAGACGGTCAGCCAGCGGGCGCGGTGCATCCTGCGCCAGCCCTGCGGCGGTGAACAGATTGGCTGTCATTGCAAAACCATTGGCGTGGCCATCCCTTATTCAGGTTTACGTCGCGTTGGTGTTGCACAGACCACACAGGGCTGTGCGGAACGTAGGGGCCGCATCGAATTCCGGCTCAATTATTCTGTGCATAACTCACTCTTTGGTCTAGCATTTCGAATCAGCGTTTCAAATGAGCGTGCGCGTTTCCTGGAGTTGAGCGGCGGACCCTGCGGCGATAATGCACAGGGCCTGCGTCCAAAAAATTGGGGCCATGAATGCGCACGATAGCTTTTGTTACACAGAAAGGCGGCTCGGGGAAAAGCACACTCGCTTCCTCGCTCGCCGTCGCCGCGCGGGAAGCCGGCGAGAAGGTTTTCATCATCGATATGGATCCGCAGGCCTCGCTGGTGAACTGGGCCAAAGCGCGCGGCGCAGAGGCAATGCCGGTTGAGGCTGTCAGCTCCGGCAAACTGGCGCAGGCGCTGGCGATGATGGAGAAAAACGGCATCACGCTGGTGGTCATTGACACGCCGGGCACGGATTCGGTCGAGTCAAAGGCGGCGATGAAAGCCTCGGATCTCTGCATCATTCCCGCCCGCCCCAATGTGTTCGACCTGTGGGCGAGCGAGCGGACGCGCAAGACCCTGAAAGAGATGAAGCGCGAGTTCGTGTTTCTGCTCAACCAGTGCCCGCCCGCCCAGCAGAGTGCGCGTGTCGAGGAAGGTGCCAAGGCGCTTGAAGCCATGGGCGGCCTTATCACGCCGCTGATCGCGGCGCGTGTCGATTATCAGGAAGCGGCACGCCATGGCCTTGGCGTCAGCGAATATAACCGCAACGGATGTGCGGCGGAAGAAATGCGCAAGCTGTGGTCATCCGTCAAGAAGCGGATGGGCAAGGCCAAGGCAGTGACGGCCAAAAAGGCCGCCTGAGGAAACGCTGAACCGTGGGCTGGCAGCGCAGGCGCGCGCCAGCCGCTGAATTTTTGCTAGCCGCCGATCACCGTGCGGATCAGCTCGCCGCCGCGCTTGATGATCAGCCGCCAATAGGCGGATTTGCCGCTGGAGACCTTGACCAAGTCTTGTGTCGTAGTGATTTTGGTGTCGTTGATCTCCACCACAATGTCGTTCTTTTGCATGCCGACGCTCTCGGCGATCGAGTTGGTGTCAACATCCACCACAACGACGCCCTCGCTCAGGCTGTCGAGCGAATATTCCTCATTCACGGCGGGCGACACATTGACCACCGTGACCCCGGTAAAGGGCGAGCGGCCCTTGATTTTGGCGAGATCACGCGACGGCGTCTCCGGCGCGGCGATCAGCTTCACAGGCAGTGTCAGCGCCTTGCCGCCCCGCAGCACACTGAGACTGGCAGCGCCGCCCAGCGGCTTGGTACCCAGCCGGTAGCCAAGGCTTTCGGCGTCATCAACGCCCCGGCCGTCAATGCCGGTGATAATGTCGCTGCGCTTGAGGCCAGCCTCGGCCGCCGGGCTTTTGTCCTGCACCGCCGCCACCAGCGCGCCCGACGCCCGCTCCAGCCCAAGGCTGTCGGCAATCTCCTTGCTGACGCCCTGCAGGGTCGCGCCAAGCCACGGGCGGTGCACCTGCTTGACGCCGCCCCTGGCCGCGCCAATGACGATTTTGACCATGTTGACGGGGATGGCAAAACCAATCCCGACCGAGCCGCCGGATTTGGAGAAAATCATCGAGTTGACGCCAATAAGGCGCGCGTTGAGATCAACCAGCGCGCCACCCGAATTGCCTGGGTTGATCGCTGCGTCAGTCTGGATGAAAAA
>JANLPP010000220.1:0-21510 GCA_031367295.1 Hyphomicrobiales bacterium | reverse complement strand
CCTTTCACGCCAGAAACTGAATTCCTGACACAGGGAGAAATGGCAATGCCCATCGAGGACGCACAATTTAATCCTCCTGGTGTCGCATCAAACCGGCAATGGATGCGCTTGTCTGATCTCATCCTTGCTTTGCAGTCTCAGAATCCCTCGGGCATGGATGTTATTGCGCGGCTCGACCCCACGATCCTTGATTTTCTGCGCGCCCTCGCTGCTCACCGCCATATCACTGCTGAGGAATTTGTCACCGGTGTTGTCATGACATTTGCAGCCGATGCGGCCGACGCAGCCTGGGATATTGGAATGCGGCAGCACGCAGCGACTGGCATTGACCCCGAGGCCGAACTGCTTGGCCAGTTGCTGCTGCAATCGATGCGCCGGCATGTGCGGGCCGAGCACCTGTTAGGCTCAGAACAGGTGGCGGCGGATGCCCCGCGTTATCTGGCCCGGGTAGGCCATCCCTACGGCCCGGCATGAATGCCTGCATTTATCCGGTGGCCGCTTTGGGGTTAATACCAGCGGACCTGGAGCGTGACCGATTTGGCCAACGCTTCGTCTTTGCGACCACAGCAGAGCAACCCGGAGCGTGCCATCTGTGGCCTCTGGGTTATTTCCCCCGGGCTTCGACCCGGGGGTCGCAATGACGGCCGACATGCAAGCGTCCGTTCCACCGGCACTGGCATGATTACCTGGAACTGCTGCCCGGAAATCCCGATCTGTTCATGCATATATCAGCCGATGCGCGGCAGCCGGGCGCGCCGCATAGTGGTCTTGCGGCGTCGTGCATCTGCGCTCGTTGCCGCAGCGCAGGCATGCAAAAATCTGGCTGCTCATTTCAAGACCTGAACTGGCGGTTTCCACACGCTTCAACCTCAATTGGCTGCCGCAGCGGTCGCACTGTGTTGTTGGCGGGGGTTCAACAATCCTGCGCATTTGACACCTCGTAAGGCTAAAGACTGGCGCAGCGTTCCTGTGAGCAAGCGTGCGGCGGCCATTGACGTGGCCTGTGCTCAAATCAGCGGCTCTATGCTGCTGTTTATATAACGCCGTTCCGGGCTTGCGGTTCCCTCAGCACACTGAAACGACAATGTTTCGCCATCATGCCCGAGGCCACCCGGCAACCAGATATTCAGGGCCGGGCAATGTCAGCCGACACACATTGGCGCGGAGCCTTGAGTCAACCCAAAGTGACATTGAGGGCATGCACCGCGCCGTCGTCATTCAAGGCGATGCGAACCGGACGCCCGCCGATGTCAACGCCATCGAGCGTGGCAAACGCAATACCGCGCGAAACTTTCCCCGGATTTTCGACGTGTATTTGATAGCGCGCCGAGCCATGGTGCAGACTGATGTCGAAGGCCGGCCAGTTTTCAGGAATGCAGGGGTCAAGATGCAGCACGCCGGCCTTTACGCGCAGGCCAAGGATGTTCTCCATCCCCGCCCGTTGCATCCAGCCTGCTGATCCCGTGTACCAGGTCCAGCCGCCACGCCCGGCATGCGGTGCCATCGCATAGACATCGGCAGCGACCGCATAGGGTTCGACGACGTAGCGGCCAACTTCCGCCGGTGTGCGCGCATGATTGACGGGGTTGAGAATTGAAAACAGCCTTGCCGCACTGTTGCCTTCGCCCAGCGTGGCAAAGGCGATGACAGACCACAGTGCGCCATGCGTGTATTGACCGCCATTTTCGCGGATGCCGGGTGGATATCCCTTGATATAACCGGGTTCCTGCGTGGTCTTGTCGAATGGTGGCTTGAACAGCAGCGCCAGCTGTTCATTTGGCAGGATAAGTTCCCGATCCACTGCGGCCATCGCCAGCCGGGCGCGGGCAGGATCGCCGGCGCCCGAAATGACCGCCCAGGATTGCGCGATAGCGTCAATCTGGCATTCGTCACTTGCGGAAGAGCCAAGCGGCGCGCCATCATCATAATAGCCGCGCTTGTACCAGCCGCCGTCCCAGGCCTCGCGTTCAATCGAGGCGCGCAGGGCGGCGGCATGCGCCCGCCAGTTTTCTGCCCGCACGCTGTCGCCCCGCGCGTCGGCTATTGGCGCAAAAGCGCCAAGCGTGGCGCAATGCAGCCAGGCCAGCCAGACGCTTTCGCCCTTGCCGCCTTCGCCAACACGGTTCATGCCGTCATTCCAGTCGCCCGATCCCATCAAGGGCAGGCCATGGACGCCCAGCGCCAGGCTCTGGTCGAGGCCAAGCGCGCAATGCTCGTACAGGCTGGCGCGATGGTCGGAGACAGCGGGCTGGAACAGGCTGTCATGCTCGCCCTCGCGCAGCCACTGGCCTTCAAGGAACCCGACGCTTTCGTCCAGCACAGCGCTCTCGCCTGTCGCCTCCACATAGTGCGAGGTTGCGTAGGCCAGCCAGGCGCGGTCATCGGTGATGCGGGTGCGCACCCCCTGCCCGGTGTTGGGCCACCACCAATGCTGCACATCGCCCTCGACAAACTGCCGGGCCGCCGCCCGCAGCAGATGCGCGCGGGCAAGATCAGGGCGGACGGCGGCCAGCGCCATCCCGTCCTGCAGCTGATCGCGGAATCCATAGGCGCCGCTGGACTGATAGAAGGCCGAGCGCGCCCAGACGCGGCAGGCCAGCGTCTGGTACAGCAGCCAGCCGTTGAGCATGACGTCCATGGCGCGGTCCGGTGTCTTGACCTGCACCGCCTCCAGCATGCCCGCCCATTGCTGCGTGACTTCAGCCAGGACGGCGGCAGGATCGGCGGCGCGGCACTGCGCAATCAGCGCCTGCGCCTCCTCGGTGCTTGCAGCCTGGCCGAGGAAGATGGCAATCTGCGCCGATCCCCCCGGTGGCAGCGTGATGAACCGGCGCATCGCACCGCAAGGATCAAGGCCGGCGCCAACGCTGCCTGAGAGAGGCATAGCGCCCGAGAGCGCGGCCGGTGCCGAAACGGACCTGTTGCGGCCGATGAAAGCGCGGCGGTCACCAGTCCACTCGGTTTGCAGGCCGCCCATGTCCAGAAAGGCGACGCGCCCTTCAAAGGCCGGAGTCCAGGCATTGCGGGCAAACAGCGCCCCGGTGGCCTGATCCAGCGCCGTAGTCACAAAGGGCGCTGACGTGCTTCTGGCCGGTCCCAGCACCCATTCCGCATAGCTGGTCACAGAGAGTTTGCGGGGCCGGTCCGACAGGTTGCGCAATGTCAGCCGCGATATCTTGACAGGATCAGCAACCGGCACGAATTGCGTCAGCTCCACGGCGATTTCATGCGACACATGCTCGAAGCGGCTGTAGCCCTTGCCATGCGTGGTCACGTAGGTCGCGGCAGTGTCGCGGATGGGCTGCGCCGTTGCGGTCCAGACCTCGCGCGTCTCCTCGTCGCGCAGATAGATCACCTCGCCCGGGCGGTCGCTGACAGGGTCGTTTGACCACGGCGTCAGCTGGTTCTCGCGGCTGTTGACCGACCACGTGTAACCGCCGCCCTCGGCGGCAACCTGGAAGCCGAAGGCGGGGTTGGCAATGACGTTGATCCAGGGTGCCGGTGTGGTTTTGCCGGGGGGCAGAATGATGACATAGTCACGCCCGTCATTGGCAAAGCCGCCATGGCCATTGAAAAACTCCAGCTGTGGCACAGGCGGCGGCGCATGCGGCATCCAGTAGCCGGCGCGGACCGGGGCGCTGGCCGTGCGGGTCTGCACCGAGGGCACCCGGTCCAGCTGGTCACCAAGGCTGCCGCGCTGCCCCACCAGCACCACGCGCGCCACCGCATTCAGCAACGCGCGGGTTTGGGGTGACATCAGATCAGCGCGCACCACGAAAACCCCGCCGCCGGCTTTGCCGCTGGTGGCCTGGCGGCGCGACTGGCTGGTGCGCACCATGCCCTCAATGGCGATCTGCAGGTCCTGCACGTAAGACGCGCCGCGTTCGTTCAGGATAACGAGATCGACACTGAAGTGCTTCATGCGCCAGTACTCATGCGCCAGCAGCAGCTGGCGTGCGAGGTCGAGGTGCTCCTCATCGGCTATGCGCAGCAGCAGAATCGGCAAATCGCCGGAAATGCTCAGACTCCACAGGCCATTTTGGCTGCCCGCGCCGCGTGCGATGGATTCGGATGATGAACGCAACGCCGGGCCTGCGAAAAGCAGATGCCCGGCAAGGCGCTGGAACAGGGCCGCCTCGGCAGGGTCAATGCGGATATGGTGCAGTTGCACCTGCGCCTGCGTCCAGGCCAGCGTCGCAGCGCGCGCAAAGGCTGCATTGTCGCGGTGCTTGTCTATGCAGCCAAGCAGCGCCTCGCGGGTGGGCGCGACCATGGTCCAGAAGGCGATACGCGCCATGCCGCCCGGCGCAATGCGCACCTTGTGACGCAGCGCGAAAACCGGATCGAGCACTGTGCCAATGGTGCCCGTCATGCCCTGCCCATCCGCAACGGCTCCCGGACTTCTGAGATTTCCGTTGCGGCCGACAAAGCGTGACCTGTCGGTTTGAATGGCGATGGGGCCTGTCGTCTCGCCTGCAACCACGGCCAGATGGGCCGCCCAGATTTCCGGCTCCGCCGGCGAGCGCCGCCGGCGCGTTGCGACAATGGTCTCAAGCTCCGGCAGATATTCGGTCTGGACAAACAGTTTGGAGAACACCGGATGCGCGAGGTCCGCAGCCAGGGTTGTCAATGCCAGCTCGCAATAGGAGGTAATTTCGATTTCGCGCGCCTGCCTGCCGTCATTGACAATCGACACATGGCGGACCTCGGCATTGTCTTCGGCCGAAACAAGCACGTCCATCGTTGTTGTCAGCGTGCCGTCACGGCGGGTGAAGACAGCCCGGTCCTCATTGAACACAACGTCATAGTCGTCCGGCGCCACGCCGCAGGGCTGATAGCCTGCCGACCACAGGACTCCGCTCTTGGCGTCACGCAAAAACACATAGGAGCCCCAGTCATCGCAGGTCGCATCCTCGCGCCAGCGCGTCACCGCAAGGTCCTCCCAGCGGCTGTAGCCAGAACCGGCGCTGGTCAGCATGACGCTGTAGCTGCCGTTGGACAGCAGATGCGTGGCGGGCGCGGCCGTGTCGGCAGTTGAAAAGCGCCTGCCGCCAGGCAGTTCAAAATTCCGGATTCTCGCTGCTGATTTTGCGTAAGCCTCCGAACGCAGCGCCACAGCGACATCGCGCGGCGGGCGCTCCTGCAAAAGCAGTTCCGTCGCCTGAATAATCGGTTCGGCATGAAACCGCGCCCGCATGCCGGCGTTCAGCAGCGCATTGGCAATCGCCACGATGGTCATACCCTGATGATGCGCCATATAGGCTTTGACAATGGCGACGCTGGCACCTTCGGGCAGGCGCACGGGCGTGTAGTCGAGCGCCTCGTAATACCCAAAACGTCCGAGGCCGCCGACTTTCTCCAGCCGGGCAAAATTGAGCACTGCCGCCTGCGGGCTGACCATCGCCGCCAGAGCGGTTGCATAGGGCGCGATGACGATGTTGGCATCAAGACCGCGCTTCAGGCCCAGTCCCGGAATGCCGAAATTTGAATATTGATAGGTGAATTCGAGATCCCGGACATTGTAGGCCGATTCTGATATTCCCCACGGCACGCCGAGGGTTTTGGCGTAATCAATCTGGCGGTGGACAATCAGGCGGCTGGTCTGCTCGATCAGGCTGCCTGCCGGTGCCCGCATGACCAGCGAGGGCATCAGGTATTCGAACATTGAGCCTGACCAGGAAATCAGGGCCGCGCGCCGCGCCACCAGCACAACGGCCCGGCCGAGGCGGAACCAGTGCCGCGCCGGAATGTCGCCCTTGGCAATCGCGACAAAACTGGCGAGCCGCGCTTCGGAGGCAACAAGATCATAGCAGTTGGTATCGAGCGCATCCTCGTGCACAAGATAGCCGATCGACAGCAGCTTGCGTTTGGGGTCAAGCAGAAAGCCAAACTCCATCGACAGCGCAAAATCTCTGGCGCTTTCTTCAATGGCTTTGAGCCGTCCGGCGTTTGCAGCCGTGTCAGAGGCCTCGTCCAGCGTGTCTTTCTGAAAGCGCTGGATGGCGCTGCTGGCAGCCTGCGCCCAATAAATAAGCTCTGCCAGCCTCGCGTTGCCAGACCCGGCAGACAAAGCGCGCGCAACAGCTTCAAGTGCTGCGCCCTGCGCTGCCAGTTGCGCCATCCGAAGGCCGAACGTGTCCTTGTCCGTCAACGGCGCGCTCAGACTTTCCGCCAAAGCGCTGAGGCATTGCTGGATTTTTTCAGCCTCCGCAGGCTGCGCCGCGCCCGCAGCAAACTGCCGTGCCGCCTCCTGCAGCGCCACTTTCACTGCGTCAGCAATGCCATGCAACCGCATTCGCGGCTCCATCGGCGCATTGGTCCAGTCGATGCAGGCCCGCGCCAGCACGAGCAGATGTCCAGCCAGATTGCCACTGTCGACGGAGGAAACATACCTGGGTTCCAGCGGCAGCAGCGTTTGCGTGTCGTACCAATTGTAGAAATGTCCGCGCACGCGCTCCATTTTGCGCATGGTGGCGAGGCTCGCCTCAAGCCGCGCGAGGGCCTCGTCCACGCCGATCCAGCCAAAATCGCGCGCGCTGACAATCGACAGCAGGTACAGTCCCATATTGGTCGGCGATGTGCGGTGCGCCAGCACCGGCACCGGCTCCTCCTGAAAATTGTCCGGCGGCAGCATGTTGTCGGCGGCAGTCACAAATGTCTCAAAAAACCGCCAGGTCCGCCGCGCCGTCAGCCGCAGGGCCTGCGCATCGGCCTGTTCAAGCGGCAGCTGGCCGGCGATGACCGGCGACAGGCTGGCCCAGCGCGCGATCCATGGAAACGCTTTCCACAGGGCAGCATAGGGCCGCCCTGCAACAGTTGGCGGCAAACTGGCCCGCAGGGCGATAAAGGGCGATGCCAGCCACAGCAGGGCAAACGGCGCGGCCAGCAGCCAGTTGCTGCTGCCCTGCAACAAGGCGATGTCCAGCGCGATGAGGCCAACAACAATGGCACCGGTCATCCGCCGGGCGAAACTCAATACGCCCGGACTTGCGCCAACTGCGGTTTGCGCATGCGACACCCACTCGAGCAAATTCCTGCGGCTGACCAGCAGCCGGTACAGGGTGCGCACGACAGCATCCGCCATCAGGCAGGCCTGGTCGGCCAGAAACACCACGACAAACAGGCTCTGGGTCAGCGCAAAACTGAAGTCAGTGGCGACAGTTCGCAGATGCGCCAGGACTGGAACGCCGGGACGGTTCGGCGCGAGCCCGCACAGGACCGGGATCAGCGTTGGCGACATGATGGTGGCAACGACAGTCAGCGTCCAGGCCAGCGCCGCGTGAAAGGGCAGAACCCAGCCTGCCATGAGGCTGGCAACAGCCAGAGGCGCGGACAGCGAGCGGCGCAGGTTATCGAGCATTTTCCAGCGGCCAACCGCTGGGATGGCCCGGCGCGCAGGACTTGCGCTGCCGCCGGCAAAGCCAAGAATCCAAGGCAGCAACTGCCAGTCACCACGCGTCCAGCGATGCTGGCGCAAGGCGGCGACGTCGTAGCGCGAGGGAAATTCCTCCACCACCTCAACATCGGAGGCAAGCCCTGCACGGGCAAACACGCCCTCGAACAGATCATGGCTGAGCAGCGACGCTTCCGGCACGCGCCCCGCCAGCGCAGCCTCAAAGGCATCGACGTCGTATATGCCCTTGCCCGCGAATGAGCCCTCGTCATACAGGTCCTGGTAGACGTCCGACACAGCCGCCGCATAGGGGTCAATGCCGCTCTGCGACGAGAAGGTGCGCTGGAACAGCGAGCCTGCCTCACCCACTGGCAGGGAGGGCGTGACGCGCGGCTGCAACACGCCATAGCCTTCGACGATCCGCCCGGAAACCGCGTCAAACTGCGGTTTATTGAGCGGATGCGCCATCTTGCCTATCAGCCTGCGCACTGTCTCGCGCGGCAGCCGCGTGTCAGCGTCAAGGGTAATGACGTAGCGCACGGCGGGCGGGGCCTGCGGGGCGACGCCGTCCAGCGCCAGAAATCGCGTATCGTCCGCGCCGCGCAGCAACCGGTCAAGTTCGTGCAGCTTGCCGCGTTTGCGCTCCCAGCCGATCCAGCTGGCTTCGCCCGCGCTCCAGCTGCGCGGGCGATGCAGCAGCGTGAAGCGGTTGCCGGCGGCACCAGGCGGATAGCGCTGGTTGAGGCGCGCTATACCCGCCACCGCAGCCTCAAGCAAGGCAGCGTCAGCAGGCATGCTTGCCTGCGCCGCATCCGCCCAGTCCGACAGCAGCGCAAAGTAAACCTCGCCATCGGGGCTGGCAAGGTGATGCACTTCCAGGTTTTCAATATGCGCCGCAACACCCTCCAGCGATGTCAGCAGCGTCGGTACGGCAACCATGGTGCGCAGGCTGGCGGGAATTCCGGACCTGAGCTCAAGCGCCGGCAATGCGGTTGGCCCGACAACGCGGGTGACGACACAATTGACCAGCGTCACCGCAGAATCTGAAACCGGGATGACGCCGAGCAGGCCAAGCAGCGCCAGCCAGCCGGGCGTGACCCCGGTGCCCGAAAGCAGCCAGAGCGCGACGCCCAGAAATCCTGCCGTGCACAGCGCAATTGCGCCTGCATAACCGCTAATGCCAAACCAGCGGCAGGCGCGCTTCAGCCGCGCGCGCCAGACGGGGAGGAAACCGATTGTCTGCTCAAAGGCCCCGCGCCCCTTGCCAATCAGAAAGTAACCCGGCCCGCGCTCGTTGAGGCGCGTGTTTTCTGTGGACGCCGCGCCTCGATGCCCGGCCGCAACCTGCGCGCCCTGCGCGATCTGCATCTCCGTGCGCCGCGACCCGCGCGCCAGTTCCTCAATGGCGCTGCGGTAGAGGTTACGTGTCGCAAAATCCATCGTCAGGAATGCCGGATCGCTGGCGAGCGCCAGATGCACAAGGCTGATGCTCTCAAACAGATCGGACCAGTCAACGCTCGTGATCATGCGCAGGCTGCTGATGATATTGCTGACAGTGACCGTCGCGGCGCCCTGGCGCAGATGCTCGTCGCTGACGGCTTTGTCAGGCGTCGTGTCCCTCTGCGCAAGGCGCGATTCAAGCCAGTTCAAGGCGGGAATAATGCGGGCATCCTGATCGCGCAGGCGTTGCAGTACCTGCACCGCAAATGCATTGGTGACGGACCTGTGCTGCCAGTCTGCCAGCACCTGCTCCAAAGGCACGGCACCGACGCCATCCGCGCCCAGCAACCGGTCCGCAAGCTCATTGGCGGCTTTGCGGTCCGTCCGGCTTTGCACAACCCTGTCGGCGAGACGGCGGAGATTTTCGACCAGCACAATGCGCAGCGTGATCGACAGCGCCCATAGCTCGCCGATCGTCAGCGGCTGCACCTCCTGATAGGCCAGTACAAAGCGCCGCAGCATCTCCGTATCGAACCGGCTGTCGGTATGCGCGACAAACGCCCAGGCAATGCCGAACACTCTGGGATAACCGGCGAAAGGCCCGCCCGCGAGTTTCGGCAGCTGCCGGTAGTAGCCGGGCGGAAGGTCTGAGCGCACCTCGCGGAATTGCTTCTCAACAAGGTGATAATTGTCGATCAGCCACTCAGCGGCAGGCGTGATTGCATGGCCTTCATCAACGGCTGTGGAAATCGATTGATAGGCCGCCAGCAGCGCGGTGCCATTGGCCGCGAGGCGCGAGGCGAGGCTGGTGGACCTGCCTTGTCCGGGGGCTGCCACCTGGGCCGCAGCCAGACTGCGCGCATGTGTTTCAAGCCGCTCTACACTGAACAATTCCTCGCGGATGGCTTCCGCGCTCGCCCACGGCGACCGCGAAACGTTGAAGTTAAAGTAGCGTGAAATGAAGTCTAACAGAATGGCCCCCTGTTGCGCGCCAGACGGCATCCGTGGGGTAACGCCCGATGCGGCAAAAGGTTCCGCCCTGGCGTCGCGGAACAATCGCCTGAGACAGGCGTTTCCGCCGTGATCCGGTTCAACCGTTCATGAGCGCGCCTCAGGCGCATCCGGAGTTTGAAAAGATGCAAAGGAGCGCATAGTGACCAAAAATGCCGCAACCACTGGTATTCCAGGCAAGACGCAAAGCCCGTCGATGCACTATGACAAGCCACAGGAAATTGTGCACGACGCCGCGCTGACCGAAGGGCAGAAGAAAAAAGCGCTTGCCACCTGGAAAGTGGATGCTGAGGCGTTGCAGCGCGCCGAAGATGAAGGCATGAGCGGCGGCGAGTCGTCAAAGCTCATCGACGTTGTCGCAGCCGAAAAAGCGCTTGCGAAAAAAACTGAAACAGAGAAAGCGGAAACCGGCAAGCAGGCACCGGCGGCACAATAGCACTTGATGGCTGCAAGCCGGGCTCGGAACGCTTCTGTTCCCCGGCGCACAGTCTCACTGCTTGTGCGCCCTGGCGCGGTCAGGCAGGTTTTGCACCGCCTGTTCGGCACCCTGAGTCTTGCCGGTTGCGCCCTCACGCAATACCTTTGTGGCTGCATCCACTTCCTGCGCCGGGTTGGCCCTGACCGGCGCGGTCTGCGCTGTTGCCGTGAGGCCATCGGCCTTCGGCTTCTGTCCGCCCGCTCTGGCGGCGGCGGCCAGAGCAGCCAATACTTCCGGCTGCGGCCCGGATTCCCTGCGGTTTGTTGTCATGGAAAAACTCCTGTCACTGGCAATAGCACGTGTCGCCTGATGTAAATGTCCCGTCCGCGCGCGCCCGGCGCAATTCAGGAATGCCGGAGAAACGCAATCAGGATAATGATCGGGATCGGCACACCGAGCATCCACAACAATAATCCGCGTCCCATGTGACCTCCTGTGTCGTGTCAGGATTGCGATGCTGACAGGCTGGCAAAACCAGCGCTTACCGCAGGCCAAAAAAGGAAAGGACGGCGAGAACAACCACGATCAAACCCACGATATAAATGATGCCGTTCATTGTTCCCTCCTGGGTCCGGATTGTCAGGCGCGGCGCGTATGCTCTGCACCGGTACCAGTCAAACGCGATGGCCGACAGAAAGTTCCAGACGGCACCGGGCGTAAACGTTTCCCCGCCAGCCTCAAGCGCCAATCAGGTGTCCGACTGCCTTCAGCGGTTCAATCCGGTCAGCAAGGATTTTGAAAATTGCGAGCAGCGGCACGGCCAGCAATGCGCCAGGGACTCCCCAGATTGCATACCAGAAAAACAGGCTCAGGATCACCAGCACCGGATTGAGCTCAAAGCGGCGCGCCAGCAGCAGCGGCGTAATCGCCTGGCCTTCAGCAAAATGAATAAGGGTGTACAGGAGAGGCGGCGCCAAGGCTGGAAATGGCCAGGGAAGCGCCACCAGTCCTGCGCCGAAAAAAATGACAATCCCGATCAATGGACCGATGATTGGAACAAAGTTCAGCAGAAATGCAATCGCGCCCCAAAGCACAGCGTTGCCGAGGCCGCTTGCCCACATGGCAAGGCCGGTCATTGTGGCAACAGCCGCGTTCATCACCGTGACGGTCATCAGATAGTTTGCAATGCTGGACTGGACCTGCCCGGCTATTTCCACCGCGCGGCGCTTGTCGGCAAAGCGCGGCAGCACTTCAATCAGCGCGCGCAGCAGCCGGTCACCGGAGGCCAGCATGAAATACAGAATGGTGATGGTGGTGAAAAACGCGCTGAGCGTTGAGGCGGTGCCAAACAGGAGTATCCCTGGCAGGGCGTTGCCTTCGGCGACGGCTACCGGCGCAGCGGGCTGGCCGGATGGGGCACCCATGTGCTCAATGCTGTATAGCATTTCCTGGACATAGCTGAGCGGCCCTGACAAAAACGCGAGCTTCTGCTTGAGGACAGCAATGCTTTGCGGCACATTCTGTGCCCAGTCGCTTGTGGCAACTGAAAAGGCGTAGGCAAGACCAACAATTATCGCAAACACTGCCGCGATAACTAACAGCGCGGCGACTGGCATGGGCAAACGCAGGCGTTCGTTCAACAAGCCCATCAGGGGCTGCAGCAGAAAATTCAGCACGGCTGCCAGGACAATGGGAAGCAGAATGCCGCGGCCAAAATACAGGCTGAAAACAGTCGCCAGAATCGCCAGAACAACCACGCCCATCGCTTGGGCGTCGTGACAGTCGAATGAAACCGCATCCGGGACACTTTCCGGCGCTGGCGGTGTTGAGTCTGCTGCCAGGTCTGCATGGGGCAGCGGGGCGACATCAGCCAGGGTCATGGCGCGGGTGCCTGGTCGGTGTGGGCGGATACCTTGCTGCTTGGAGCAGCTGCCTCGCGGCTGTTCGGCAAAACATAGCTGGCGGGAATATCCAGTGCCCAGACAATGCCATCCGGCTGGAAAGTCAGGCTGACCTTGCCGTCAAGCGCCTGCGCCACAATACGCTCGATGACGCGGGAGCCGAAGCCGCGCCGTACCGGTGGCACGACGGGCGGGCCGCCGCTTTCCCGCCATACGATCTGCAGGCGCCGGACCCCGGCCTCGATGGTTGTGAAGCTCCAGCTAATGGAGACCTTGCCGTCCGCATTGGACAGCGCGCCAAATTTTGAGGCGTTGGTGGAAAGCTCATGCAAGGCGAGGCCGATATTCTGCGCAGCCTCAGGCTTCAGCTGAAGGTTTTGTCCGTTTATTGTGACACGGCCCCCAAGGGTGTCGGCAAACTGCCCGACTTGCGAGTGCACGATGTCAGTCAGGAAGGACCCCTGCCAATCCTCTTGCACAAGCAGGTCGTGCGAGGCCGCAATGCTCTGCAGGCGCGCGGAAAACTGGTTTTGAAAGTCCTCAACCGAGGTTGCCGCACCGCCGGTCTGGCGCGCCATAGCCTGGACAACCGCAAGCAGGTTCTTGGAGCGGTGCGTCAGTTCGCGCAGGAGATTGCGCAGGTGCGCCTCGCGCTCGCGCCGCTCTGTGATATCAAAAACAATGCCTGTCATTGTTGCCGCGCGATGGGTGCGGGGGTCAGCATCGGACTGGCCGCGAATGCGGATCCATCTGACTGTGTCATCCGGCCGGCGGATGCGGCACTCAAGCGCAAATTTCTCGCCGGATTTCAGGGCCTGAATCAGAACCAGTCGCACCTGGTCCCAGTCACCAGCATGAATTGCCCGCCTGAAAACCTTGAAATTGATGCGGTCGCTGTCTGAAAGCAGGCCAAATATACTGCGCGCACGCTGGTCCCACGTTCCTGCCCGCACTACCATATTCTTGGTCCAGATGCCGATTTCACCCGCGTCATTGGCAAATTCAATGATGGCTAGACTTTGCTTCAGTTTGTCCTCATTGCGGTGCCGTTCGGTAATATCAAAATTGGTCCCTATCAGGCGGTGCGGTCTGCCTTCCCCATCGCAGAGCACTTCGCCGCGCGTGGCAATCCAGCGAACCTCGCCATCCGGACGCCGGATGCGGAATTCCTCGCTGAAGTGTCCCCCGGTTTTCAAGACTCCGACGTGCATTGAGTCGATGCGCGCCCTGTCATCTGGATGCACCAGTTCGATAAACAGCTCGTAGGGTGTTTTGCCCAGCCCCGCATCGCCAGCGATGCCGAACACGTCGACAAAGTTCGAGCTCCAGACGGCGTGGTCGTCGGCAATATCCCAATCGACTGAGGCAATTCCGGCGGCGGTCTGGGCAAGCCGCAAGCGCGCCTCACTTTGCTCAAGGGCCACCCGCGTCGTATCGCGCTGCAGCGTGCGTTCCAGCAACAGTTTGGTGTGTATCGCCGCGCCAGCGACAAACAGCAGAATCGTGATCAGCGCCGTAGCGCCGAGCGCAGCGGCCGGTAGCAGAATATCTTGGGTGATTGCGCGCGCTGCCAGACCCGCAACCATAATCGAGAATGTTGAGGCGATCAGCAAGATACGCCATTGCAGGGCGGTGATGCGGGGCGTCACAGCGGCTTTCGCGCCAGTGTCCGCTGCCGGCCTGCGCGGCAATCCGGTATCCACCTTCATCATTCGTGGAGCCTGGACAGGCCGGTTCATTTGCTGGATGCTCCGCGTGGCAAGCTGCAGGCGCCGGTCATCTTTGCGCCCGCCGCAGTAGCATCGGGCGATCAACAGGCGCGCTGCCGGGCACCAGCTCCATCGAAGGCACGCCAGCTTTTGACAGGCCCAACAGCTCGACCAGCCTGCTGCGCGCCCGGTTGACGCGGCTCTTGATCGTGCCGACCGCGCAGTTGCAGACTTCCGCAGCCTCTTCATATGACAGGCCCGAAGCGCCGATCAGGATCAAGGCTTCGCGTTGATCGGCTGGAAGTTTCTGCAGGGCAAGGCGAAAATCCGCAAAGTCCATGTGGCCATTTTGCTCCGGTGGTGTCGACAGGCGGGCCGCCATGCGGCCGTCAGCATCCTCCACCTCGCGTTTTCGCTTGCGGTACTGCGAGTAGAATATGTTGCGCAGAATGGTGAAAAGCCAGGCGCGCAGGTTGGTGCCGGGAACGTAGGACGCCATGTTCGCCCATGCTTTCATCAGGGTTTCCTGCACCAGATCGTCAGCCCGGTCGGCCTTTCCAGAGAGCGAAATGGCAAAAGCCCGCAAGGCTGGAATCGTGGCCAGCAATTCGTCTTTGATCGATTTGGTGACATCGCTCAAATGTCATCTCCGTCGCCCGAGCCGCTAATGGCGCTCGGCGGCGCTGGCTTCTGGTCCAGCTGGTCGAGCAGCAGGCGAAAGCGGTCCGGCACCGGCTGCTGCAAGACCTCGTCGTAAATTGCCATAAGGCGACGGCCGATCTGGGCCTGAATGTCGGCAGCCAGAGGCTGCTCGGGCCCCGATCCCGCTCCGGGTGATGGACGTGAGGTGGTGGTGGCGTGCATTTTCAGCTTGTCCTCGTCCGGTTTTCCGTCGCCCCGCAATTCAACCTCCCCCTGTTCAACTGCCGATGGGCGACACGCCGCCTCAAGACAGGTGCAATTTTAGCAGGATTCGTGCATTTAGCGTAAGAACGCCCCGCATTTGAAAATGTTCCTCTGCACGGAACTATTTCGCTGGCCGGGCGTTTTTCAGTTGAGTGGCACTTCCGGGCGCGCCTGCGGCCAAAAAACTGCAAGGGGATACAATGACGATTTCGCAAGCGATTACGCCGCATCTGCCCTATCTGCGGCGCTTTGCCCGCGCATTGAACGGTAACCAGTCATCCGGCGACGCGTATGCATTGGCGACCCTTGAGGCGATTGTGGCCGAACCGGCGGTTTTTGACACCAGCCTTGATCCGCGGCTGGCGCTCTACAAAGTGTTTTTGAAAGTCTGGAGTTCAATCGCTTTCAATCATGAAAGTTCAAAGCAGCTACCCGTACAGGACGCATCCCGGACTCAGGACCGCAGCGCGGGACTGCAAAAGATTGAAGCCCTCACACCGCGCCCAAGGATTGCTTTTCTGCTCAGCGCTGTTGAGGGTTTTGGGCCGGACCAGGTGGCTGCCGCGCTGGACTGCACACAGCCAGAGGCGCTGGCCCTGCTGGATGAAGCGGGCCGCGAACTTGCAAACCAGATTGCGACGCAGGTTCTTATCATTGAGGATGAACCCATCATCGCCATTGATATCGAGGCACTGGTGGAAAGCCTTGGCCACAGCGTCACCGAAATTGCCCGCACCCACGCTGAAGCTGTTGCGGCCGTGCGGCGCCAGCGGCCCGGCCTGATCCTCGCCGACATTCAGCTTGCGGACGGCAGTTCGGGCCTCGACGCGGTGAATGACATTCTCCAGACGTTTGAAGTTCCAGTGATTTTTATCACGGCGTATCCTGAACGCCTGCTGACTGGCGAGCGGCCTGAACCGGCTTTTCTTATCACCAAGCCGTTCAGGCCGGAGATGGTCAAGGCAGTCATCAGCCAGGCTTTGTTCTTTGACCAGAAATCGACGCGCCCGGCCCAACCGGCACGCGTTGCCGGTTGAGCGCAGGACAGGCACCGTTCAGCCGCGCGAGCCGACCAATCCGAGCACAAGGCCGATGCCCGCCGCAATCAGCACTGCGGTCAGCGGATTGCGCTCGATTGACGTCTCGACATCACGGCTGGCAGTCATGGCGGTCTTCTGCGCGCCACTTGTCATGTGAAGCGCGGTATTGCCAATGTCAGCAGCCTTGCCCGCGATCACGTCGCCGGCGTCTCCGACACTGGCACGGATGGAACTTGCGGCCGCAGTGGTTTGCGCCTTGACCAGATCGGCGACTGAATTTGTCAGGCGTCCGAAATCAGTGCGCAGCTGTGTCAGTTCTGCGGCGATGTCTGTTGCAGGCGAGGCCTGCGTGCTGTGGTCATTCATTGCTTGTGCTCCATTTTGGTTGGGTTGGGAAACTTTCAATCCGGGAAGTCGCCCTATAGCCGCCCGAGCAGCATCAAGATGACCACCACGATAAGGACGGTGCCCAGCAAGCCTGAGGGTGCATAACCCCAGGAGCGGCTATGGCCCCAGTTGGGAATGGCGCCAACCAGCATCAAGATCAGTATGATAATCAGGATTGTTCCAAGGGACATGGCGAGACCTCAACGGTTGGTTTGCATATCAATAAATGTGGCAGGTGCCTGAAAGTTCCGCCGGCAGGCGGCTGCGCCGAAAAAAAAGTGCCCGCACTGGCGGGGGCATGCCAATGCGGGCGAGTTTAACGCAGTTCCTGGAAGGGGGTGGAAGCTGCGTTTACAAGTCAACAACGGGCATGCCGCACAAAGGTTGCAGGGCGTCCAATGAAAAAACATTAGCGGGGCAAAATCGTTGCAATTTGGCGATGCCCTTGAGTAGCAGCGCCCAGACGGGAACCATTGCTGTTCTGACACGTTTGCATGACGCGCAAATAAATTGTGCGGAGGAGTTTGACATGATGAAATCTGGCCGGACATTGTTTCTCGCAGGCCTTGCGGCATTGAGCCTGGCCGCATGTTCCACAACAGGTGAACGGGTTGGCGGCGCAGGCGTCGGCGCTTTGGCAGGCGGTGCCGTGGCAGGCCCTGTCGGCGCGGTGGTAGGCGGCGTCGCTGGTGCCATCACGGGACCAGCAGTGGCCAGCAATCTGGGCGTCCCGCATCGCCGGTCTCACCGCTACTGGCGCCATCATCGCCGTGGATAATGAGCGCGGCTCGAAGACACGCCGCTTCACATGCAGCCAGCCTTGCTTGTGAGGTTGAGTCGCGCGCATCCATTCCGTCCGCCCGCAGGGGCGCGGGGCGGACGCGCCCGACCGCACGTTGCCCGCTGCCTGTTCAGCCTGTGTCTCGCCTGGCCAGGCCCAGGCGCGGCAGGCGGCAAGGCACGCGATTCCATTCCTTTGCCGCCGCCGCGTCCAGCCGGACTGGCCGTTCCCGCTCCAGTTCTGCCGGGGGAAGCAGGTGGTGACATAGCATGTGGTGGAGCGGCGGCAGAGGCGTTCTTTTCTGGCGATATGCAGCCGCCATTCACTGCGTCCGGGGGTTGCGGGATCGCGTCACCTGTTCTTCTGAGGGCGATCGTACTGCGCAGTGGCGCCAGGGTTGCGGTTGTGCCCCCGGCTCTCGTCAGCTGTCCGCTCGCCAGCGCGCTGGCGCAATGGCTGCGGGAGGACGTTGCCCCGGCAATGCTTGCACACACCGCGCAGCTCATCCGCATTGAAACAGCCGGTGCCTATGAGTGCCGGGGCCGGAACCGCGTCAAAGACGCCAGAATGAGCGAGCACGCAACCGGAAACGCTCTTGATATCAGCGCATTCGCGGGTGATCAGGGTCGGCGTTTCGAAATCGCCAGCCAGGCAGCGGCGCCCGCATTTTTCCAGTCTCTGAAGCAGAGCGCCTGCGCCAGATTCATGACAGTGCTGGGACCGGGTTCGGACGGGTTTCACGAAACACATCTGCATCTTGATTTGCAGGCGCGCACGAACGGGTCGCATTTCTGCCAATGGACGATCAATTGACTGCCTGCACCTGAAACCTCGACCTGCATGGAACAAGAACTGCTGACGCGCGTTGAACACGCGAAGTCAATTTTTTAAGGAGCATCACATGCAAACAGGTTTTGTCAGCCGCCCGGATGCGGGCACCCTCTCCGAAGCCGGCAAGTCCATCGGCAAGTTCTTTGAAAAGACTCTGGCGGAAGACGCCTCCGCAGTTGCGGATTTTGCGCGCAACGTGAAAGACCACGCCAAAGAAAGTCTGGCTGATTTGGGCGATGCGGCAAAAATCGCCGGCGAGACCGCAAAAGACACGGCTGGCAAATATGCGGCAAGCGCGGCCAGCAGTTTTACCGAGGCGGTTGAAACGCACAAGTCCGCAGGGGCTGACGCCATTGCGAGCGTGGCGCGATCCGCCCGTGATGCCGCCGACGGTTTTGAAAAGCAGTCGCCGCAGGTCGCCCGCATGGTGCGCAGCGCGGCTGACCGGGTCGAGCGTGTGTCAACCGACATACGGGATCACACGGTCAATGATCTGGTGAACGCGGTCTCGGATTTTGCCCATCGCCAGCCCAAGGTATTTTTTGGTTTTGGCGTGCTGGCCGGGCTCGTCCTGTCGCGGCTTATCCGCAGCAGCTCGCAAACACAGGTTTAGCATCGCGTCAGGCTGGAGCGCAAAGATGGTTGACGAATCTGCCGACCTGTCCATTGCGGCGTTGTTGGGCGACGTCGGGGCCAAGACCGCCGCGCTCCTTAAAGCGGAACTGGGTCTGTTCGGCGCGGAGATGCGGGAAAAAACTGCCGTTGGAGCTGGTGCCCTGATTTGGCTGGCAGCAGGTGCCTGCGTGCTTGCAACCGCTTTTGCGCTGGGCGTGACGGCGCTGGTGTTTCTGCTCATCAGCCTCGGCGTCAAACCGCCCGTTGCGGCAGCGGCGCTGGCCTTGGTCATGGCATGCATTGGCGCGCTGCTTCTGCGCAATGGACTTGCGCGAATGCGGCGCGCCGGTGCCTTGCCGCAACGCATACTGGCGCAATGGCGCGATGACGCAACAATCCTGAAAAAGCAGCCTCACAATGCATGAGACGAGCACGCAAGTTTCAACCAGTGAGCGGCAGGCCGAGCAGGCGCGCGCCGATCTCGCGCAGGCTGTAGCGAGGCTTCAGGACAGGCTGACACCGGCCCATATGCTGAGCGCGCTTGGCCAGTCGGTGCGCAGCGCTGCCGCGCCGCTGGTTGATCCATTGATTGCCCAGACCAAATCCTCCAGCGGAGTGATAATGCTTGCCGGGGCTGCCGCAGCGCTGGTGTATGGACTGGGGCGGGCCAGCGTCAGCAGACCGCAGCCGCCGACGCCTGCCGCTAGCGCCGGGCCGCCCGTCAACGGCGCAGCTTTCGAGCGCCCGGCTATGGATCGTGACAGTCCTGGAACAGGACCGGCCTCCGCGCGTCCCGCTGCGGACACTTCCGGGAAACATTCAGGGCTGGCAAACGGCGCAAAACAGTCGGGCACGAACCTGAGATCGGCACTGATTCTGTCAGCGGCCAGTCTTGCTGCGGGGGCGGCTATTGGGGCCACCCTGCCGCTTGCTGACAGTGAAAAGCGCTTCGCAAAAACCCAGGGACGAGACATCAAGGACTGGGTGAAAGCTATGCTTGAAGATCACAAGTCCGAGCTGGTCGGCCAGGCGGCCAATGCATTCGGGATTGCCAGCCACATTGGCACTCTGCTGAGTGTCGCTGCCCTTGTCGCCGCGCAATTTAAGGGCAAGGCTGAAAGTGATGGCACCAACCCCTGAGGCCAGGCCAATGCTGTCTGAAGCGTGGAAGAGTGGAACTTTCCGTGCCCGCAGGCGTTTGCAAAGCATTGGTTCCGCGGCGGAACCTTTGCCAAAGGAGTATGTAATGAGCAGCACAACCGACAAGATCAAGGGCATGGCCAACGAGGCGGCCGGCAAGGTCAAACAGGTGGTCGGCAAAGCTGTCGGTAACGACAGGCTTGAGGTCGAAGGCGCCATCCAGAAGAATATTGGCAAGGCCCAGGAAGCCGTCGGCCGGGGCAAAGACGCGGTGAAGAAAGCCATCGACCGCGCATAGTGTCGCCCTGACAGCAAATGGGGCCCGGCTTCTGGCTTAGGCGCCTTCAGCCGGGCGCAACTGCCCGGTCGCTCACCCACGCTGGTTCCAGGGAGCCGGTATCACGAAAACCCTGGAGCATGATTTTGGACGCTAGCGGCACAGGCGCGCCAGGCACTTTAGCAAGCCGCCAGATTGACTTCTCGAGATCATTTGCGGCTTTCATCTGGACTGCCAGCGGGTGGCATCAACTCTTGCTGGCAGCCCTGTCCATAATGGTTTTCGCCCTGACCGCAGCCCCGCTGGAGATTCAGCGCCGCGTCATCAACGGCGCTATCAAGGGTGGCCAGTTTGAGCCGCTATTGCTGCTTGCTGCGCTTTATCTGGCAGTCGCCCTGTCGTCTGGCCTGACCAAAATGCTGCTTAATATCTACCGCAACTGGGTCGGCGAGAACGCCGTGCGCGCCCTGCGCAACAGCATTGACAGGCAGATCAGCATCGACCCGGCCCACGACAAGGCGGCTGACGACGAGGGCGTGGAAATGTCCCTGATTGTTTCTGAAGCTGAGCCGGTCGGGCTGTTTGCCGGCAGCGCGGCCGCCGAGCCATTGCTGCAAGGCGGGCTGATGCTGAGCATTCTTGGCTATATGGCCTATTTGCAGCCGCTGATGGCGCTGCTGGTGCTGGGCATTCTGTCGCCGCAACTCGTCTTCGTGCCCCTGATGCAGAACGCCATCAACAAAAGGGCGGCAGCGCGCATTGTCATTTTGCGCGGCGTCAGCGTCGCCATTGTCAAACATCCGGCGCGGGTCGGTGGCAGTAAACAGCGGCAGCGCTTTGATGAGGCGTTCGAATTGAACATGGGCATTTACAAGCTCAAGTTCTCGATGAATTTCCTGATGAATTTCATGCGCCACCTTGGCGTCTTCGGCATATTGGCGCTAGGCGGCTGGCTGGTCGTCAATGGCCGCACCGAGGTCGGGACCGTCGTTGCCTTCCTCTCCGGCCTTGCCGAAATCAACGATCCCTGGGGCGAGCTGGTGAACTGGTTCCGCGACATGCGGGCGGCGAGCGTCAAATACTATCTGGTTGCCGACGCGGTGAAAGAACTGGCGCGTTCCGGGACGCAGGCGACGCCCCGGTAGTTTTTGGCCCCGTCAGGTGAAAGCCAGGCTGGCGAGATGGCCACCCACTTCGCTATTGGGGATTTTTGTCAGATCCTGCGCGATTTCGCCGACGACTTTGGCGCGCACCTGCGGCGAAATGGCTTCACGCAGATCGCCAAGTGTGACAGGCGACGCGACAATGACAAGCCGGGTATAGGAGGCCTTTTCCAGCTCATGCGCCAGCATGTCGGCGAGACGCTGGGCAAACCTGGTCTTCAGCTCCCGGTGCGGGTCGGAGTGCGCTTCAATAGCCGAGCGCCCGGGGCCATGGGAACTGAAGCTGCGGCCTTGCCGGTCAGAGACAAGATCATGCGTTGCGGCGTGGTCACTCTGGAAAACCAGGCCGTCGACCGCTGTCCAGCCATGTGCTGGCCCGCTGTTCTCAACTATTCGCGCGCGCGCGCCATCGGCGATGAGGGCCCAGGTACGGAGAGGTTTCATGGAAGGTCTTTCATTGTTGGAGGCTGGGACAAGAGCGGCGGACAACGCCTGTAG
>JANLPP010000189.1:0-7409 GCA_031367295.1 Hyphomicrobiales bacterium | reverse complement strand
ACGGAGCGCTATGCCGGCACGCGGCTGGGACGCCAGGAGCTTGACGGCGAGATGGTGGAGGAGGCGCAGGGCGCGCTGTGGAGCCGCGCCCAGCTGGAGACGCTGCGTGTCGATACTGCGCCGCCGTTGCAGCGCATCGTGATTGCGGTGGACCCGTCCGCCGCCTCGCACCGGCGGGCCGACGCCTGCGGCATTGTCGCGGCCGGAATTGACGCGGCGCGGGTGATTTATGTGCTGGCCGACGCAACGCAGGCCGCCGCAAAACCTGCCGTCTGGGCCGCCGCCGCCGTGGCGCTGTACCACAGGCTGGAGGCCGACGCGCTGGTGGCGGAAGTCAACCAGGGTGGCGAGATGGTGACGAGCGTGATCGCGCAGGTGGACGCCAATGTGCCGGTGTTGAGCGTGCGCGCGACGCGCGGCAAATATCTGCGGGCCGCGCCGGTGGCGCAATTATACGAGCAGGGCAGGGTGCGCCACGTGGGCGCGTTGCCCGCGCTGGAAGACGAGCTGTGCGCCTTTGGGCCTGCGGGCCTTGCGGGCGGCGGCAGCCCGGACCGGCTGGACGCGCTGGTGTGGGCGGTGACCGAACTGGCGCTGAAGCCGGAACGCGGCGCGCCGAGAATGCGGCGGGTATAGACTTCCGTTTGTCATTCCGGGGCCGCCCAGCGGAGCCCGGAACCCTGCAGCCACAAGATGCATGGTTGCCTGTGACTCTGGGTCCCGGGTCCGCTGCGCGGCCCGGGAAGACAGCTTTCTTGTAAAGGATCAGCGATGCCTTCCTTCCTCTCCCGCCTGTTTGGCGCGGGCGCGAATCCGCGCGCGCCCGAGGCCAAAACATCCCGCGCCCAGGCGCTGCTGGCCATGCACACGCTGGGCGCGCCGCGCTGGTCGGCGCGCGACTACACGACGCTGGCGTTCCAGGGCTATGAGCGCAACGCGGTTGTCTACCGCTGCGTGCGGATGATTGCCGAGGCCGCCGCCTCGGTGCCGTGGCGGCTTTATGACGGGCGGGCGGAGGTGAGCGAGCATCCGCTGCTGGATCTATTCAACTGGCCCAACCCGAAAGAGGCGGGGCCGGTGTTTCTGGAGACGGTGTTTTCCAACCTGCTGATTTATGGCAACGCCTATGTCGAAGCGGCGCTGGTCGATGGCGGTCCGCGCGAGCTTTACGCGCTGCGGCCTGACCGGGTGCAGCTGGTGCCGGGCCGCAACGGCTGGCCGGCCGCCTATGACTACAGCTTTGGCGGCGAGACCGCGCGCTACGTGATGGGCGGCGGCGGCATCGATCCGGTTTTGCATCTAAAGCTGTTTCATCCGCTTGATGACCACTATGGTTTTCCGCCGCTCGCCGCCGCGCAGATCGCGCTCGACACGCATAATGCGGCGAGCGCCTGGAACAAGGCGCTGCTCGACAATGCGGCGCGGCCCTCGGGCGCGCTGGTGTTTTCGGGCGCGGACAACGCGCATTTGTCGGACGAGCAGTTTGCCCGCCTGAAGGCGGAACTTGACGAGAATTTTCAGGGGCCGCTGAACGCCGGGCGGCCATTGCTGCTGGAGGGCGGGCTCGACTGGAAGGCGCTGTCGCTCAGTCCGCATGACATGGATTTTGGCGCAGCAAAAGCCGCCGCGGCGCGCGACATCGCGCTGGCCTTTGGCGTGCCGCCGCTGATGCTGGGCATGCCGGGCGACAACACCCACGCCAATTTCGCCGAGGCCAACCGCTCGTTGTGGCGGCAGACGGTGATACCACTGGTCAGCCGCACGCTGAAAAGCTTCAGCCAATGGCTTGCGCCGTCGTTCGGCGGCCCGCTGCGGCTGGATTATGATGTCGACCGCATCGAGGCTTTGGCGCAGGAGCGGGCGCAGGAATGGTCGCGCATCGACGCCGCGAGCTTTCTGTCGCAGGACGAGAAGCGCGAGGCGGCGGGCTATGGGCGGCTGGCGGCGGTGAAGGCGGGGCAGCGCGCGCCGGAGCGGCGGTATTCGCCGAGTCAGCCGAGCGATGACCATGGGCGGTGGAGCGGCGGCGGGGGAGGGGGAGAGTTAAACAGTCAACTTGCCGCAAACTTCTTCAAAGGTGTAGGCAATCCCGTCAATTTGAGTGAGGAGGAAGCGCCGAATGGCATTGGTCATTCAATCGAGGACCACGTTGGCCAATCGGACCAGCAATTGCTTGACCGTCTTGACCGTATGCGAAGCAGCTCGGAAATATTTTCTCTAAGGATAACCGATTACGCTACTGCTGTTGGCACGTTTCGCAGCTTGGGCGACGCAAACGCCTTCATCAACGAAGCGCTTCGGGCAAATGCAGACGTGGTCAACTCAGTATCCGGCGGCACCACAAATCGCGCCACCATCGACTACCGTGTAGGTTCGCCCACCGGTGTCGAGGCTTGCCGGCCCAGCGGTCAGGCATCAGGCCAAGTTCGGCCAACCTATGGCATACGGGTCATCCTGTGGCACATGCCCGGACGGCCTCGCGGATTTGGCATTCGCACTGCGTTCCCGGTCAACGCTCTGCCAAGACTGCCAGGACAGTGAGAAGGAGGCTCTTGTGACAATACCTGAAGCATTCACGCACCTGGTTGGGTGGCTCGATCACGAGATTCGGAATCTGGAGGCAGAAGCGGCGAAAGATCCAATCGGGTATGCGCTGGCCTCCGTAACACAGCCAGAACGCACTATCATTGACCAGTTCTTGACCAAGACGCTGGCTTCGATGCAATCGCCCGGCCAGTTGACGGAGATGTTCCGCAGTTCCGGTGCCCGAACCGGTTTCGACGCTGAAAGCGATCTTCGCGCGTTCCTCGCGGAAATCGTCCGGCGCATTGGATTGATGTGAGGCCGCCGCCGCGCGCGACATTGCGCTGGCCTTTGGGGTGGAGCGGCTGACGCCGGGCATGCCGGGCGACAACACGCATGCCAATTCTGCCGAGGCCAACCGCGCCCTGTGGCGACAGACGATGATACCACTGGTCAGCCGCACGCTGACGGGCTTCTGCCACTGGCTCGCGCCGTCGTTTGGCGCGCCGCCGCAGCCTGTCTGAATCCAGGCACGCCAACCAGAAACACACCCCATGACCGACGTGACCCAATCGATTATCGAGCGGGGCGATCTGGCGCATCTTGCCTTGTTTTTATGGGCGAGCGGCGCGTCGGGTCTGCTCTTGTACGTGCTCAAGGAACTCGCGGGCGCCAACCGGCGCTTTGATGTTTTTGTGCGCGAGCTCAACCATTTCAACCGCCGCTTTGGAGATGAGTGATGCAGCAGAGTGACGCGCACATAAAACCGCAGCCAGCGCGCAAGCGCGCCAGCAAGCCGCCGCCGCGCGAGACCGCGCAAGAGGTCATCCGCGACTTCTTCGCCACGCTGGCGCGCATTCATGCCGCGCCAGGCGGCGTTGCAGAGGAGAAGCCATGATGCGGGGCGGCACTGCGGAACCGTTCGACGCGCTGACCAAGGAGATCAAGCGCGCCGCCGCGATGCTCTCGGATGTCACGCCGGAAGGAACATTCGAGGGCTATGCCAGCCTGTTTGGCGTTGCCGACCTCGGCCGCGATGTCGTGCTGGCCGGGGCCTTCGCCGACAGCCTGCGGGCGCGGGGTGCCAGCGGCGTAAAGCTGCTGTGGCAGCATGAGGCGGGCCAGCCGATCGGGCACTGGGAGAGTCTCGCGGAAGACGCCCGCGGCCTGAAGGTCAAAGGTCGTCTCAATCTTGATGTGGCCCGCGCCCGCGAGGTTCTGTCGCTGATGCGCGAGGGCGCGGTCGATGGCCTGTCCATCGGATTCCGCACCGAGCGCGCCACCACGGACAAAAAGACCGGCCTGCGCTCGCTCGCCAAAATCGATCTTTGGGAAATATCGGTGGTGACATTCCCGATGCTTCCGCAAGCCCGCGTGTCCGCCGTCAAGCGCAGCGCTTTCAAACCCGACGGATTTTATCTGAGCGGTGTTTTGCCCGGCGGCTCCCGCCAGGTGACACCATTCCGCAACACCGCGCGACAATGAGATCACATGGCATTCCAGGGCCGCGCAGCGGAACCCGGAACCCGGGAGTCACAACACGCATGCCTGCCAGTGACTCCCGGGTTCCGGGTCGGCTTCGCCGCCTGAAATGACACTGCCCAAACACCACGACTCACCCAGCCTGAGACCATATCACTCCAGCACCAGAGGTTGATCCATGACCCAGCACGTTTGCCCTGCTTCCACCGAAACCAAGACGCTCAAAACCGCGCCGGAAATCAAGTCCGGCGCGGGCGACGCCGCCGCCGCCTTTGCCGAATTCAACCGGGCTTTCTCCGCCTTCCGCGAGACCAATGACGAGCGGCTGGGCCAGATCGAGACGCGCCTGTCGAGTGATGTGATCACCGAGGAGAAACTCGCCCGCATCGACCGCGCGCTGGACGAGACCAAGCGCCGCATGGATGGCATTGCGGTTGAGCGGGCGCGGCCCCGTCTGGGTGGGGACACCCGGGCGCAGGACGACACGCAGGCGCGTGAGCACAAGGCCGCCTTCCGCAGCTATATGCGCGGTGGCGACGCCAGCGCGCTGGCGGCGATTGAGGCAAAGGCAATGACGGTGGGGTCTGGCCCGGATGGCGGCTTTCTTGTGCCGGTGCCGGCCGAGGCGGAAATCCTGCGCCGCATGACCACCATCTCGCCTGTCCGCGCGCTGGCGACGGTCACCGCTATTTCCGCGGCGCAGCTGAAAAAAGCCTTTTCAATCTCCGGCCCCGCGTCGGGCTGGGTTGGCGAAATTGACGCGCGCCCGCAGACCGGCAACCAGCAGCTGAGCGACCTGAGCTTTCCGGCAATGGAACTTTATGCCATGCCGGCCGCAACCCAGATTCTGCTGGATGACGCCATCGTCAATATCGAGCAGTGGATCGCCGATGAGGTCTACACGGTTTTCGCCGAGCAGGAGGCGACCGCCTTTGTCACGGGCAATGGTGTCAACAAGCCGACAGGATTCCTGAGCTATCTGAAAGTGGCGCAGAGCGCCTGGGTGAATGGCAGGACCGGCTATGTGCCGACCGGCGTTGCGGGCGCGTTCGCCGCCTCGAACCCCTCCGACATTCTGGTCGATGCGATCTATGCGCTGAAGGCTGGATACCGGCAGAACGGCTCGTTTATGATGAACCGCAAGGTGCAGTCGGCGATCCGCAAATTCAAGGCGACGACAGGCGAATATCTGTGGGCACCGCCGACCGTGCTGGGCGCGCCCGCGACGCTGCTGAGCTTCCCGCTGGTGGAGGCGGAGGACATGCCGGACATTGCCACCGCCAGCTACTCGATTGCCTTCGGCGACTTCCGCCGCGGCTATGTTGTGGTGGACCGCGTCGGCATCCGCACGCTGCGCGATCCCTATTCGTCAAAACCCTATGTTTTGTTCTACACCACCAAGCGCGTTGGCGGCGGCATCCAGGATTTTGACGCGATCAAGCTGGTGAAGTTTGACGTGAGCTGAGCGCTGCATCTGCCCTTCTCCCGCTTTGCGGGAGAAGGTGGCCGAAGGCCGGATGAGGGCGGCCACGCATCGGAATCTACTCTGAGACCGCGCGGCCCGACCGCCCTCACTGTCGCTTCGCGACATCTCTCCCGCAAGCGGGTGAGAGGGTCACATCATTCCCCCCACCCCTTCAGCACGCCGTCAATCCACTCACGCTGCGGCGCGACCAGCACGCCCTGTGTCAGGTCTCCGCACAGATGCCTCGGATCGCCGTCCGCCCAGGCGGTGATGGCGAGCACCGCGCCGCTGTCCGCTGAAAATATCGGCCCGCCCGAGTCGCCCGTGCAGGCGCCGGTGCCTTTGCGCCCGGCGTCATGCGCCCACAGCAGAATTTTTGACAGTGGCGCGCGCACAGTGATTGCGGCGTGGCGAAACACGCCGGAGCTTTTGGCCTCGCCCTCGCGGCCGAGGCCAAAGCCCGCCAGCGTCAGCGCATCGCCGGCAGCGAAGGCCTCGCCATCGCTCAGGCGCGCGGGCGCAAAGCGCCCGCCCAGCGGCTCAGCGGCCAGCACCAGCGCCATGTCAATGGTGACGACGCGGCGCTGCTTGCCGTCCGCGACATAGCCCGGATGAACGGCGACCGCGCTGACAGGTTTCAGCACCGGCGCGCCTGCCGCATCGCGGTAATGCACGCGCATGTTCGCCGCGCCTGTGACGCAATGGGCGGCGGTGAGAATGGCGCGGGCGCTGACAACAATGCCGGTGCAGAAGCCGGAGGCGCCGCCGGTGGTTTTGAGCAGCATGACTGCGTGAGGCTCAAGCGGGCCGCCGGTCTGCGAGGGGCCGACGATTGCATTGGCGGCGGGCGAGGCGGCAGCGAGCGCCAACGCGACAAGCAATCGTGGTGTTTTGCGCATTCGGTCTCCTGATGTGCGCGTGGCCTAAAGCAATTCCGCGCCTGGTTCAACCGCAGGCTTGATGCGCAGTTTTGGACCGCCGGCCGCCGGCCGGCTGGACCGAGCCGCAATTCGTGAGGGTAGCGTCCAGCGCCTTTGCCACTTGCAGCAGCCGGCCGGAGGCGGGCGGTCCAACGTTGCCGCGTAACGGCGGGCATTTTCGCAACGGAGCAATCCATGGCCAATGTTTTGATAACACCACCCGCGCTGGAGCCGTTGACGCTGGCGGAGGCCAAGGCGCATCTGCGCCTTGACACCACTGACGAGGACGATCTCGTCACCGCGCTGATTGTGTCGGCGCGCCATGTGGTGGAGCGCCAGACACGGCGCGCGCTGATCAGCCAGACGTGGCGCGTGATCTGCGATGCCTGGCCTGACCCCGGCACGTTTGCCATACCGCTTGCGCCGTTCATCAGCCTCAGCGCCATCCGCACCTATGACGCGGCGAATGTGGCGACCGTGCTGGGCACCAGCACCTATTACGTTGACGCGCAGCCCGGCGCGGCGCGCGTGCAGTTCACTGTCCAGCCGCCGAACCCGGGCCGCGCCATCGCCGGCATCGAGCTTGATGCGGTCATCGGCTATGGCGCGGGCGCGGCCAGTGTGCCTGACCCGCTGCGGCTGGCCATGCGCCTGCTGGTGGCGCGCTGGTTCGAGGCGCGCGGCGATGCTGCGGGCGAGGCGGGCGCACTGCAAATTCCGCCGCTGATCGCGGCGCTGCTGCAACCTTTCCGCATGATGAGGCTGGCATGAGAGCCGCCTCGCCGCTGGGGCGGCTGCGCAAGCGCGTGACGCTGGAGCAGCCGGTGGAAACACCCGACATGATCGGCGGCGTGACGCGCAGCTTTGCAACGCTTGCGGTGCTGTGGGCGCAGATTGCCCCTGCTGGCGGCGCGGAACGCTTTGTGGCGGTGCAGGCGCAGGAGCAGATCACGCACCGCGTGCGCCTGCGTTTCCGCGATGATGTGACCGCCGCGATGCGCCTGCGGCTTGGCGCGCGC
>JANLPP010000065.1:0-3965 GCA_031367295.1 Hyphomicrobiales bacterium | reverse complement strand
CGGCATGACGCCGCTTATTTTGATCGTGCGGCGCTTTGCCATCGCGCTGCTGGTCGCGCTCGGCCTTGCCTATCTGGCGATAGCCGGTGAGGCGACGCTGGATTCAATTGGCCTCCTGTCCATTGCCGCCATCGGCCAGGTTGCGCCAGCTTTCTTCGGCGGCCTGCTCTGGCCACGCGCCAACGCGCGCGGCGCTGGCGCGGGCATGATCGCCGGCACGCTGATCTGGGCCTATGCGCTGCTGCTGCCCTCGCTGAACCCGGCGCAGTTTCCGGTGGCGTCGTTTATCGCTGACGGCCCGTTTGGCCTTGTCTGGCTGCGCCCGCTTGACCTGTTCGGCCTCCACTTGTCACCTTTCGTCAATGGCGCGCTGTGGAGCCTGTGCGCCAATATTGTCAGCTTTGTCGCCTTCTCGCTGTCCCGGCCTCTCTCGGATATTGAAAGCCTTCAGGCCGGTGTTTTTTGCGGGCGCAGAAAACGCCAGGGCCCTGCCCCCATCGGGCCATGGCTGGCGGGCGCGTCGGAGGGCGAGCTTGAGGCGATTGTCGCCCGCTATCTGGGCGTTGCCCGCACCCGCCAGGCCTTTGCTGACCATGCGTCCGGATCAAGCAGACCTGCCGACCCAAAGCGCGCGGCGGATGCGCGGCTGACCCAGCTTGCGGAAGGCCTGCTGGCCTCTGTCATTGGTGCGGCCTCCGCGCGGCTGGTGCTGTCCCTCGCCTTGCAGACAGACACAGTGTCGCCTGGGGCCGCGCGTGACCTGCTCGATACGGCAGCCGCCTCCATCCAGTATAACCGCGACCTGCTGCAGCATGCCCTTGACCATGCGCGCCAGGGCATGATCGTCACCGACAGCGATCTGCGCGTGCTGTTTTCCAACCGCGAATTTCGCAGCCTCTTCAAGCTGCCGCCCGAACTGCTGCGGCCCGGTGTGGCAATTCAGTCGATCCTGCATTTCAATGCCAGCCGCGGCTTTTATGGACCAGGCGACGCGCAGGCGCACGTGGCACGCCGCCTCGCCAGCCTGACGGGCACGGCAGGGCCGCTGCGTTTGCGGCTTGATCCGCTTGGCATGGTCGTCGAGATACGCTCTGCCCGCATGCCCGATGGCGGCCTCGTCACCACCTATTCCGATGTGACGCAGGCCGTGCGCACCGAGGAAGCGCTGGAAGACCGCGTGCGGCGGCGTACGGCTGAGCTTGAGCAATCCAACCGCCTCCTCAACGCCGCCAAGGCGGCGGCGGAAGGCGCCAACCTGTCAAAGACGCGGTTTCTTGCCGCTGCCAGCCACGATATTTTGCAGCCGCTGAACGCCGCGCGCCTCTATGCCTCTGCCTTGCTGGAGCGCGACATTGCCACGCCTGAGGCGCTGCTCGTGGGCAATATGGCTGCATCGCTGGAATCGGTCGAGGACATTATCGCGGCCCTGCTCGAAATTTCGCGCCTCGATGCAGGCGCAATGGTGGCTGACCTGTCGGATATTCGAGCCAGCGAGCTGTTCCAGCAATTGCGCATCGAGTTCGAGCCAATGGCGCGGCAAAAGCGGCTGACGCTGGTTTTCGTTGCCTCAACCGCCGTGCTGCGCTCTGACCGGCGCCTGCTGCGCCGCCTGCTGCAGAACCTGATTTCAAACGCCCTCAAATATACGCAGGCCGGCGGCGTGGTCGTTGGCTGCCGCCGCCATGGCGCGCAGCTGCGCCTTGAGGTCTGGGACAGCGGCCTTGGCATCGCGCCGGAACAGCAGGCCAGAATTTTTGGCGAGTTTCAGCGGCTTGACGAGGGCGCCAAAATCGCGCCCGGACTTGGCCTTGGCCTGTCGATTGTCGAGCGGATGGCGCATGTTCTGGACACTGAAATCAGTCTCCGCTCACGCCCCGGCAGGGGTTCCCTGTTTGCGATCGTGCTGCCGCGCGGCGACCGTCAGCCGCTGCGCGCCATCAGTCCGCATGTGCCGCCGCAGACTGCGCCAGCAGGAGCATTGCAGGGACTGCGCGTTGCGGTCATCGACAATGAGCCAAGCATTCTGGACGGCATGCGCAGCCTGCTTGGCGGCTGGGGCTGCATTGTCGTGGCAAGCGCCAGCCGCGCTGAGGCGCTTGCCGCGTCCACGCAGCCGCCGCACGCCGTTCTTGCCGACTACCACCTCGGCAATGATGATGGCCTTGCAGTTATTGCGGCGATGCGGGAAAAATTCGGGGCGCAGCTGGAGGCGGCCCTGATTACCGCTGACCGTTCGGCTGCGGTCGCCGACACTGCCGCGCGGAACAATATTCGCATCCTCGCCAAGCCGCTGAAGCCGGCAGCGCTCAGGGCACTGTTGCAGCAGGTGCAGGCGCAGCGCGGCGCATAGGGGACAAGGGCGCTGTCAGCCCGCGTCCGCAACCGGCATGCCGCGCGCCAGTCGGGCAAGCATCCGGCAGATCCAGGCAAAACTTGCGCCCGCCCGCCCGCCCATGTGGCGGGCCCGCAGGTAGCCGTGCAGCAGCTGCGGCTCGTTGCGCCAGATTGCGGCAACGCCTGCCGCCTGCAAGGCATCGCGGTAGTCACGGGCATCATCACGCAGCGGGTCAATGTCCGCGCTGACAATGACGGCGGGCGGCAGGCCTGAGAAATCACCCGCCATCAGCGGCATCAAATCCGGATCGGCGCAGTCCGTGCGCGTCGCCCCGCCGCTGCGGATGCTGAAATAATAGTCGACATCCTGCGTCGTCAAAAGCGGCGCATCGCCCATCTCGACATAGCTGCCCCTCGTCTCATCACCGCCAAGGCCGGGGTAGATCAGCAACTGGCCCAGCGGCATCGGCATGGCACCGTGTCCCGCACCGCCCTTGCAGCGCAGGCACAGCGCTGCCGCCAGATTGCCCCCCGCGCTGTCGCCAGCAACAACGACTGTGCGGCCCAGTTGCAGCAGATGCCGATAGGCGGCAAGCGTGTCGTCAATCTGCGCCGGGTGGATATGCTCGGGCGCAAGGCGGTAGTCGAGGCTGACGAGTTCGGCACCGGCGGCAAGGCACAGCTCGGCGCAGATGTCGTGGTGGCTTTCGAGGCCGCCAACAATGAAGCCACCGCCATGCATGTAGAGGATCGTGACCTTGGGATTGTCCCGCTGCGGCGGGCTGTAGCGGCGCATGCGCACGAGGCGCGCCGGGGATTGAGCGCTGACGTAAACATCCTCAAACGTCACGCCCTGAGGCAGCGGTGCCAGCAAGTCCGCACAATAGGCGTCATAGCGCCCCCGCTGGTCGGCCATGGACAGCGTTATGGCGTCAAGCGGAAAATAGCGGTCATTGAGCGCGATGAAATCGCGCATGCCGGGGTCGTCAGGGATGGGATGGGGCATTGTTTTTGGCCTGTCCTGGTGAGGCGCGCTTCACGCGGCCGCCGTCTTCCCCCGCCTCGCCAGCACCTCGTCGAGCCAGTCCGCCCGCATCTCGGGCACCGAGGACAGCAGCAGCTCCGTGTAGGGGTGCCAGGGCGGGGCAAACACTTTGGCGGTTTCGCCCTGGGCGACGATTTTGCCCTTCAGCATCACCGCCACCTTGTTGGCGATGCGTTTTACCGTGCCAAGGTCATGCGTGATGAACAGATAGGACACGCCCAGCTCGTCCTGAAGGCGTTTCAGCAGGCGCAATATCTCCTCGCCCACCAGCTGGTCAAGTGCCGAGGTCACCTCGTCGCAGATGATCAGCTCCGGCTCCGCCGCCAGTGCGCGAGCGATCGACACGCGCTGCTTCTGCCCGCCGGACAGCTCGGTGGGATAGCGGGTGATAAAGGCCTCGGGCAGGTCAATCTGGCGCAGCAGTTCCAGCACGCGCGCGCGCACTTCCGCCTTGGACCGGTTAAAGTAGAAACTCACCGGGCGGCCAATGATCTCAAGCAGTGTCTGGTGCGGGTTCAGCGCCACATCCGGCATCTGGTAAATCATCTGGATGCGGCGCAGCTGGTCCTTGTTGCGCGCGCCAAGG
>JANLPP010000057.1:0-5590 GCA_031367295.1 Hyphomicrobiales bacterium | reverse complement strand
AGTTCGGTCATCTCTGCAATGCGCGGCTCGCCCTGCACAACCACGGCAACGTCATAGCTGGTGCCGCCCATGTCGCCGGTGATGACCTGGTTAAAGCCCGCCTCCGCCGCCAGCCTTGCGGCGGCCATGACGCCGGCCGCCGGTCCCGAGCGGACAATATGGGCCGCCCGCTGCGGTAATTGCGCGAGCGGCACGAGGCCGCCATTTGACTGCATCACCAGGGTCTGGCGGTCAAAGCCGAAGTCTTTTAGCTTGCTGGTGAGGTTGCGGGCGTAGCGGGCGATCAGCGGCTGGAGATAGCCTTGCACGACGGCGGTGCTGGTGCGCTCAAACTCGTAATATTCGCGCACAACGTCGCTGGAGATCACGACCTCCCATTGCGGATTGACAGCCTGAAAAATCGCCCTGGCGCGCTCTTCATGCGCGGGGTTGGCGTAAGAGTGCAGAAAGACGATGACGATGGCGGCAATGTCTTCTGGCACCAGCGCCTCGGCCAGGCGCTGCACCGCGCCTTCGTCCAGCGGCGTCAGCACGGCACCGCGATGATCGACGCGCTCAGGCACCTCCCAGCGCATGTGGCGGGGGATCAGCGGATTCTGCACGCCGGTGAGGCCGTACATGCGCTGGCGGTCGCGGCGGCCAAGCTCAAGAATGTCGCGGAAGCCTTGCGTTGTGATCAGCGCGCAGCGCGCGCCCTTGCGCTCGATAACGGCGTTGGTGGCAATCGTCGTGCCGTGCAGGATCAGGTCGAGCGCGCAGGGATCGATGGCGGCGGCCTTGAGCGCGTCAATCAGGCCGCGGCTCGGGTCTTCCGGCGTCGAGGGCACTTTCAGCACGCAGTCGACGCGCAGGCCGTCGCTGGAATAGAACAGGTCGGTGAACGTGCCGCCGACGTCGATGCCTACGATCCCGCCCATGCGCCTCTTTCACACCTTTCGAGAACCCGCCCGCTGCGGCCCGGCTGCGCTGTCATGTGCCCTGGCCCGCCGCGCCATTGGCCATCTGCGCCACGCGCGCGTCATCCCACCCGAGCCGCTCGCGCAGCACCTGGCGCGTATCCGCGCCAAGCTCGCGGCTTGGCAGCAGCGGCGCGAGCGGCACACCGGCAAAGCGCAGCGGCGAATGCGGCACAACGATGCGCCCGAGCGCCGGATGGTTCTGCCATTGCAGCGAGCCGCGCGCATGCATATTCGGATCGTTCATGACTTCGTCGAGATCGCGCACCGGCGCACAGGGCACTTTATGCCGCATCAGGATTTCAAAGACCTCCTGCTTGCTTCGTTCCCGCGTCCAGGCGGAGACGAGCGAATCGACCGCATCAATGGCGGCGACGCGGTCTTTCAATGTGAGGAACGCCGGATTGCTGGCGAGTTCCGGCTGGCCCATCGCCTCACAAAAGCAGCGCCAATGCGCGTCGCCGACGCAGATGATGGCGATCCAGCCATCGCGCGCAGGATAAACATTGTAGGGCGCCTCCGCCATGCCGCCATGGCGGTTGCCGGTGCGCGGCGGCGGCGCGTCGGGATTGCCGGCGTTGCCCCAATGCATGCCCAAACTGGAGCTCAGGGAGGCATAAACCGCGTCCTGCATGGAGACTTCGACACGCCGCGCAATGCTCGTGCGCTGGCGCTCAAACAAGGCGGTGGCAATCGCGCCGTAGAGATGCACGCCGGCGAAGAAGTCGCACAGCGCGGGACCGGCCTTGACCGGCGGGCGGTCGGGAAAACCGGTGGTGCTCATGACGCCGGACATGGCCTGGATGGTGAGGTCCATCGCCGGATAATCGCGGTAGGGGCCGTCGCTGCCAAAGCCGGTGCTTGAGGCGTAGATCAGGCGCGGATTGAGGGTTTGCAGCGCCTCATGTCCCAGGCCCAGCCGCGCCATCGTGCCGGGCGCGTAGTTTTCGACGAGCACGTCGGCGTCGCTGGCGAGGCCGCGCAGCGCCGCCTTGCCCTCTTCGCTTTTCAGATCAAGCACGATGGACTGCTTGCAGCCATTCAGCATCGCAAAGGGCAGGGCGGCGCCGCCTACCACGCTGCGGCGGCGCAAAGGCTCGCCCGACGGCGGCTCCACCTTGATGACGTGCGCGCCTGCCGCCGCCATCAGAAAGGTCGCGTAGGGGCCATTATAGATCTGGCTGAGGTCGATGACGACGACGCCGTCAAAAGGTTGCCCGCTCATGCCGCGCGCCCCTGTCTTGCGGCGCGGCGGAAGGCTGACCAGCGGTGCACGGGCCACATGTCCTGGTCCTCGCCATGGCCCGCCTTGCCGTTGATGGTCCAGGCAATCAGGCCATTGCTGTCAATAAAACTGTGGCGGTTGATGATGATGCCGCTGAGGCGCGTCCCGACGGCATGCAGCTCGCGGCCAAATTCGTCGCGGCCCTCGATGGTGATGCGCGTCACCCAGCCTTGCGCCGGATCGCGCTCGACGATGCGGCGGCCTGACACAAGTTCGCCGGTCTTGCCGTCGGCAATCATGAAGCCGTAGGCGACGGGATCAAGCTCGTCGTTCCATTTCGTCACCGCCAGAAAAGCGTCCTGCGGCGACGCAATGCCGGTGACATAGGCGCTTTTTCCGGGGCGATGCTCGGGGCGCGGCCCCCAGCTGCGGTCGCGGATGGCGAGGCAATCAATGGCAATTGTTTCGCCGTGCAAAACGATCTCGCCAGTCACGCGACCGAACTGGTCGAAATGCGTCAGGTTCTTGAATGAGGACTCGCCCTTGCGCAGGGCGCGCGGCGGCATCACCGCATTGAAGGTCAGGTTCAGCGTCAGGCGGTCCTCGTCCGCAAAACCGAGCTGATAGCGCGTCAGCGGCTCCAGCATCTTGATGCGCACGCCGGTGGGCAGCGCAATGTCGGTGAGCGGCTGGCCCGGCGGTATACGCATCGCCGTGTAGTTGACAGAATAGGGTACCTCCCACGGTAGATGCGCGCTGTCGTCCCAGATCCACACGCCGCCGGCAACCGTGCCGATGTTGGGGCGAAACATGCTGTAGAGCCAGCCGCCGAGGCGGCGTTCCGGATGGCAGAAGGCAAACCAGACAGTCTCCGTCTCCCACCAGCGGTCACTCATCTGGTCAAAGTGGAAATTGTCGTCGCGTGGCGAAAAATCAGACATCGGATGGGTGTATCCCGGCGAGCGAGGGAAAGCTGCGGCCGGCAAGCCCGCCGGACGCGGACGCCGCGAGGACTGCCTCACGCTGCGTGCTTCCGGCGAAGAAAGCCAGCACGGCGGTGAAAGGCAAGCGGTCTTCGCGCATAATTAGCAACAGTTCTGCCTGCCCTGCCGCAACGCTGGCGGGCGCATGGCCCAGAAGCGCCTCAAGAGCGGTCAGTTCCTGCGCTTTAATGACCGCGCCAAAGCGGTCAACCTCGCGCAGGTACTTTACCACCTTGGCGGCGTTTTTTGCAGCGGCGACGACGCGCGGGTCCGTGCTTGCTGCCGCAATATCGTCGCGCAAATCCCGGAGCGCCGCATCATAGAGCGGCGTCTGCGCGGTGGCCTGCGCCTGCACCGGCAAGGGTGCCGGCAACGTGACGCCCGTCGCCCCGGCAAGGGCGTCAACCAGCAGGCGGCGGTTGAGCGCGCGCGAAACTATCGAGTTACCCGGCAGTCCAGTCACGTTGCGGTGCCGGATGATGACGACGCGGGTCGAGACAAACACACGATGATACAAGATGCGGCCCACATCCGCAGCCGCGCCCATGAGCTGGCCGTAATCGCGGATGGCCCGGGCAAAATCCGGCACCGGCTCCATAACGGCGCGCATCGAGAACCATGCCAGGTCTTCCATCGGGTCGCCGGGATGCGCCAGCTCCCAGTCGAGCAAGGCGGTGAGACGGCCGTCCTCGAACAGAAAATTGCCGGGACCGGCATCGCCATGCACGAGCACCGGGAGGCCGCGCGCGTCTGGCACATTGCCCGCAAGCCAATCAAGTGCAAGGTCAATTAACGGATCAGCGCGCCCGGCTTCCGCATACATGGCGCGCCAGACATCGAGTTCGCGGCGGACGCAATCGGCGATGGACGCATTGGGCGTCAAGCCAGGTATCAAGTCGGGCTTGAGCGGCAGCCGGTGCAGCGCCGCCAGCCCCGCAATGAAGCCCGCGATGACGCTCACCCGCTGGCGCTCGTCGGCGATGCGGCGGTAGTCGGCGCTGCCCGGAGCGCGTTCGGTGAGGATCGCCTCAACCTCGGGGTTCACCGCAATCAGGCGCGGCGCGGGCACCGCAGTGCCAAGCAGCGCGGCATATATCTTCGCCTCGCGCCAGACGGTATAGGGCTCAGCCGACGGCGGCCGGGGCGGCTGATAGCGCAGATACAGCTCGCGGACGCCCCCGCCCGCAGCTGCGACATCGACCGCCCATGACTGGCAGCGGTTGCCGCCCGCTATCGCGTGGCAGCTGGTGACTGGCCCGCCAGCGACCGCCTCCACCCACTGCAAAAGCTCGGCATGCGTCGCCGTGCGCCCTGCACCCGCCTGTGTCGCCGCAGCGCTAGTCTGTTGACGGTCCAGAACGCGATCCACTTGCGGTTGCCCCTCGCCCAATGGAGTTCCTCATAAAGGACTCGACAAGCTCGATCAAGCCAATTATCAGACCAAATGAAATAACGATATTTACGTAGCCAAGCGGACGGGCAGGATATGGCAGGTTTGCATTTTGAGGATCTCAGCGTTGGACAGCTGTTCAAGCATGACATCCGCCGCACCATAACCGAAGCGGACAACGTCTGGTTCAGCGCGATCACGCACAACCCCTCCTATCTGCACATTGACGCAGAATACTGCCGGACGCAGACCGAGTTCGGGCAGCGGCTTGTCAACAGCGCTCTGACGCTTGGCCTGATGGTGGGGATATCCGTAGGCGACACGACGCTGGGCACGGCGGTCGCCAATCTGGGCTGGGACGAGGTGCGCTTCCCCAAGCCGATCTTCCACGGCGACACCTTGCGGGTGGAAACCGAAGTGGTTGACCTGCGCGACAGCCGCTCACGGCCCGAGGCTGGTATCGTCACTTTCCTGCACCGCGCCTATAACCAGCGCGGCGAACTTGTGGCGCATTGCCGCCGCACGGGATTGCAGGCAAGGCGCAAGCCGGCATGAGCCTGCGCTCGCTCCTGTTTGTCCCCGGCGACAGCGAAAGAAAGCTCGCCAAAGGGCAGAGTTCCGGAGCGGACGCCCTGATCCTTGACCTTGAAGATTCCGTCGCGCCGGCCCGCAAAAGCGTGGCGCGCGGCATGGTGCGGGCTTATCTTGAGGCGCGGCGCGAAGACCGCAGCTGCGAGCTCTGGGTCCGCATCAATCCCATCACTGACGGCGGCCTCGACGATCTCGTCGCCATCGTGCGCGCCGCGCCTGACGGGATCGTCGTGCCAAAGACGGATGGCCCGGGAGATCTCGTGCAGCTCGGCCATTTCATCGACGCGCTGGAGCGGCGCGACGCTGTGGCAAAGCCGATCCGCTTCCTGCCGGTTGCCACAGAGACGCCGCGCGCGCCTTTCGCGCTGGCCGCCTATGCCGATACGCCGCTGCCCCGCCTGTTTGGCTTGACCTGGGGCGCCGAGGATCTGAGCACCGCGCTTGG
>JANLPP010000051.1:0-3404 GCA_031367295.1 Hyphomicrobiales bacterium | reverse complement strand
GGATGTCCGGCCTTAAGGCGACAACGGCATGGAGTATGGTCATGAATATCATCGAGCAGATCAACGCCGAGCAGATGGCGAAGCTGTCGGCCGGCAAAGCGGTCCCGGCGTTTCAGCCAGGCGACACGATTGTCGTCAATGTCAAGGTCAAGGAAGGCGAGCGCACCCGCGTGCAGGCCTATGAGGGCGTCTGCATCGCCCGTGGCGGCGCGGGGCTGAACCAGAGCTTTACCGTCCGCAAGATTTCGTATGGCGAGGGTGTGGAGCGGGTTTTTCCGCTGTTCTCCCCCAATATCGACAGTATCAAGGTGGAGCGCCGCGGCAAGGTGCGCCGCGCCAAGCTGTATTACCTGCGTGACCGCCGCGGCAAGTCGGCCCGCATCGAGGAGCGTCGCCTCGTGCCCGGCACCAAAGCTGCCGCCGACCATGCCATGGCCTCGCTTATCGCCAAGGGCGGAGCGGATGATCTCGCCCTGATTTCCGGCATCGGTCCGGTGTTTGCCCAGAAGCTGCATGGCTTTGGCATCATGAAATTCTCGCAGATCGCCGCGCTTGACGCGGCCGGCATCGCCGACATTGAGGCCAAGCTCAACATTGGCGAGAAGGTGCTGCACGAAAAATGGGTTGAGCAAGCCGGAAACCTGATGGCCAGCGCTGCGGCGGCGGCCAAGGCGGAAAAGGACAAGAAAGCGGCGGACAAGGCAGCAGCGGCCAAAAAGCCCGGCGCCAAGGGCGCAAAGAAGCCTGCCAAGAAATAGCATCAAATTTTTTCTGGCGGCACCCGCCGCGAATCAAGCCGCAAGCCGCATCGCTTGCGGCTTTTTTGCGCGCGCGATTGCTGCGCGGTGATGCTTGCCGGTCAGGCCGCCATGGCATGGTCCCGAAACTATGCGCCCTGCCCGGCTTGACGCCTCGTTGCGGAAAAAACCATCTTAGCCTTTTAGATAATTGCGCGACCCCCAATATCCTTGCTAGACAAGGACATGGCGGAATGATCTTCCGTCGGACACTTTCGTCCAAACCTCTTTTAGGAGCGTATCATGGCCTGGACCGCACCCGCGATCGTCGAAGTCTGCCTCGGCATGGAAGTCACCAGCTACGAGTCAGCTGAGTTCTGATTGCGCCGCCCTTCAAGGGGCGAAGTAACAGATAGTATTATGAGAATCCTCGTTTTAGGCTCTGCGGCGGGTGGCGGTTTTCCCCAATGGAATTGCCGGTGTCCCGTGTGCATGCTGGCCTGGAACGGGGATTTTCGCGTCAAAGCCCGCACCCAGTCGTCGCTGGCCGTAAGCCTTGATGGCGACAACTGGCTGCTGCTGAACGCCTCGCCGGATTTGCGCGGGCAGATTCTGGCCAATCGCGCTTTGCATCCCAGACACGGCCTGCGCCATAGCCCGATTGCAGCGGTCTACATCACCAACGGGGATGTGGATCATATCACCGGCCTTATCTCGATGCGCGAGCAACAGGCCTTCACCATTTTTGCCACCCCGGCGATTCTGTCTCTTGTCGCGCCCGGCTCGGTGTTTGGCGTGGTCAACCCGCAAGTCGTCATCCGCCAGCCGGTGGCCCTTTGCGAGAGCGTCGAAGCGCTGCCGGGCTTGCGGGTCACCAGCTTTGCGGTGCCGGGCAAAGTGCCGCTGTTTCTCGAATCCGGCACTGTCGAGACCGGGGCGATGGGCGAGAACACCATCGGGCTGGAGATTACCGGCCACGGCAAAACCTTTTATTATATTCCCGGCTGCGCCCGGATGACGCCGGAGCTGCTCGCCCGCGTGCAGGGCGCGCCGCTGCTGTTCTTCGATGGCACGCTGTTTGAGGACAATGAAATGGTGGCGCTGGGCCTGAGCGCAAAAACCGGCCAGCGCATGGGGCATATGTCGATGAGCGGGCCTGCCGGATCGGTGGCGGCATTTGCGCAGGCGCAAATTCCGCGCAAGATTTTTGTGCATATCAACAACAGCAACCCGGCGCTGATCGATGGATCGCCGCAACGCGCTGAAGTTGAACGGGCTGGCTGGGAAGTCGCCCATGACGGCATGGAGATCGCACTGTGACGAAACTGATGACGCCTGCGGAGCTTGAGGCGGCGCTGCGCCAGGTTGGCGCGACGCGCTACCACAACCTGCACCGCTTTCACCAGCGCCTGCATGGCGGCCAATGCAGCAAGGACGAGGTGCGGGCCTGGGCGCTCAACCGCTATTTTTACCAGTCAATGATCCCGGTCAAGGACGCCACTGTCATGGCCAAAATGACGGACAGCGCGCTCAGGCGCGAATGGCGCGAGCGCATCATCGACCATGACGGCAAGAACGACGCCGACGGCGGCATCTACAAATGGCTGAAACTGACCGACAGCCTTGGCCTTGACCGCGATTATGTCACCTCGACGCAAGGCATTCTGCCCGCCACCCGCTTTGCGGTCGAGGCTTACGTCAACTTCTGCCGCGACCGCTCGCTGCTGGAGGCCATCGCCTCCTCGCTGACGGAACTGTTCTCGCCCAATGTCATCAGCGAGCGCGTGTCCGGCATGCTGGCGCATTATAATTTCGTCTCGAAAGACACACTGAGCTATTTTACCGCGCGCCCGGCGCAGGCCAAGCGCGACTCGGATTTCGCGCTGCATTACGCGGTCACCAACTCGCGCACAGTCGAGCAGCAGCAGGCGGTCATCAACGCGCTGAAGTTCAAATGCGATGTGCTGTGGGTGCAGCTTGACGCGCTGTGGGGCGCTTATGTCGAGGGCGCTATCCCGCCGGGAGTCTGGGTGCCGGATGCAGCGCAGGCTGTTGCCAAGCCGCCGCAGGCCGCAGAATGAGCGACGCGGCTTTCACCATCGCTGACGACGCCAAACCCCGCCTGCCGCGCGGCGTGCGGATAAAGCATGACGAGGCGCGCGGCGAATGGCTGCTGCTCGCGCCCGAGCGTGTCATCAAGCCAGACCCGATCGCGCTCGCCGTCTTGCAGCGCTGCACTGGCGAGGCCACATATGCGCAGATCATCGATGATCTGGCCAAGGCCTATGCCGCGCCGCGCGACCGCATCGAAATTGATGTGCGCAAGCTGCTGGGCACACTGATAACAAAACGCATGGTGGATATATGAACGCGCCCGTCAATCTGCCCCAACTGCCGCCGCCCATCGGCCTGCTGGCGGAGCTGACGCACCGCTGCCCGCTCGGCTGCCCCTATTGCTCCAACCCGGTCGATATGGACAAGCTGTCGTCCGAGCTTTCGACGGAGGTGTGGAAACGCGTCTTCACTGAAGCGGCGGCGGCGGGCGTGCTGCAAGTGCATCTGTCGGGCGGCGAGCCTGCCTCGCGGCGCGATCTTGTGGAGATTGTCGCGCATTGTTTTCAGCACGGCCTCTACACCAATCTCATCACCTCCGGCATCGGCATCACC
>JANLPP010000015.1:0-5112 GCA_031367295.1 Hyphomicrobiales bacterium | reverse complement strand
GTCACTGTCAGCGAGATGAGCACGGACGAGGTGAACGCGATCAAGGCGAAGATTGCGAAATAGGGCGAGCGCGCATGATGGCAAAGCCGTCCGCCCCCGAGCGTTTCCGGCTGGCTCCAGATCTGGAGATCAGCCGGATCGTGACGGGCCTGTGGCAGGTCGCGGACATGGAGCGCGGCGGCGCGCTGCTTGACCCGCAGGCCGCGTCCTCCGCCATGCTGGACTATGCCCGCGCGGGCTTCGACAGTTTTGACATGGCGGACCATTATGGCAGTGCCGAGGTGATCAGCGGCCGCTTTCTGGCGCGCGTCGCAGCGGGCGAGAATGGCGGCGCGAACCGCCCCGCCGTCTTCACCAAATGGTGCCCGGAACCGGGGCCGATGACGCGCAAGACCGTGCGCGCCGGAGTGGCGGAGCGCGCGGCCCGGCTTGGCGTGACAACCATCGACCTGCTGCAACTGCACTGGTGGAGCTTTGAGCATCCCGCCTATCTGGATGCGATGCGCGAGCTGGCGGCGCTGCAAGACGAAGGCGTCATCCGCCACATTGGCGTCACCAATTTCGATACGGCGCATCTGCGTGTGCTGGTTGGTCAGGGCCTCAAGATCAAAACCAATCAGGTCTGCTTCTCGCTGCTCGACCGGCGCGCGGCGGGCGAGATGAGCGCTTTCTGCCTTGAGCATGGCATCAGGCTGCTGGCCTATGGCACGCTGGCGGGCGGACTGATGTCGGAGCGCTGGCTGGGCCTGGGCGAGCCGCAGGGCGGCGCTATCTCCGACTGGAGCAAGATGAAATATCAGCGCTTCGTCACCGCCATCGGCGGCTGGCAGGCGCTGCAAACAATCCTCGCCGCGCTCGGCAGGACTGCGCGCCGCCATGGCGTAACAATTTCCAATGTCGCCACGCGCTGGGTTCTCGACCATCCGGCGGTCGCCGCCGTGATCGTCGGCGCGCGGCTGGGCGAGCGTGAGCACCGCGCTGCCAATCTGGAGATTTTTTCCTTCGCGCTTGATGACGCGGACCGGGCGGTCATTGCGCAAGCCCTCGCAACAGCGATGCCGCTGCAAGGCGACTGCGGCGACGAATACCGCAAACCGCCTTTCCTCACCGCCTCGGGCGATCTCAGCCATCATCTTGCCGCGCTGCCAAAAGTTTACATGGCTGAAGCTGCGGAGGGCCGCCCGGACCGGCGGCGCGTGTCCACCGGCAGCGTCTGGGAACAGGTTTGTGGCTACAGCCGCGCGGTGCGCATCAAGGACCGCATCCTCGTCAGCGGCACCACTGCGACCGACAGCGCGGGCAGGGTCGTCTGCCGTGGCGATCCGGCAGGGCAAACCGTGTTCATCCTCGACAAGATTGCGGCGAGCCTCTCGGCGCTCGGCGCGTCACTCGCCGACGTGGTGCGCACCCGCGTCTACCTCAAGGATGCAAACCAGTGGGAGCCGGTGTCGCGCATCCATGGCCGCTATTTCGGTGATATCCGGCCCGCCAACACGCTGCTGGAAATATCCCGCCTGGTTGGTGACTATGAGGTGGAGATCGAGGCGGAGGCGATTGTTGGCTGACGCGGCACCGGGGCCTGCCACGCGTCGGTGGCCGGTCCGTTGCCAGCGCGCCTCACTCCCCGTCGCCAAACAGCCCGAACTGCGTTGCCGGACGTGCAGGCTCGGCCAGCCCCAGATGGCGGAAGGCATGCGGCGTCAGCACCCGCCCGCGGGGCGTGCGCTGCAAAAAGCCCTGCTGCAATAGATACGGTTCGATAATATCTTCAATGGCGTCACGCGGCTCGGACAGCGCGGCGGCGATGGTTTCTATGCCCACCGGCCCGCCCCCGAAATTGACCGCCACCATGTCGAGATAGCGTCGGTCCATGATGTCGAGGCCGATGCTGTCAACATCCAGCAGTTTCAGCGCCCGGTCGGCGACGGCCCGCGTAATGCTGGCGTCACCATCGACAATGGCAAAATCCCGCACCCGGCGCAGCAGACGCCCGGCAATGCGCGGGGTGCCGCGCGCCCGGCGGGCAATCTCGTTGGCGCCGTCAGGCGTCATCGGCACGCCCAGCACCCGCGCGCCGCGCGCCACGATGATCTCCAGCTCCTCCACCGTATAAAAATTCAGCCGCACCGGAATGCCGAACCGGTCGCGCAGCGGCGTCGTCAGCAGGCCCGCGCGTGTCGTCGCGCCCACCAGCGTAAAGCGGGCAAGGTCAATCTTGACCGAACGCGCCGCCGGCCCCTCACCGATGATGAGGTCAAGCTGGAAATCCTCCATCGCCGGATAGAGAATTTCCTCGACCGCCGGGTTGAGCCGGTGAATCTCGTCGATGAAGAGAACGTCGCGGTCTTCAAGATTGGTCAACTGCGCCGCCAGATCGCCCGCCTTGGCGATGACCGGCCCTGACGTGGAGCGGAAATTGACGCCGAGCTCGCGCGCCACAATCTGCGCCAGCGTGGTCTTGCCGAGGCCCGGCGGGCCGACAAACAGCACATGGTCGAGCGCGTCCTGGCGTGACTTGGCCGCCTCAATAAACACTTTGAGATTTTTGCGCACCGCCTCCTGGCCGACGAAATCGGCAAGAATGAGCGGGCGCAGCGAGGCGTCGGGATCATCGCCGCGTTTTTCTGGCGTCACAAGGCGGCGGGGCGGAGCGGGCACAGGGAATCAGCTTTCCGGCAGACAGCAAACACAAGCTGTAGCAAAGGCTGCAACGGGAACAAGCCGATAGTTCCGGGGCGGGGGCTGGCAGCTCGTAAAATCCATCTCGCTCGCCAAACGCAACTGTGCTAATTTGGTTTCATGACTGGGAAACAAGCGCAAATCCTTGATCTTTTTCACGGACGAGCAGCGTGAGGTTGTGGAGAGTCTGAGCGCTGCCACGCTGCATGAACCGCGTTTTGGCCGCCTGACAAACGATGAGCGCCTGAAACTGGACGATGGAATTGCGCAAGCCCAGCGCGGCGACGTTGTGCCGGCGGAGGCGGTGTTTGACCGGCTGGCTATAAGATTCAGTTTTTCCGCCTGATGAAAGGTGCGCTGGCGGTGTGCGTCGAGGCGGAGCTGGAACTGCATTCGAGTATAGCAGAGTTTAACTGGAAATCCGAGGCAGATCAGTTCCATGAATGCTATTGCTGAATCCTCCGACGCTGCTCTGCCTGGCAAACATGCCATTGAAGTGCCAGCATGGCTTCACGCCAAGATAGAAGATGTGAATGGGCTGGATTTTGAAGCTCCGCTTTCTGGAACAGTCACAGCCGATTATCACGAGGTAAGCGAACTATATCGCGCAGCCTCTCAGCAAAATAATGCTTCGGCTAAACCGCTAGAAGCGGCTTCAAGTCGCGTGATGACGATGCTTGCCGCTGTCACTGGGATGCACTTCAAGCCCCATGAACGCAATGAGCCATTCGGGGCAATGATGTCGCTCGCAGATGGCAGAAGGACGGCCATCACTTCAGATTTTCGTACACACGTTGAAGTGCTTGCTGATCTGGCAGTTCGCGCCACGAACCCGGTGCTCCGCTCGCGGCTTTCTGACGTCTGTTGGCTTCTCGAAAGAAATCGGGGACATTTGGCGCTCGCGGCAATCTCCGCCTATGCCGAAATAGTTGAAAAGTCCGACAGGAATGAACTCAAGTATCCCCACACCGCACATAGTGGTGCCCTAACGCCCAACGCCCGCGACTATCTTCGAAGGGCATTGCAGATCGGACGCGGCGTTGGCTGGGAAAAGCCCGAAACGGTTTCCGTTCGAGAACTCGTTAAACGCCTGAGACAGCAAGCGCTCGATATACGTGCGCTAGTCCCAATTAACTGGTTCTGTGATCTCGATCTTGATTACTCAGTCTCCGATCCGGCTGAAGTCGCCGAAGCCCTTAATGGAGTGCTTGTGAAGTTGCCAAATGACGTGAATTCACACGTCGTTGTCGAACTCTGGCGGCTTGCGGCCCGAGCATTTCATCTCGGAAAGCGCGAAGACGACAAACAGCGCTGTCTCGCGGAAGCGGCAGAGCAGTTGGTAGTGGAGTCTCAAGCGAAGCAGGGATCTGCGATGCTTGCTGCGCACTTTCTGAGTTCCGCAATTGCTCAACTGCACGGCATCCCCGGCAAGAAGGAACGACGTGCCGCGCTTCAGCACCAATTGATCGACATACAAGCTCGCGTACCCGAGGAGATGTCCGTTTTTTCCCATGAATTTGATCTTCGTAAATTGGTGGAGTGGACGCAAACGACAATTGGTCAGGCGGACCCGATAGATATGCTGTTCAGGTTCGCTGATTTGGAGAGATCGCCAGACCTGAAGAAACTGGCGAGTGAAGCTGTCGAGTTAATCCGCGAGCATCCGCTTTCTTCAATTTTTGCAAGCTCCCACCTGGACCGGGAAGGGAAGGTCATCCACCGCAATCCAGGAGGCGGGATGAGCGATGGCGGTGATAATTCCGCCATTGTCCATCAGATCGCACAAGGCGAGACATTCCGAAGGAAGGTGGCTGCATTTGGAACAATCGAACCGGCTCGACATATGATTGTTGATCAACACTACCTCTCAGATGACATGCTTATTTCCTTGCTACAGCATAGTCCCTTCGTGCCAACTGACCTCGTCGCGACTTTTTCGCGAGGCTTCCTCCGCTTTTTTCAAGGTGATTTTGTCGGTGCGGTTTACATTTTGACGCCACTGCTTGAGAATTCACTTAGGCATATCCTCAAGGCTAGCGGCCACGACGTGACAACATTCGACGATGCGACACAGACACAACAAGATCGAACAATTTCCTCATTGTTCGGGCAAATGCGAACAGAGTTGGAGTGCATTCTGACGGAGGAAATTGCCGCTGACATCGAACGTTTGTTTTTGAGCCAACCAGGCCCTCATTTGCGCCATGCCCTCGCGCATGGATTATTAGACGATGGCGATCCTTACGGTGCGGATTCTATTTATGGATGCTGGTTGATGTTTCGGCTGTGCCTGCTTCCGCTGTTCCCGCAACGAAATAGATGAGATCGTCACTCGGTTTCAATGTGGATTGAAGTCCCCATGCCCCGCGCCCCCCACACTCTGCGCAGCCACCGCTGGTTTGGCGTTGATGACCTCAAGGCCTTTGGCCATCG
>JANLPP010000512.1:0-2085 GCA_031367295.1 Hyphomicrobiales bacterium | reverse complement strand
AGGTTTTTGAGCTTGCCGCGAAAGCAGGCCGGTTCTTTTCCCGCGCCGAAAAGATGAGTTCCCATGACGAGACCACGCAGATTGCCATCAAAGCACTCGTGAAGCGGCCAAATCAGGATGTGGAACGGTAGGGCAGGCGCAAGAGGCAGGGTGTTTTGGTCCACATCCACATCCGGCAATGGAGAACCACGGTGCTTGCACGGCTGGAAGCACAAAATATGTCGTTCGGGTATTCGACTCTTCGACTCAGTGAATTTCCCTATCCCATAAACTATGCCATCAGTCTCAAAAATGCAGGTTTTTAACTGAACTGCGGCGCGACGGGCGCAATCTCGCAAATCGGCATGAAATTTCGTTTCGAAACTTATTCTCGATTCTCAAAAGTGCTATCATAGGATAAGCTTGATAACGAAGGAACGGGAATGACCATCGACAAAGCCTTGCTGGAATCCTACAGCCGCAGCGAGATCACGCGGCGCGAAATTGAAGAGCGCACCGGCCAGACCGTGCGTTTTGGGGTTCTGCTTGGCCTGCTTCACGAACATGGCTTGCCATTGCCGCGTGTGCCGAGCGATCCGCAATCGCAGGGGGTGCGCTTGATCCGGCAGCTTGCAGAACGAGCAGCGCCCCGTGCCGGATGAGCTTTCTGCCAAGCTGATTGTCATGGACACAGGGCCGCTCCACGCTTGCGGCTGCCGACTGCCTTGACTATCTGCTCTATCCGAGCGTGGCGGTCTACATCCCCGACGCGGTGCTTTACGAAGCCACCCGTGACAGCGCCGCCCTTGGGGCTGCGGAAATTTTGTCTTGGGCGCAGAAAAATTCCGAGCAGGTCCGCACGATCAGCACCGAGGTGTTTTTCAATTACATCGAAAGCCGCGCCTTGAACCGGAGCCGTCGCGAGAAAGACCTGGGCGAGCGCGCCGCGATTGAAGCGATTCATGACGGGATTCATTTGCAGCCCAACCAGCGGGCGCTCCTTGTCACGGAGGATGACCGCGTGCTCCGGCGTGTTCTGGTGATTGAAACCGAACTCACCGACCGGATGATCCCGATCACGACACGTGATTTTCTGGAAGGGATGGAGAGCGCTGGCCGGATCAATTCGGCGGATGAAGTTTATTGGCGTGCTGAAGACGCTGGGCGCATGGCCAGCAAGCGCAAAGCGCTCAAGGATCAGCACGAGCGCGCCCGCGAAGCTGTGGAGCAGCTGTTGCGTCGGCCTGCGAAGGAGCGTGGCCTCGGGCAGGAGCGATAGATATGCTGATTGGCTATGCGCGATTTTCAGCCAATGCGCAGATTCTGGCCCCGCAATGTCCGCGACCAGCATCGATTTGGGCAAGCTGGCAAGCTGCGTCCGGCTTGAGTTCATGGCCTGTGCCTTAAATCCATAACCACACCCGACAACGGAGAACCACGATGCTTGCCACACCCCAGATTGTCCAAACTACCGCCCAGGCGGCGGCCATTATCCATCTCACAATTGCGCGCAATGAGATGATGAAAGTGTTCGGTCCCGCCGTTGGCGAGTTGATGGCGGTTCTCGCCGCACAGGGGGTGCCACCCGCCAGCGCAGTCTTCGCGCATCATCTGAAAATGCGCCCGGATATTTTCGATTTTGAATTGGGCGTGCAGGTCTCGGCACCGGTGCAAGCAACCGGGCGGGTCAGGCCGGGCGAGCTGCCGGGGGCAAGGGTGGCGCGCACGGTGTACAGCGGTCCCTACGAAGGCCTGCCAGCTGATTGGGGCGAGTTCGACACGTGGATAAAAGCAGACGGGCACAAACCGGCCGACAATTTGTGGGAAATCTATTGCGTCGGCCCGCAATCGACGCCTGATCCAGCAGGCTGGCGCACGGAATTGAATCGCCCTCTCAAGACCTGACGCTGCCGCAGGGGTGCTTGCGTTTAGCGCGGCGGCGGCAACGGCAGCGTGCGCGGACAATTTCCGCGCTAAAGGTAACTGCCCAGGTTGGGTATTTACGCAGTTCGCAAGGATTTTGCCAGAGCTGACGGGTCGGTCATGAGGGCCTGGATCAGGGTCCAGCCTTGTTTTCTGGCGGTCGAGAGGAAGCTGCGGATGATG
>JANLPP010000501.1:0-14019 GCA_031367295.1 Hyphomicrobiales bacterium | reverse complement strand
GGCCGGACAAAAAACCGTCAAAAACGAGATTTGGCGTAGTGATCCGCGCTATGGGAAAAGTGTAGCGCGCGAATCAGCAGGGAACAGTCCGTGATCGACATTATCAAAGCCGCCATCCTTGGCCTTGTGGAGGGGGCGACGGAATATCTGCCGGTGTCATCGACCGGGCATCTGCTGCTGCTGGAGCATTTCTTCGGCATGAACAGCGAGGCGGACAAGACTTTCGCCATCCTGATCCAGTTTGGCGCGATTCTCGCCCTGCTGGCGGTGTATTTCGGGCGGTTGTGGACAATCGCGGCGGCGCTGCCCACCAGCGCGGAGGCGCGCAACTTTGTGCTTGGCGTGGTGGTCGCCTTCATCCCCGCCGCCATCATTGGCGTGCTGGCGCGCAGTTTTATCAAGGACGTGCTGTTCAACCCCTGGGTCGTGTGTTTCGCCCTCATCACGGGTGGCCTTGTGCTGATGATCATCGACGCCCTGCCCCTGAAAGCCACGCGCGATGACGCGACGAAATTTCCGCTGCCGATGTATGCGATGATTGGCGTTGTGCAGTGCATCGCGATGATTCCCGGCGTGTCGCGCTCGGGCGCGACCATCGTGGGGGCGATGCTGCTGGGCGCGAGCAAGCGGGCGGCGGCGGAGTTCTCCTTTTTCCTCGCCATGCCCACCATGGCGGGTGCCTTCGCCTATGAGCTGCTGAAAAGCTACAAGGACCTGTCCGTATCCAGCGGCACGCTGATCGGCGTCGGCTTTCTGGCCGCGCTGCTGTCGGGGGTCGTGGTGGTGAAGGTGCTGCTCGACTACGTGTCGCGCTACGGCTTTGGATTGTTTGCCTGGTGGCGCATCATTGTCGGCGTGGCGGGGCTGGCAGGGCTGCTGGTGTTCGGTTAAGCCGTGGCCGCAGGCTTCTCAAAGGATCGCGCGTGGCAAAACCTCCAACCAAAACCGTGCTCAAAAGCCTTGGCAGGAGCATTGCCATTCCCCAGTCGCCGCAGGCCAGCGTGCTGGAGCGCGTGCCCAATCCGCAGGCCGGGGAAAATTATGTCACCCGTTTCACCGCACCGGAATTCACCTCGCTCTGCCCGGTGACCGGCCAGCCGGATTTCGCGCATCTGATGATTGACTATGTGCCGGGCGACTGGCTGGTCGAGTCAAAATCCCTGAAACTCTACCTGTTCGGCTTCCGCAGCCACGGCGCGTTTCATGAAGATTGCACGGTGCGGATCGGCAAGGATATTGTGGCGTTGTTAAAACCCAAATTCCTGCGCATCGGCGGCTACTGGTATCCGCGCGGCGGCATTCCGATTGACGTGTTCTGGCAGAGCGGGACTCTGCCGAAGGGCGTCTGGCTGCCGGAACAAGGCGTGCCGTCCTATCGCGGACGGGGATAGGGGAAAACATGAGAGAAGTTGCACCGTTTCACTGGGCCTTGCTGGCGCTGGTGCTGCCACAATACTCTATTCCCGCCCTGCCGCTGTTTGTGTTTTTTGCCGGGATCAGCGCGATTTTTTGATACCGGCCTGTCGCGGCATCAATTGCTGCGCTCAGGCTCCAGCAGCTTGTCCTTCAGCCCGTAGGTCCGCGCCCGCAATTCGTCCACCAGCGCTTGCCTGTCTGTCAAATGCGCAATTTCGCCATATGGGATCGGCGCTCCAACAGCCACCGGCAGCATCGTGCCGATGCGCTTTCTCACCTCGTGAAAAATCAGCGACAGGCGCAGGGTGGCGCTGATGTGGCTGGCAACCTGGAACAGGCGGCTGTTCTGGCCGCCGAAAAACAGCGGCACGACAGTAGCCTTCGAGCGCTGGATCAGCTGCGCGGTAAACGGCTGCCAGGGCGCGTCGGTGGCTGGCTTGCGTCCCAGCCGGTCGGGTGCGGTTGACACGCCGCCAGCCGGAAACACCACCACCGCGCCGCCCTTGTCGAGATGCGCGCGCGCCGCCGCGCGGGATTTCAAATTTGTCTCCAGCGCCTCCGGCGTGCCGGTAAAATCCACCGGCAGCAGGTAGCCACGGGTTTCCGGCACACGCAGCAATACAGCGTTGGTTAGCACCAGAAAATCCTTGCGGGCCTGCTCGATCAGCCAGGAAATCGTCAGGCCGTCGAGTACGCCAAATGGATGGTTGGCGACCACCACCAGAGGGCCGGATCTGGGGATATTTGCCAGCGCCATCGGGTCGTAGCGCACATCCAGCGCCAGATGACGGATGGCGGCGGCCCAGAAACTTTCGGCGGGGCGCGGATTGCGCTGGTTCTCAAGATAGAGCTGTTTCAGTCTCGGCTGGCCTGACACGCGCTCCACCATATGGATCAGCTGGCGCTTGACGCGCGGTGTTGCGGGATCGGCGTAGCTGAAAAGAAGATCGACCATCGCCCTGTCTTAGCGCGGGCATATGAAAACGACATGACATCGGCTCAGGTTCACGCCGCCGCCTTCGCCACCGCGTCAAACGCCTGCAGACGCGCGATCAGCGCCGCCATCTCGCGCAGCGGCACCTGGTTCGGCCCGTCCGAAAACGCCTTGTCGGGATCGTTGTGCGTCTCGATAAACACACCCGCCACGCCCACCGCCACGGCGGCGCGGGCCAGCACCGGCACGAATTCGCGCTGCCCGCCGGACGACGCGCCCTGCCCGCCCGGCTGCTGCACCGAATGGGTCGCGTCAAAAATCACTGGCGCGCCCATCGCCGCCATGATCGGCAGCGAACGCATGTCAGAGACCAGCGTGTTATAGCCAAAGCTCGCGCCGCGCTCGGTCACCAGCACATCAGGGTTGCCCGCGCCGGTGAGTTTGGCGACGACGTTCTTCATGTCCCATGGCGCGAGGAACTGACCCTTCTTGACGTTGACCGGGCGGCCCGTGCGGGCAGCGGCAATAAGCAAATCGGTCTGGCGGCAGAGGAAAGCCGGTATCTGCAAGAGATCCACGACTTCCGCCACAGGCCCGCACTGGCCGATTTCGTGAATGTCAGTGACGACGGGCAGGCCGAAAGTTTCGCGGATTTCGGCAAACACCGGCAGCGCCTCTTTCAGCCCAAGGCCGCGCCGCCCTTCAGCTGATGTGCGGTTGGCCTTGTCGAACGAGGATTTGTAAACGAGGCCGATGCCCGCTTTAACAGCAATCTCCTTCAGCGCGGCGGCCATCTCCAGCGCATGGGCGCGGCTTTCCAGCGCGCAGGGACCGGCGATGAGGGCGAGCGGCAAAGCGTTGCCGAAGCGCACGGCGGCGGGGCCGCGCCCGATGGTGACGATGGGATTGGGGTGCAAGGGGGTCCCTGGGATGCAAGCGAAGCCGGATACCACCCTCTTCCAAAGTGAGAGGGTGAGCGCGCCGCCCCTTAACCCAGAATCGCGTGCGGCACAAAGCGCGAGGTGTTTTTGGTGATCGGCGACTTGTCTTCCCGGATACCAAGCCCGCAGGCCTGATCGCCGATGATCCAGCTGCCCATCACCGGGAAATTGCCGTCCATGTCTGGCGGCATGGCAAGGGCCTGCCGGATATAGCCTTCCCGGCCATAGGGCCCGTCGCCAGCGTCCACCACAGCCCCCGCCCGCACCAGCGACACATTCGCGCCCTCGCGCGAGTAGAGCGGCTTGCGGGCATAGCCTTGCGCCAGCGAGGCGGCGGCGGGGTCGTCCTCAAAAAACGCAGGCAGCAGGTTGGGGTGTTTTGGTTCCATCTCCCACAGCAGCGCCAGCATTCCCTTGTTGGACAGTATGGCCTTCCACGGCGGCTCAACAAAGCGCGTCACTTTCATGGACGGCGACTTTGAGAATTCGTCAGCAAACATCCATTCCCATGGATAAAGCTTGAACAGCAGGCTGATCGGCTGATTCTCAAGATCGACAAACGGCCCGCTCCGCCGGTCGCCGATATTGCCCATACCCAAGCGCTTGACCTCATAGCCAGCCTGCAGCGCGCAGTCGGCAAGATAGTCGAGAAAGCCGCGGTCCTCTTCAACATCATTCATGCCAGCCATATGGAAGGGCACCGGCGTTGCCGACACCAGCGGGCCGATGGCACCCAGCCGCGCCACCAGCGCCTCATGCAGCGAATTGAACTGGTCAGCGCCTTTGGGCAGAAGATTCTGCGCCAGCGCATCCTCCAGCCAGACCCACTGAAACACCGCCGCCTCATAGAGGGCGGTGGGCGTGTCGGCATTATATTCGAGCAGCTTGGCCGGTCCCTGCCCGTCAAAGGCAAAGTCGAAGCGGCCATAAAGCGACGGGTCGTGGCGCTTCCAGCTGTCGGCAATAATGTCCCAGGCATGGGCTGGAATTTTCAGCCGCTGCATCAGGCGGGAGTCGCGGACCACGCGGTCCACCAGCTCCAGCGCCAGTGCGGCGAGCTTGTTGGACGGAGCCTCAAACCCCTCCTCAATCTCGCGCATGGAAAAGGCGTAATAGGCGCTTTCGTCCCAATAGGGCTGGCCATTGGTGGAGTGGTAGGAAAACCCAAGCTCCGCCGCGCGGGCGGCGAAATTGGCGCGGGGCTGAACGGCGATGCGGCGCATGTCAGCCGCCAGCCGAAAAGCCGCCGCCACTGGAGCCAAAGCCGCCGCGCGAGGTGGTGGAGACGCCTGCGCCTGCGCCGGGGGACGCTCCGCCGCCAGCCGACTGCCGCGACCACCAGCCGCCGCCGGTGCTGCGCGCGCTGCCGCCCCAGCCGCCGCCAGCGGGCGCGCCAGCGTAGCGCCCGCCGCTGAAGCCGTATTGGCCCGACGGATCGCCCGGCCGCCGGGTCAGCGGGGCGGCACTGTAGCCGCGGTTGAGCCACATGCTGCCAATCATAATGGCGGCCATGGTGGGAAAATACGAGCCGGACGCGCCGCTGCGGGGCGTGGTGCATTTGCCCTCGCCATATTCTTTCTCGCAGTCGGCAATCGAGGTATATTTCGGCGCGGTTTTTTCATGCGTGTCGAGCGCGTCATTCCAGCTTTTGCCGCAGTCCTCTTTGGAAATATCGCCGCCGGTCTCGCATTGCTCAAGCGACGTATAGGCCTTGCCACCCTCTGGCGGGCTGTCAGAACGCTTTTCGTCCGCAAGGCTGTACAGAAAAACACCCCCAGCGCCCAGAGCGAGGAGCGTGACGACTGCCGAGCGTTTCATGTTTCATTGTCTCCCGGTGAGGCACGGCACCCTAATACGACATGCTCGCCGCATTCAGCACGCCTGCCGATATAGATACGAAACCCAGCCACAGCGCCGCCGCCAGTTCATTATTCTCGACGCGCGCGCTTAATTTATCCTGAAGCGTACCTGCGAGATAATAAGCCCCCAGCTGCGTTGCAAGGGCGATCAACCCCCAGATCAGGCAGTCGAGGATGCTGCCCGCGTGGAAAATGGCGCTGGCCAGCGGCAGCGCAAACCCCAGCAGGCTCATGCCCAGCGCCACTGCCGCCGAAGCGTTGCCCTTGGCAATCAGCGCGAATTCATCATGCGCGGTCACTTTCGTGTAGGCGGCAAGATAGGCCGCGCACAGGATAATCGCACCAATGAAATAGGCCAGAAATGCCGGCAGGCCCTGCAGCGAATTGAGGATCATGCAACGCTCCGTCTGCTGCAAACCGCCTTGGGGGAAGTGAATACCAGTGACAAAGTCTAGGCTGCCACCTGATCAAAAACAATCGCCACGCCATGCGCCGCTTGCGGTGGCACAATCGCGAGACCAGCTTTGCGACCATGCGGAATCTGCGCCGCAGTGAGGCAGGTGCCCGCCGCCTGCAGGTCCGCCACTGCCACGCGAAAAGCCGCAAGATGCGGCTCGTCCGTGCCTGCGGTCAAGCCAAAACGAAACGCGTAAGCCAATGGCGTCAGCACCTCGATCCGCCCGCCGCCCGTATCGATCTCGATACCCATGGAGGTCGCCAGCATCTCCCGCTCGCCGGTCAAATGCGACAGGAATTCGGCATGGGCGGACGGATTTTCCGCCACCATCACAACGCTGGTAATGCGCTGCGCCGTGTTGGGATGCACCTGCGCGGATGTGTTCCAGAAATTTTCCGGATGATGCTGCTGGCAGGTAAAAAAGCCTGCGTCCGCGATGAGTTTTGACGCGGCAAAGGCAAGCGAGAATGCGACACGTGCGTCTTGCCCGTCCGCCCGCTTGCCGCGCCGCTCAAAATGGAAGAGTGCGCCAGTGCCAATGCTGACGGCGGCAAAGGCGGCCGCATCAGCGTCCGCGTCCGCCGCGCGCAGCGCCAGCATGGCAAATCCTTCCTGCGTTGCCAGATAGCTGGCCAGAAAGTTCGCAAAAGGCGCGGCGGGATCGCTCTGCCCCGGCGCAACAAACCCTTCGCCGAGGCCAATCAGTTCCAGAAAACCGCCTTGCAACTGCACGATGTGGTTTTGCGTGCCCCACGGATGCTGGTTGCGCGCTCCGACGTTAAACCCAAGGCGGCGGTACAGATCAGCCTGCGCCGCAAGGCTGTGGCTGGCAAGGACAAGGTGATCAAGAGCGCGCGGCATGGGACCCCGGAGTGGCTGACACCTGCCTTATCCCTGAATGTCTGGCCTGCCGTCAATCCGCACAGGTCGGCGCCCACAGACAGGCAGCCCGTCCAATGAATGGACAGGCAGCCTGAATTTTGCTTCAGCTGATCAGTAAACGTAGCTTGGGCAGACCCGGCGCACGACGCGCTGCCAGCCATATGGGCCGGGAACCCAGCGGGAGCTGAGGTGACAGCGCGGCGGCGCGTAAACAGGGTGGCCCGGAAAGCGCGGGCCGCCGTGCCAGCCGCCGCCAAAGCCCCACCCGCCACCGTGATGCCAGCCGCCCCCGTGGTGCCAGCCGCCGCCGTGATGCCAGCCGCCGCCGTGGTGCCAGCCGCCGCCATGGCCCCATTGGGCGGACGCGCCACTCGATGTTGCTGCCAGAGCAATGCCCGCTGTTGCAGCGAGGGCAAGTGCGAGGCAGGTTTTGCGAAGTGCTGAAAGTGCAGCCATAGCCGTTCCTCCGGGTTGGCGGGCAGCAGATGCCGACCGTTGAAGTTATCATGACAAACCCGGTATCGCGCCGCTGTCCTGAACGCGGGCTGAGCGCCTCATTCATCCGCCATTCATGCACCGCAGTGCCCTGCGAACGCGCTATTTTGCGCAACGCCCGCTTGCCTCACACGGCTGATTGCGTGCAAACACTGCAATAGCGGCCGCAAGGAAGACGTTTCACATGCCCTTATTGAAAACAGACGTTGCCGTGCTCGGTGCAGGCATTGTGGGTGTCGCGACCGCGCTGCACCTGCAGCAGCGCGGGCTTGGCGTTGCACTGGTTGACCGGCACAGCGCGGCGGCACAGGAGACCAGCTTCGGCAATACCGGGATAATCGAGCGCGCCTCGGTCGATCCCTACATGTTTCCGCGCAATTTCGGCACGGTGCTGCGCTACGCGCTCAACCGCTCGTCCGACGCGCGCTATCATCTGTCGGCCCTGCCGTTTGTTGCGCCCTGGCTGTGGCGCTATTTCCGCGCCTCCTCGCCGCAGGGCACGGCACACACTGCCCGCGCGGCGCTGCCGCTGATTGAGCGCTGCCTTGTGGAGCATGAGGCGCTGATGGCGGCCTCCGGCACCGCGCACCTGTTGCGCAAAGCGGGATGGATTCAGGTGTTCCGCAGTGAGGCGAGGCGCGCCGAGGCCCTGCGCCACGCCCGCTCGGCGCGCGAGCTTGGCCTTGGGGCGCAGGTGCTGGATGTCGATGCGCTGGCCAAGCTGGAGCCGCATGTACGCGGCGCGCGCGGCGGCGTGCACCTGACAGATCCGGGCCTGGTGTCCGATCCCGAAGCGCTGGTGCAGGCCTATGCGGCGCATTTTGTGGCCCAGGGCGGCGTTTTTCTGCAGGGCGACGCCCGCAGCCTTGAAGTGAGCCAAGGCGGCTGGCAGGTGATGACGCAACAAGGCCCGTTGCTGGCGCGCCAGGTCGTGGTCGCGCTTGGCGCCTGGGCCAGCGACATCCTGGCACCGCTCGGCTATCATCTCCCGCTCGGCATCAAACGCGGCTACCACATGCATTACGCCGCGCAGGGCACCGCCACGCTGACGCGCACGGTGCTCGACTCGGACGCTGGCTACTGCCTTGCGCCCATGGCGCGCGGCATCCGCCTGACAACCGGCGCGGAATTTGCGCGGCGGGATGCGCCGCCTACCCCGGTGCAGCTCGACCAATGTGAGCCGATGGCGCGGCGGCTGTTTCCGCTGGCCGGGCGGCGCGACCCCGCGCCGTGGATGGGGTGCAGGCCCTGCCTGCCGGACATGCTGCCAGTGATCGGGCAGGCCGGGCGGCACAAGGGCCTCTGGTTCAATTTTGGCCACCATCATCATGGGTTGACACTGGGGCCGGTGACCGGGCGCCTGCTGGCGGAAATGCTGACCGGGCAAACACCGTTTACCGACCCCGCGCCCTACCGGTCGGAACGGTTTGACTGAACCCCGGGTGCGCAGGCCGCCGCTCAGCCGCCGCGCATGCGCCGCTGGTCCGCCTCCACCAGCCGGTCCACCATACGGGCCTGCGGAATCGTGATCAGCACGAACAGGAAGGCCACTGTCGTCACTGCGGACAGGTTGAAATGATTGCTCGAAATCATTTTGGCCTGATTGAACGCGTCAATCGAGCCGATCACATTGACGAGCGCCGTGTCCTTCTGCAAGCTGATGAAATCATTGAGCAAAGGCGGTATGACGCGGCGGATGGCCTGCGGCACGATGACATGGCGCATGGTCTGCGGGTAACTGAGGCCGAGCGAGCGGGCCGCCGCCATCTGGCTCCAGTGCACGCTCTCGATGCCGGAGCGGTAGACCTCGGAAACATAAGCGCCATAGGTCAGGGTGAGAGCGAAAATCGCCAGCCAGGTCGATGAAATATAGTTGAACACCGGCAATTCCGTCAGCGGCAGGCCAAGACCCACCATATAAATGCAGATGATGACCGGCAGGCCGCGGAACAGGTCGACATAGACAATGGCCAGAAAACGCAACGGCCGCCCCGGTGCGCCCGGCGCAAGGCGGGCAAGCGCGATGACAAGGCCCCAGACCAGCACGAGCACCTGCGCGGCGCAGAAAATCTTGACATTGAGCCAGAAAGCGCCCGCCACCAGCCAGAAAGTCTCGGCAATCAGCGGCAGGTAGAAGAAGGTGGAACCGACCGCCACCTCATTGGCGACGATGAAAAGCGCGAAGGCGAGCACCAGCAGCAGGGCGGTGGCATAGCCAAAAGTGAGCCAGGCGTGCAGTTTTGCCTCGGCGCAGAGCGCGCGGGCAGCCGAAACGTCCTGCCCGACTGTGGCGGCGGCGGCCTGCGTGGCGCGCCAGCTGCGGGCGGCGGGCAACAGCAGCAGGCAGGCAAGCAGCGACAGGGCCGGAACCGCGAGGTCAAACCAGGCCGAGACAATTTCCTTGGCGGCAAAGGCGTCGCGCACGGCGCTGCTGGTCCACCAGGCGGCGGCGATGCAGACGAGCGCGGTGGCAAAGGCCGCAAGGGCCCAGCGCAGGGTGGAGGCGGGCGGCGCAGGCGCCCAGACGCGCGAGGTGCGCAGCGCTGCAAGCGGCGCGGGCGTCAGCAAGCCCGGAGCGACATCCGGGCTTGCGGCGGGTTTTGGCGGCTCAGACAAGGCTCAGGGCTTGAAATAAGGGATTGCGGTAGGGTCTTTGCCCCAGGCTGTGGCCAGATATTTGAGGTCGAGCTTTTTCAGCGTGCCGTCCTTTTCCAGCGCCAGGATGATTTTATCGATGGTTGCGGCATTGGCCGAGCCCTTCGGGTAGATCGCGCCGTAGACTTCGCCGGTTGAATATTGCCCGACAACCAGTTGTTTTCCCTTGGATTCATTGGCCTGGCCCAGCACGATTGCGGTGTCGGTCATGGCCACGTCAACCTGCCCGGCCTGCAGCGCGGTGAACATCGTTGGCGTGTCAGGGAAAACCTTCGGGGCTTTGGCCGGCTTCAGCGTGTCGATGGCAAAGGTTGCGCCGGTGGTGCCTTCCTGCACGCCGATCTGCAGGGTTTTCATGCTGGCGGCGTCAACCTTCGCGCCCTTCTTGGCCAGAACACCAATGTCCGACTTGAAGTAAGGCACTGAAAAGTCGACAACTTTCTTGCGCTCCTCGGTGATGGAGGCCTGCGACAGGGCCAGATCATAATCCTTGGTCTGGCCGGCAACGAGCGCGTCCCAGGCGACATTGACGACCTCCACCTTGTCGAGGCCGGCGCGGTGGGCGATGTTGGCGGCCATGCAATATTCAAAACCGTCCTTGACCAGCTCCGGCGCGTCGCCGTTCCACCAGGCCGGGGCCGGCAGGTTGACTTCCACCGTAATCTGCCCGGCCCTGGCGGGGGTGAAAGGAATTTCACCTTTCTTTCCATAGAGTTCGCAATTTCCGATTTTGTCCAAGGCAAGCGCCGGCGCGGCGGCCAGCAGGGCCAGCGCGGCGACAAAGCCCAAGGCGTGTGTGTACAATCGTGTCATTGGTAGCTCTCTCCCTTGGCTCCCCCAGTGTATCACTGCATAACACGCCGCCCGCCGCGTCAAGGGGAATGTTTGGGATCGGCCAAACCGGCAAAACCGCCGGGAGGTTTTGATTAACGTGAGTCATGCATCACATGTTGCGCCGGGATGAGCGCCGAGGTGGGGCCCCGATGCAGGGCGGCACTGGAAGGGGGAGGGGTGGTGCGCTTTTCGTGGAGATTTCAGGGCAGGCAAAAATGCAGCAGCAGGGTTGCCGCGCCCGCCGGCCGTCCTTGCGAGCAAAGCCACGCAACCCGCTGCCTGCAAGCTGAAATCGCCGGTGGCGGGGCACATTCAAACCACCCTGAAAGACATCCATCGCGACCCTTCGCTCACAGCCCATACGCCTCGCGCATGCCCGGCTCGCGCGCCGCCACCGCGCGCGCGAGGTCAACGATAACCTTTGCCTGTTTCCAGGTCGCATCATCCTGCATTTTGCCGTCGAGCATCACCGCGCCCGAGCCGTCCGGCATCGCCGCCAGAATGCGCGCCGCAAAACGCACCTCCGCCGCATCCGGCGAAAACACCCGGCGGGCAATGGCGATCTGGCTGGGGTGCAGCGTCCAGGCCCCGGCGCAGCCCATGAGAAAAGCGTTGCGGAACTGCGCCTCGCAGGCTTCAGGGTCGGCAAAATCGCCAAACGGGCCGTAGAAGGCCTTGATGCCATTGGCGGCGCAGGCGTCGACCATGCGCGCCACCGTGTAGTGCCAGAGGTCTTGCTGAAAGGCGGGCCGGGCCGCGCCCGCCGCGCCATCGGCCAGCACTTTGTACTCGGGGTGGCCGCCGCCGACCCGCGTGGTTTTCATCGCCCGCGAGGCCGCAAGGTCAGCCGGGCCAAGGCTCATGCCATGCATGCGGGGCGAGGCGCTGGCAATCTCCGTCACATTGTTGACGCCCTCCGCCGTCTCCAGAATGGCATGGATGAGAATCGGTTTTGCCACCCGGTAGCGCGCCTCCAGCTGCGCCAGCAGCTGATCGAGATAGTGAATGTCCCAGGCACCCTCGACCTTGGGCAGCATGATGACATCAAGCTTGGCCCCCACCGCGCTGACAATCTCGATCACATCATTCAAAATCCACGGCGAGTTCAGCGCGTTGACCCGCACCCACAGGCCGGTCGCGCCAAACTCATGCGCCTGCGCCATGGCGACAAACCCGTCCCGCGCCGCCTCCTTCATCTCCAGCGGCACTGCATCCTCAAGGTTGCCGAGCACTACATCAACCTGGCCGATCAACTCGCCGACCTTGGCGCGCACCTTGTCGTTATGGGGAGGCACAAAGTGGATCATCCGCTCCAGCCTGACAGGCAGTTCGCGGTAAGGCTGCGGCGCGCCGGCGGCGAGCGGCTCGTAGAATTTGCGCGGGAGTTTCATCGGTGGCTCCGGGGATTTGCTGCGGTGCAATAGGAGTTCTTGAATTGGCGCGCAACAAGGTGCTTTAAACCCGGCAGTTGAATTGTCCGCGTCTTTGATATATATCATGGTATATATCGAAAAGGACGCAGCCATGAGCGAGACCGCGAAAATTTTTATGAATGGCCGCAGCCAGGCAGTGCGCCTGCCGGCGAAATACCGGTTCGACGCGAAGGAAGTTTTCATTCGCCAGGACGCGAAGACCGGCGACGTGATTCTTTCAGCGAGGCCCCGTTCCTGGGACGGTCTCTTTGCGGCGATTGATACGCTTCAGCCGGGAGACATTCCAGACGACTTTCTGACGCCCGAGGGGCGCGACCAAGGCACGCATGACCGCGACCCGTTTGAGGGATGGGAAGAATGAAACTATGCATGCTCGACACCAATATGATCAGCTACCTGGTGCGCGGTAATTTAAAGGTAAAGGCTGCGCTCAACATCCGCTCGATGGACACCTGTTGCATATCGGCAATTGTTGAAGGTGAATTGCGGTATGGCCTCGCAAGGCATCCGGCTGCGGTCAAACTCAATGGCGTAATCGCCGAAACTATGAGCCGGTTCACTGTGCTTGCCTGGGACCCGGCGACGGCCAAACGATACTGCGTTCTGCGCGCCCGCCTCGAGGCCACGGGCCGCCGTCTTGCCCCCCTCGACATGCTGATCGCCGCCCACGCGCTGGCGGCGGGCGCAGTGCTGGTCACCAGTGACCGGGCTTTTGGGCAGGTTGAGGGGTTGGTGGTGGAGGACTGGACGGGGTGAGCGACGAAACAGCAGCGTTGCTGCGGGGCATTCCAGGCGGTGCCGCACTACTGAATTGGAGCGAAAACGCAAGAGACTGCGTTTTCGGTGACGGAGAGGTTGTGTCGCTTAATCTCTATAGAGATCAGCCGAGCACTTTGGTGATCGATATCTTTCGCCTCTCCACGGCTCAGGAGTGGGAGCGATTGCGCGTCACCTTCGTGCTTGGAGCCTGGATCGACACATCGCTTCGAGGCTTCAGCGGCCAAAACGTTATCGGCGAATTGATTTTGCGGCGCGCGGGAGAAAGGTCAATCGACCCTTGGGAATTAGGCGTCGGATGTGAGCCGGGCGAATTTGAAATTAGACTTGAGCCATGCTTCGGCGCCCATGGCGCGATACGAGCCAATATTGCGCGCATTCTAGTCGAGGCGCTGCCGCCGTCAACGCACTATCGTGTCACGTGAGCGGTGCGGCAATTGGCGGCGACGGCGTTTGACAACCCGGCGCCAACGATGCACTCGGGCGCGAACTCTTCCCCGCCACGCCGAGGCCGCCAATGATCGCCCGCTATTCCCGCCCCGCCATGACTGCCATCTGGGACGCTCAAACCCGTTTCAGAATCTGGTTTGAGATTGAGGCGCATGCCTGCGACGCGCTGGCGGCGATTGGCGTCATTCCGAAAGAAGCGGCCAAGAACATCTGGGCCAGGGCCGGGCATGTAACGTTTGATGTGGCGCGCATTGACGAGATCGAGCGCGTCACAAAACATGACGTCATCGCCTTCCTCACCCACCTTGCTGAATTCATCGGCCCCGACGCGCGTTTCGTGCATCAGGGCATGACCTCGTCGGATGTGCTCGACACCTGTCTCAGCGTGCAGCTGACACGGGCGGCGGACCTGCTGATTGCCGATGTGGACGCGCTGCTGGCAGCGCTCAAAACTCGCGCTTATGAGCACAAGTTGACCCCAACCATCGGCCGCTCGCATGGCATCCACGCCGAACCCACAACCTTCGGGCTGAAACTGGCGCAGGCCTACGCCGAGTTTGCGCGCTGCCGGTCCCGCCTCACCGCAGCCCGCGCGGAGGTCGCCACCTGCGCCATTTCCGGCGCGGTCGGCACTTTCGCCAATATTGATCCGCGCGTCGAGGCGCATGTGGCGGCAAAGCTCGGGCTGGCGGTGGAGCCGGTCTCCACCCAGGTCATCCCGCGTGACCGGCACGCCATGTTTTTCGCGACGCTGGGCGTGGTGGCCAGCTGCATCGAGCGGCTGGCGACGGAAATCCGGCATTTGCAGCGCACCGAAGTTCTGGAGGTCGAGGAGTTTTTCTCGGAAGGCCAGAAAGGCTCTTCCGCCATGCCGCACAAGCGCAAC
>JANLPP010000480.1:0-6668 GCA_031367295.1 Hyphomicrobiales bacterium | reverse complement strand
CCCTCACGTCAGCGCGTCAATCTCGTCATCCGCCAGTCCGCCGGGCACAATCACGATCGGAATCGGGAACGACGCCGAGGTCTTGCTGGCCAATGCTGACACCAGCGGTCCCGGCCCGTCCGAGCCGGTGCCTGCGGCGAGCACGAAAAACGCGATGTCCTCGTCCTCATGGATCAGGCGCAGGATTTCCTCCGCCTTGGCGCCGCTGCGCACCAGCAGTTCCGGCTCAATGCCGGCGATGGCGCGGGCGCTTTGCGCGTGCTTTTCCAGCAGCAGGCGCGCCGCATCCTCCGCCTCCTCTTTCATCACATCGCCAACGCCCAGCCATTGCTGAAACTCGCCAGGCGCGGCCACCGACAGCAGGATGACGCCAGCACCGGTGCGCGCGGCGCGGCGCGCCACAAAGCGGATGGCGCGGCTGCATTCGTCGCTCTCGTCCACCACGGCGAGAAACTTGGGGCTGTGGCCCGCCTCATAAGACTTCCGGCGATTGCCGCTCATATGGCCTCCCGCGCGCAGGCTGGCATGCTGACAGGCGGCGGGGAAGGTGGCAAGGGGGCGTGCATGCCGGCGCAAACCCGCTGGCCCACCCACACGCAGGTCAGTGCCTGTGGCGAGATCAATCAGTCCTTGGCGCGTTCCGAATAGGAGCCATCTTCCGTCAGCACCACGACCCGCGTGCCCGGAGCAATATGCGGCGGCACCATGATGCGCGCCCCATTGGTGAGAATCGCCGGCTTGTAGGACGAGGAGGCGGTCTGGCCCTTCATCGCCGGTTCCGTCTCGGTGATTTCCAGCGTCACGCGCTGCGGCAGCTGCACCGCCACCGCAACGCTGTTGAACACCGACAGGATGACCTTCATGCCCTCTTGCAGCCAGACGGCCTGGTCGCCCAGCACGTCCTTTGGCACCACCAGCTGCTCGTAATTCTCGATGTTCATGAAAGTGTAGCCGTCCGCGTCGAGATAGAGATAGGTGTGATCCCGGTCCTCGACGAAGGCGCGCTCAACCTGTTCGGTGGTCTTGTAGCGGTCCGTCGTCTTCACACCGTCGCTGATGCGGCGCATGTCGATCTGGGTCGTCGGCGTGCCCTTGCCAGGATGGAAACTTTCGGCGGTCAGGACGACGTAGAGCTGCCCATCGTCGCGTTCGAGAATATTGCCCTTGCGGATGGAGCTGGCGATGACTTTCACGTTTTACAGTCCTTTTGGCGGCGGGGCGCGCTGCGGCTCTGGCAACGCGCCCTTGATGAAATCCGGCGCGCACCATACTGATTTTGCGCCGGAAGGCCAGCGCCCCAGCCCGCAAATCTGCATCGGAACACCGCACTGACCAAGCTGATTTCCACAGCCGCGCCATATTGGGACAGGCAGCGCCACGCCGACCGGCGGCCCCTGCTGCTGACACGGGGCCGAATCACCGCCGCCCTGCGGGCGCAATTTGCCGCCCGCGATTTTGTCGAGGCGGAGACTGCGATCCTGCAGGTCTCGCCCGGCAACGAAGCGCATCTGCACGCGTTTGGCACTGAGGCGCTGCGCCCGGACGGCACGCGCGCGGCGCTGTATCTGCACACGTCGCCGGAATTTGCCTGCAAAAAGCTGCTGGCGGCGGGCGAGGAGCGGCTGTTCACGCTCGCCCGCGTTTTCCGCAACCGCGAGCGCGGGGATTTGCACGCGCCGGAGTTCACCATGCTGGAGTGGTACCGGGCAGGCGCGCCCTATACCGCACTGATGGATGATTGCGCCGACATCCTGCGCCTTGCGGCTGAGGCGGCGGGCAGCCGCACCTTGCGCTTTCGCGGGCGCGAGGCGGATGCGTTTGCCGCCCCTGAGCGGCTGAGTGTTGCGGATGCGTTTATGCGTTATGCAGGCATTGACTTGATGGCAAGCCTGATGCCGCAGGGTGAGCCGCTGCTGGCCCCGCTGCTGCTGGCGGCGCGTGGCATCGGCATCCGGGTTGCGCCGGACGACCACTGGTCCGACATTTTCAGCCGCATTCTCTCGGAAAAGATCGAACCGAACCTTGGCATTGGCCGCGCCACAATTCTGGACGGCTATCCGGTTTGCGAGGCGGCGCTGGCGCGGCCTTGCGCGGATGATCCCCGCATAGCTGAACGCTTCGAGCTATACGCCTGCGGCGTTGAGCTGGCCAACGCCTTCGGCGAGCTGACCGACCCGGTTGAGCAGCGCCGCCGGTTTGAAATGGAAATGACTGAGAAGGCGCGCGTCTATGGGGAAACCTATCCGCTGGACGAGGATTTTCTCGACGCCTTGGCGCATATGCCGCAGGCCAGCGGCGCGGCGCTGGGCCTTGACCGGCTGGTGATGCTGGCAACCGGTGCGAACCGTATTGACGATGTGCAATGGACACCTGTAGCTGGCGGCCATGACGGTCTTTGACAAATCACTGCGCAGCGCCAGCGCCCTTGCCGATGCTGGCCTGATTAAAGCTGCTTCCATCGCGTCACTCGACGCCGTCGCCGCCCGCTATGCCATCGCTGTGCCGCCCGGCATCGCCGCGTTGATCGCGCGCGGTGATCGGCGCGACCCCATCGCCCGGCAGTTCATCCCGTCCCTGCAAGAGCTGGACACCAGCCCGCAAGAGCGCGCCGACCCGATAGGCGACCACGCCCACGCGCCGGTGGAAGGTATCGTGCACCGCTACCCGGACCGCGTGCTGCTCAAGCTGGTGCATGTCTGCCCGGTCTACTGCCGCTTCTGCTTCCGCCGCGAGATGGTGGGGCCGGGCAAGGCTGCGGCGCTGACGCCGGACAAGCTGGAGGCGGCGCTGGATTATGTGCGCGCGCATCCGCAAATCTGGGAGGTCATCGTCACCGGCGGCGATCCATTCGCCATCAGCACGCGCCGCATGGGCGCGCTGATGCGGGGGCTCGGCGCGATTGCACATGTCAAGATCATCCGCTTTCACACACGGGTGCCGGTGGTCATGCCGGCGCAGATCACGCCCGCCTTCATCAAGGCGCTGAAGTGTGGCGGCAAGACAGTCTACGTGGCGCTGCACGCCAACCACGCGCGCGAGTTCTCGCCCGCCGCGCGCGCAGCCTGCGCGATGATTATCGATGCGGGCATTCCCATGCTGGGCCAGAGCGTGCTGCTGCGCGGCGTCAATGATGATGCGGCGACACTGGCGGAACTGCTGCGCGCCTTCGTCGAGTTGCGGATAAAACCATACTATTTGCATCATCCCGATCTAGCGCCCGGCACAGCGCATTTCCGTGTCAGCATCGCGGAAGGCCAGGCCCTGATGCGCGCGCTGCGCGGCCATGTTTCGGGCCTGTGCATACCCGAATATGTGCTCGATATTCCCGGTGGTTTTGGCAAGTCACCGCTCGGCGCGGCCTATGTCACCGCCGGTGCCGATGGTGCATGCAGCATTGAAGATTATCGCGGCCAGCGCCACGATTATCCGCCGCAAGCCTGAGTCCGCGCCATGCAAGCCGAAATGGAGCGCGCGCTCGCCATCCTCAAAACCGTGTTCGGCTATGACAGTTTCCGCCCCGGCCAGGCCGAGGTGCTGGAGGCCATTTTTAATGGCGAGGATGTGATGGCCGTCATGCCGACCGGCAGCGGCAAATCTATTCTCTATCAACTTCCCGCCCTGGTGCGCTCGGGCCTCACCATTGTCGTCTCGCCGCTGATTGCGCTGATGCGCGACCAGGTGCGTGCGCTGCAAGAGTACAAGATCGCGGCGGGCTCGCTCAACTCCGCCAATGATTACGCCGAGACACTGCGCGTCGAGGACGCCATCCGCAGCGGTAAGTTGCGGCTGGTTTACGTTGCGCCCGAGCGCCTCGTGCGCGAGGACACGCTGCGGCTGTTGCGCGAGGCAAAGGCCAGCGTGCTGGCGATTGACGAGGCCCATTGCGTGTCGCAATGGGGCCATGATTTCCGGCCTGAATATCTGGCGCTTGGAGAAATTGCGCGCGCTCTCGGCAATGTCCAGACGCTCGCCGTGACGGCGACTGCCGACGAGCCGACACGCCAGGAAATTTCGCGCAAACTTTTCGTGCGAAGCCCGCGCATTTTTGTGCAGAGCTTCGACCGGCCCAATCTGCGCCTTGCCATGACGGCGAAGAAAAACTCGGCGCGCCAGATCGCCGATGCGCTCGACGCGCACAAGGGCAGCAACGGCATTGTCTACTGCTCCTCACGCAAACGCACCGAGAAATTCGCCGAAGCGCTGTGCGACCTTGGCCACGACGCGCTGCCCTATCACGCCGGCCTGCCGTCCGACACGCGCTCGGCCAACCAGGACCGTTTTCTGCGCGAGGACGGCGTCGTCATCTGCGCCACCATCGCTTTTGGCATGGGCATCGACAAGCCCGACGTGCGCTTTGTGTTCCATGCGGACCTGCCGCAGAGCGTCGAGGCTTACTATCAGGAAATCGGCCGCGCCGGCCGTGACGGACTGCCTGCCGACACGCTGCTGCTGTTTGGCGCGGGCGACGTCGCCCTGCGCAAGCGCCAGATCAGCGAGGGCGACGCGCCGCAGGAGAGGAAACGCGCCGACTACAAGCGGCTGGATGTGCTGGTGGCGCTGTGCGAGACGGCGCGCTGCCGCCGCGTCGCTTTGCTCGCGGCGTTCGGCGAGGCGGCGCAACCCTGCGGCAACTGCGACAACTGCCAGCGCAAGGTCCGCGTCGTTGACGGCATGGTCGCTGCGCAAAAGGTCATGTCAGCGGTGCTGCGCACGGCGGGGCGGTTTTTTGCCGGCCACATCGCCGATATTCTGACGGGCCGGACGACGGACCTGGTCGAGCAGCACGGCCATGACAAGCTGCCGACTTTCGGCGTCGGCCGCGACCGCAGCCTTGAAGAGTGGCGCACGATTTTCCGCCAGATCAGCGCGCTTGGCCTGATCGCGCAGGACATGGAGCAGGATGGCCGCTGGATCGTCACCGACGAGGGCCGCCGCGTGCTGAAGGGCGAGGCACCGGTGGAACTGCGCGCCGACGAGGCCGCGCCGCGCGGCGAGCGCAGCGCCCGCAAGGAAGAACTGAAGCGCGCCATGAGTGCGCGTGATGCTGACAAGGATGTGCTGGCGGCGCTGAAAGCTCTGCGGCTGGAGCTGGCGCGGGCGCAGAACATGCCCGCCTTCATGATTTTTGCCGACCGCTCGCTGATCGAGATGGCGACGCGCCAGCCGCGCACGCGGGCCGAACTCGCCCGCATCCATGGCGTCGGCGAGGTGAAGCTGGAAAAATATGCCGAGGTGTTTCTGGCGGTGCTGAACGGGCGGACAGTGCCGGACCCGGAGTAGCAATCTGGACTATTGCCCGGTAGCCGGCTTGTGCTCAGGCGCCGGCTTGAATCAGGCGGTCCAGTCAGGCGCGCATGCGTGCTATGCAGCCAAATCTTTTCACCGCTTCAGGCGTATCTCTCCGATGACCTTTCGAAAGTTCCTGCGCCGCATGCTTGTCTCCCTGGCTCTGCTCGCCCTTGTGCTCGTTGCCGGGCTGGCGCTGTTCACTGTTTGGCAGACGCGCGTCATTGAGGCGCGTTTTCCCCCCGCCGGAAAATTCGTCAACGTCGAGGGCGGGCGGTTGCACTATGTGGAGTTTATGCCGCAGGGCGCGCCGCGCGCCACCGTTGTGCTGCTGCATGGCGCGTCAGGCAATGCGGCTAACATGACAGCGGCGCTGGCCACCCCGCTCGCGGCGCGTGGCTTCCGCGTGCTGGCCGTTGACCGCCCTGGCCATGGCTGGAGCGAGCGCATTCTGGGCCGTTTGGCGGCTGACCCCGCTGCGCAGGCGCGGATGACTGCCGAGGCAATGCAGGCGGCGGGCGCGCCCCGCGCGATTATTGTTGCGCATTCACTCGGGGCGGTCGTCGCGCTGAACATGGCGCTGGACCAGAGGGAAGCGGTGCAGGCCCTTGTGCTGGTGTCGCCGGTCAGCCATCCCTGGCCGGGCGGCATCAACTGGACCTATCGTGCGGGCGCGCATCCGCTGTGGGGGCCTTTGTTTGCCAATCTCATCGTCATGCCTGCCGGGCTGTCGCGCCTGCCCGCCTCGGTAGCGGGCGTTTTTGCGCCCGCAACGGCACCGCCAGATTTTGTCGAGGCCACAGCCGCGCCGCTGGTGCTGCGCCCGCGCGAGTATCAGGACAATGCGCAGGACGTGGCCAGCCTCTATGATTTTGTCGTGGGCCAGGCCCCGCGCTATCCGCAAATCAGCGTGCCGGTGGCTGTCCTCACCGGCGACACCGACTCAGTCGTGCTGCGCCATATCCATTCGGACGGGCTTGCGCGTGACATCAAGGGAGCCACCCTGCAGGTCATAGCGGGCGAAGGCCACGCCCCGCATTTTGGCCATGCGGGTGACGTGGTGGCAGCGGTGGAGGTTGTGGCAGCGCGGGCGGCGGGTAGCGCGCCATGAGCAACCGGCCAGCAGCAACAGCGATTGGCCCGGCAGGTCCGCCAAGGGACAGCGCAGCGCGCCTTGCGCAAACCCGCTAAAGATTCTCCATCGCGAATTTTTCGAGCGCCGCCGCGTTCTTGACGATCAATCCGCCTTTTTCAACGGAAATCCACTTGTTACGCACCCAGGCCTGAAGCTGCTTGTTGGTGCTTTCGCGCGACAGGCCAATCATCTGGCCCATTTCCTTCTGGGTGGCGCGCACCCGGCGCTTGCCGGTCTGGTCCGGTGT
>JANLPP010000466.1:0-2382 GCA_031367295.1 Hyphomicrobiales bacterium | reverse complement strand
AGCCCCAGCTGCGGAATGCCACCCAGCGGATTGCGGCGCGGCGGCGGGGGATAGTCCTCCTGCGGCGGCGGATAACCTTGATCGTCATATTCGGGCGGCGGCAGGCGGTGGACGCGGCGGCGGCGCGGCGGCGGCTCGCCCTGGTCCTGATACTCCGGGGGGGAGTGGCGGGCGCGGCGGCGCGGCGGCGGCGGGTCATCAGGCGGCGCGCCACCGCCAGCGGCAAATACCAGCGCGGGCGCGCCGGCGCGCGCCTGCACGCTCTGCCCGGGGCGCACATCCACGCAGGCGGAGGGACCCTTGCCGCGCGGGCAGACATTGACCACGCCCTGTTCCACACTGAGGTTCAGGCGGCCATTGCGCACAGTGAAAGAAAACTGCGTGCCGCGCACCCCGATGGAGGCGGCCGGCGTATTGATGCGATAGGCTTCATGCGCCGAATTGCCGGTGGTGAAGCGGAACGCGCCGCGGGCGGTTGACAGCACCACACTGCTGGCAGTCGCGCCGCCGGCAAACACGAACTTGTCAAGTTTGATATTTGATCCCGGCCCGACTGTCAGGTTCGTGCTGTCGACAAAGCGCAGTTTTGCCTCGCCAGCTGGTCCGGTCTGCACCGTCTCGTCCTGCATCACATCATCGCCGGCCGCAATTGCAGCGGCGCGCCCGCCGGATGTGCCGGTGACACTGGGGTTGATTTTTGTCGCGCTGCCAATGGGCGCCGCAAGCGCGGGCGCGGCGGCGGCCAATGCGGTGCAGATCAGCAGGCCTGAAAGGAAAGTGTTCGTGCGCATGCAGTCACCTCGTAACGTCAACGCTGAAATTCTGGCATACCTGTTGGCGCAAAGCGCGGGGCGCATATGTGCGCTGGCGCACGCGCGCCAGTGCGGCATAGTGCACCGGTTTGTCGGCAGTGTCCAAATGTGAGTGGTTATTTTACCACATTGGCGATAAAAACCGTCTCGCAAGTGCAGCATTCCGCCGCTGCCTTGGTTCTGCCAAGCCGGGCGGGCATGAGGCGTGCACACTCAGATTTCAGCGGCGCGCCAGACACGCGCCAAATGGGGACGCAATGCAAAATCCATCTGGCATTCAGGCCACGCGCCGCACGGCCTTGCGGCATCTTGGCCTTGGTCTCCTGTGTTCCTCGGCGATGGCGCTGGGCCGCGCCGCCCTGGCAGCGCAGGCTGATCCTTCCGTCCAGCCCGGCGGCCAGGCCGAGTGGCGGCAGAATTACGAGTCCTCGCAGCCCGGTGTCGAGCGCTCCTCCATTCCGGTTCTTTCGCAGCAAACCTATCTGTCGACCGAACAGGCCATCGCCAGTTACCGCCAGATTGCCGCGCAGGGCGGCTGGGGCCAGGTTCCGGCCGGCCAGCAGATGAAGCTCGGCACCAAGAGCGCTGCGGTCAGCGCACTCCGCCAGCGCCTGGTCAACTCCCGCGATCTCGACGCCACTGCGGGCGGCTCGCCGATTTTTGACAGTTTTGTCGAGGCGGGGGTCAAGCGCTTTCAGGAGCGCCATGGCCTGCTGCCCACCGGCCTTGTGGCGCAGCAGACGTTCACCGCGCTGAATGTCAGCGTTGAGGCGCGGCTGCGCCAGCTGGAGCTGAACCTCGTGCGGCTGAAAAGCTTCACCGGCAATCTCGGCGCGCGCTATGTGATGGCGAATATTCCCGCCGCCCGTGTCGAAACGGTGGAGAATGGCGTCGTCTTCAGCCATCATCAGGCGGGCGTCGGCAAGATTGACCGCCAGTCCCCGGTGATGAACACTCGGGCGCTTGACATAAACTTCAATCCGACCTGGACCGTCCCCGCGTCCATCATCCGCAAGGACCTGATCCCCAAGATGCAGGCGGATGGCAATTACCTGACGGACAACAAAATCCGCGTCATCAACAAGCAGGGGCAGGAAGTGCCGCCGAGCGCCATCAACTGGAATTCGCTGGAGGCGACGAATTACCAGTTCCGCCAGGATTCGGGCGGCGATTTCAATTCGCTCGGCGTGGTTCGCATCAACATCGCCAACCCCTATGGCGTCTATATGCATGACACCCCGGCCAAGGGCATTTTCGGCGATGATTTCCGCTTTGTCTCCTCGGGCTGCATGCGCATCCAGAATGTGCGTGACTATGTCGCCTGGCTGCTCAAGGACACGCCGGGCTGGTCGCGCGACCAGATTGATGAAGTCATCCGCTCGGGCCAGCGGGTGGACGCGAAAATGACAACGCCGGTTGCGGTCTACTGGGTCTACATCACCGCCTGGGCCGCGCCGGACGGCGTGGTGCAGTTCCGTGACGATATTTATAACCGCGACAGCGGCGGCGCGGCACCCGGGCCAGCGGCCTATAACGCGCCCGCCCCCGGGGCAGCCCATGGCTCGGTGCC
>JANLPP010000044.1:0-12215 GCA_031367295.1 Hyphomicrobiales bacterium | reverse complement strand
GCATCCGCCGCCGCTCCCACCAGCTTGCGTGCATCCATTGCGCTCATTGGCTGGCCAAACACAAAGCCTTGCGCATATTCGCAGCCGAGCTGGGAGAGTTCCACCGCATCCGACTCGGACTCGGCGCCTTCGGCCACCACTTCCATGCCAAGGTCATGCGCCATCTGCACAATCGAGCGCAAAATCACCGAACGCGCGCCCTTGCCGTTGGGCTTCACAAAACTCTGGTCGATCTTGATCGTGTCAAACGGGAAGCGCTGCAAATAGGCGAGCGAGGAATAACCGGTGCCAAAATCGTCCAGCGACAGGCCGGCGCCAAGATCGCGGATGCGTTGCAGCAGCTGGGCCGAATATTCCGGGTTTTCCATGACCAGACTCTCGGTCAGCTCCAGTTTCAGCGTGCCGGGCAGCACGCTGGAGCGGGTCAGCACGGTTTTGACGTCCTGCAAAAGGTCGTGCCGCATGATCTGGCGCGACGACACATTGACGCTGGCAAAAATCGGCGGCGTGACATGCAGCGCCTGCTGCCAGGCGGCCAGCTCGCGCGCGGTGCGCTCCAGCACAAAAATGCCGAGATCATTGATCAGGCTGCTTTCCTCGGCCAGCGGGATGAAGTCCTTGGGGCCGATACGGCCAAGGCGCGGATGGTCCCAGCGCAGCAGCGCCTCAAAGCCCGCCACGGTGCGGTCCTCAAGCCGCACCACCGGCTGGAACACCACCTTCATTTCGCCGCGCTCCAGTGCCCGCCGCAGCTCGGTTTCCAGCGTCAGGCGGTCGGTGCGCTGCGTGCGCATCTGCGGGCGGAACACCTCGATCTTGTCGCCGCCGCCTTTTTTGGCGTGCGCCATGGCGATTTCGGCGTCTTTCAGCAGGTCATCGCGCCGCAGGTGCAACTGCGGGTCATAGGCGGCGATGCCGACCGAAGCGGTCAGCGACACTTCATGCGCGCCAAAAGTGACGGGAGAAATATGCGCGTGGCGGATATTTTCGGCCAGCACAAACAGATGGTCGTCATCGGCCTCCGCCACAATGATGAAGGCAAACTGGTCGCCCGAAACGCGCGCGATGGAGTTGCGCGGCTTGACCAGCCGGGCCAGACGGCGCGCCAGTGTCATCAGGATCGAGTCGCCAGCCGCCATGCCGATGGCGTCATTGATCTGCTTGAAGCGGTCAACGTCAGCCACCATGACAATCAGGCGCTGCGCCGGGTCTGACGCCGCCAGCGCCATTGCGGCGTCGAGCCGGTCAAAGAAAATTTCGCGGTTGGGCAGGCCGGTCAGGCTGTCATGCACGGCATCATGCAGCAGCCGCTCCTGCGCGTTTTTGGTCTCCGTAACATCGCTCAGCGTGCCGATGACGCGAATGACATCGCCGTCCGCCGCAACCACAGGCCGCGCCTTCAGCAGAAACGACAGGTAGTGCCCGTCACTGGCGCGCAGGCGGAAGTCGTGGGCAATGCGGCCGCGGCGCTGCTCCAGCACCGTATCGAAAATCGTCCGGTAGCGGTCCCGGTCGAGCGGGTGCAGCGCATTGAGCCAGGCGGATGCGGGTCCGCCAAGGCTGCCGCGCTTCATGCCAAGCTGCGCCTCGAATTCGGGGCTGACGTAAATCTGGTCGGCTGGCACATCCCAGTCAAAGATCATGTCGCCGCCGCCGGTCAGCGCCAGCGCCCGGCGCTCGGCATCCGACACAATGCCATGCGCCAGCGCCCCGCCGGCAAAGGCGTTCTGCATGACGGTGAAGCCAATCAGCATGACAATCAGCACAAGCCCGCCGATCAGCGCCGGGGAGGCCAGATCATTCTGCAGATAGCCGGTGACGGTGAACCCGGCAGCGGTGACCCAGACCAGCAGCAGGAACCAGGTGGGGATGAGCATCACCGCCCGGTCATAGCCATGGGTTGTGAGATAGATCACGAGGATGAAGCCGACAGCGGCGATGGAGGCGAGCGAGATGCGCGCAATGCCGGCCGCCACCGGGGCGTCATAGACCGAGAAGGCGACAAGCGCGCCAAGAAACACCAGCCACAGCGCCATGAGCACCGAATAGCGCACATGCCAGCGGTTGAGATTGAGATAGGCGAAGAGAAACACCAGCAGGGTTGCGGCCAGCGAGGTTTCGGCGATTGCCCGCCAGATGCGGTCCCAGTCCCCCTCGACGCCGAAAATCTTCGACCAGAAGCCAAAATCGATGCAGACATAGACCAGCACCGCCCAGGCAAGGGCCGCGGCGGCAGGAAAAATAACCGCGCCCCTGACCAGGAACACGATAGTGAGGAACAGTGCCAGAAGGCCGGAAATGCCGATAACCATGCCTTTGTACAGGGTCAGCCCGGCAATCTTGTCCTTGTAGGCGTCGGGCTCCCACAAATACAGCTGCGGCAGGGTTGCGGATCCCAGCTCCGCCACATAGGTCACCGTCGCGCCGGGATCGAGCGTCAGCCGGAACACATCGGCGTCCGGACTTTCGTCCTGTTCCAGCGCGCCGCCCTGGCTTGGCGTGATCGCGGTGATGCGGGTCGAGCCAAGGTCGGGCCAGATGACACCCGAGCCGACAAAGCGGAAATGCGGCGCGACAATCAGGCGCTCGATCTGCTCGCTGGTGTCATTGGCCAGCGCCAGAACAATCCAGCCTGCGTTCCTGCCTGCGGTTGTCGCGGTCACCTCGATGCGGCGGGTGATGCCGTCTGCGCCCGGCGCGGTGGAAACCTGGATCGCGTCGCCGGTGGATTTATAGTGCTCGACCACCTGGGTCAGGTCGATGGCCTGCGCGTCAGGCGGCACGCGCACCGCCTCCACCGCGCGCGCAGCTCCAAGGCTTGCAAACAGCGACAGCAGGCAGAAAACCAGGAGGCGAAAACGATGCACGGCGCTCGCAGATGTTTAAAGACGCGGGGGCCGCATGGGCGATCCGCACATAGTCTCAGGATGATGTTTCCACGAAATGACAGCAAATGCGCAAGCGCGCCAAGACTGTGTGGTAAGCCTTGCCGCCAGTTTCAGCAAGACCCGCGACACGCTTCGTGCACCAGGCAGCCGTTGCAGGCACGCTACGTGCGCGGCAATGGCGCATTGTGGCCTGAAGCGAGCGCCAAGTTCGGCTGCGCGTCCGTGGCAAGCAGCGCAAACAGCTCATGATCCTGCCACACCCCGTTGATTTTCAGATAGGCCCGCGCGCGTCCCTCGCGCTGAAATCCATTTTTTTCCAGCAGCCGGGCAGAGGCGGCATTGGCCACGACGCAGGCCGCCTCTATGCGGTGCAGGCGCAGTTGGCCAAAGCCCCAGATGGCCACCGCCCGCACGGCGCGTGTCATATGCCCCTTGCCTGCATGCGGCGCGCCCATCCAGTAGCCGAGCGTGCCGGTCTGGCTGACGCCGCGCTGGATTTCGCCCAGTGTCAGGCCGCCCAGCAGCTGGTCATCGCCGCGCCGGAAAATCAGGAAGTGCCAGGCCTGGTCACGCTCCGCCTCATCGCGGCAGCGGCGCACCCGGCGGCGGAAACTGCCGGCCGTCAGCTCGTCATCGGGCCAGGTTGGCTCAAATGGCACCAGAAACGTCTGGCTGCCGGCGCGCAGGCTGGCCCAGGCAGGATGGTCATCCATGATTGGCGGCCGCAGGTAAACGCCGTCGCCCTGCAACAGGATTGTATCGGCAGCAGCGCGCCGGAAGCCGAACCACGCCATGGGATCAGGCCCGGATGCCATGCAGGCTGGCGCTGACACGCTGCGGCGTCCAGACCTTTGCAACCGGCCCGATGGAGGTGACCGTCGGCGGGCTGGCCAGCAGCGCAGCGCCGGCGCGGCGAATGTCATCGCGGCTGAGGCTGTCAATCCGCGCGACAATTTCCTCGCGCGGCAGAATGCGCCCCAGACTCAGCAGCTGGCGCGCGATTTGCTCGGCCCGCGCGCTGGAGGATTCGAGCGCGACCAGCAGCGAGACTTTCATCTGTGCCTTGGCGCGCTGGATTTCATCGTCGCTCAGATCCAGCGTCGCCTGGCCGATGCAGTCCAGCGCAACCGGCATCAGCTCGGCGATGTCGCGGGCGCTGGTCGCCGCATAAAAGCCGAACAGTCCGGTGTCCCGGTAGGACCAGTTGAACGTGTGGATCGAATAGGCGAGGCCACGCTCCTCACGCACCTGCTGAAACAGCCGCGACGACATGCCGCCGCCAACCGCATTGGCGAAAATATGCGCGGCGTAATTGCCCGGATCGAGGAAAGACGGACTTTCAAACCCCACGACAATATGCGCCTGTTCCAGCTTGCGCCGGATTTTGACTTCGCCGCCGGCGTAGCGCGCGGCAGGCTCCTCGGCTGGCGCAGCGGGTTTAAAACTGGCAAAACGCGCCGCAGTCTCATCCACAATGCGCGCATGCTCGACGCCGCCAGCCGCTGCCACAATCATCCGGTCGGCGCGGTAATGGTGATCCAGATAGGCGGCAATGTCGGCGCGCGCGAAGCCCGACACCCGCTCCGCAGTGCCAAGAATGGGCCGCCCGATGGGCTGGCCGGGGAAGGCTGCCTCGGTAAACAGCTCAAACACCAGATCATCCGGCGTGTCGAAAACCGAACCGATCTCCTGCAGTATGACGCTTTTTTCTTTCTCAAGCTCGCCCGCGTCAAACACGCTCTGGGTCAGAATGTCGGCAAGAATGTCCAGCGCGAGACCCGTGTCGGTCGACAGCGCGCGGGCGTAATAGGCGGTCTGCTCGGTGCTGGTGGCCGCATTCAGGTCGCCGCCCGCCGCCTCAATCTCTTCGGCAATGGCGCGGGCCGAGCGGCGGCGCGTGCCCTTGAACGCCATGTGCTCCAGCAGATGCGACAGGCCGTGCTCGCGCGCGGTCTCATGGCGCGAGCCGGCCCCGATCCACACGCCGAGCGCGGCAGTCTCAAGATGCGGCATTGCATCGGTCACGACGCGCAGGCCCGACGGCAGTGTGGTGATTTCGACGCTCATGCTGTGGCCTTCTGCGCAATGCGGGCGTGTTTGCGAACGTAGCGCTCGACCGCGCCTGCATCATTGGCCAGCACATCAAATTTTTCGCGGCGCTGCATCAGGTCAGCCAGATGCGCGGGAAGCGCCGGATGCATGCCGGTGGCCTGTTTTACCGCGTCAGGAAACTTGGCCGGATGCGCTGTGCCAAGCGCAATCACCGGCGTGCGCGGATCGCGCGCCAGCGCGGCGCGGGCGGCGTGCACCGCCACCGCCGTATGCGGGTCAAGCACATAGCGGGTCTCTGCAAAGGTGCGCGTCATCTGCGCCTGCGTCTGCGCCTCGCTCACGGCGCTGGCGTCAAAATCAGCGCGCAGCCGCGCCATCACCTGCGGCGACAGGGTGAAGCGCCCGGACTGCGCGAGACCCGCCATCAGGGCGCGGATGGCGGCTGGGTCGCGGTCATGCGCATCGAACAGCACGCGCTCGAAATTCGACGAAATCTGGATGTCCATCGACGGCGACTGGGTCGGCAGCACGCCCTGCATCTCATAGGTTGCGCTGGCAAGACAGCGCGCCAGAATGTCATTGGCGTTGGTGGCGATATGCAGGCGCTCAATGGGCAGGCCCATGCGCTTGGCCACATAGCCCGCCAGCACATCGCCAAAATTGCCGGTTGGCACTGCGAACGACACTTTGCGGTGCGGTGCCCCCAGAGCCACGGCACTGGTGAAGAAATAGACGATCTGCGCAACAATGCGCGCCCAGTTGATCGAGTTGACGCCGGACAGCCCGAACTCGTCGCGGAAAGCGTGATGGTTGAACAATGCCTTCAGGATGTTCTGGCAGTCGTCAAACGTACCCTCAACCGCGATGGCGTGAATGTTGGGCGCGTCTACCGTGGTCATCTGCCTCCGCTGCACATCCGACACGCGGCCATGCGGATAGAGGATGAAGACGTCGGCATTTTCCAGGCCGCGAAACGCCTCAATCGCCGCCGCCCCGGTATCGCCCGAGGTCGCGCCGACAATCGTCGCCCGCCGCCCGCGCGCCTTCAGCGCCGCATCCATCAACCGCCCCAGCAGCTGCATGGCGACATCCTTGAAGGCGAGCGTGGGGCCGTGGAAAAGCTCCAGCACAAACAGGTTGTCGGCAATCTGCACCAGCGGCGTCACCGCCGGGTGGCGGAAAGTTTTGTATGCAGCGCCAATCATTGACGCCAGCTCTGCCGCCGTCATGTCCGCGCCAGCGAACGGCGCGATGACGCTTTGCGCGACACTGGCGTAGCTGGCACCGGCAAAACCGCGCATGGCATCCGCACCCAGCGCCGGATAGGCAGCGGGCGTGTAAAGGCCGCCGTCCCGCGCAAGGCCCGCGAGCAATGCATCCGTAAAGCCGGGGCTTGAGGCCTCGCCGCGTGTTGAAACATAGTGCATGCACTGATCCTGCTGGAGTAGCGGTCGCCAAGGCCGGGTTCGCGTTGATGCGCCGCCCGGCTCCTGAATAAGCCATATGGGCTTGGCCACGCAATTGCAGGTCTGAGACGAAAACCCGGCTCTGCCTGATTATTGCAACAGGTTGCCAGTTTGTTCGAAATGCCTGTGCGCAGGCACAATTTAGCCATTCCGCAGCGCCTTGCGTCACGCCCCGCCATTGGTGAAATATGATGCTGCCGGGAGCTGGAAAATGCGGTTTCCCGTGGTGTGAACCTGCTTGACGCCAAATTGTCGCCAAACTTGTAGGTCTTTGTTCCGGGCTGGGGGCGCAATAGCATCGGCCAAATCGACGGGCGCCCGGGGGTGGGAGTAGTAATATGCAAAAGTATCTCGTGCCAGCGGCGGTTCTTGCTGTTCTCATGGCGGGCGTGCCCGCTGAAGCCAGGATCTGCCCAGCCGGGCAGATGTACCGCGTCAAACTTGGCATCTGTCAGGCAAGGGCGGGCAATCTTAAATTTTTGCATCATTCCGTCGGGCGCGTTCATGCCTCACCACGTGCCCATGCGCGGCTGAAAGCGCTGCCGCCCGAGCGGCCGCCGGAATTTGCGGGCAGCACTGGCACGGAGGACGGGGTCGCGCCGGCCTATGCGCCTGTAGTCTCGCCTGCCACCCCCTCTGTCAGTGTCCTGAGTGAACCAGCATCGCCGGGCCAGTCAGTTTCGCCCTACGGCGTGCTGCGCTGAAGCGCCGCTCATAAGGGGCCGGGCGTGGCCCGCTTCTGGCGCAAGCGGGCAGCTGCGCCTGTGGTCTTCCTGACAAAAGCGCCAAACACGCCCAGCAATGTAAGCGCCAGACCGAACCATGTCAGCGCATAGGACAGGTGGTCGTTCTTGAGGGCCAGCGCGGTGTGGCCGCCCTGCGGCCAGCCGCCGGGGTTTGGTGTTGCGTCCGCGTCGAGTGTGAAAGGTGCAGCGTTTGACAGGTTCAGCGCGGCTGCCATTGCGATAGCATCGCGGGTGTACCACTGGCCTCTGGCCGGATCATCCGCAGGGGTGAACAGGTTGCGCGGCTCCGGCGGGCGCATCAGGCCGGTGACACTGACCTCGCCAGTCACCTGCCCGGCCTGCCGCCCTGCCGGATTGCGCAGGTCCTGCGGCACAAACCCCCGGTTGACGATGATTGTCTCGCCTCCCGCAAGGCGCAAGGGCGTCAGCACGAGAAAACCCGCTGCGCTGAGGTTGGCCTTGCCGCCTTCCAGAATGCGGAACACCAGCTGCTCGCTGCCATGCAGAAATGTGCCGGTGACCGTGACGCGTCGGTAGTCGTAGCCCTGCGGGTCAAGCGCGGCCCACCCGCTTTGCGGCGGCAGCTGGAGCGGCGCGGCCTGGCTGCGCTCGGCAATGGCGGCCAGCAGCGCCTGCTTCTGGCCAAGCCGCTGAAGCTGCCAGACACCAAGGCCGATGAGGATGCAGAAGGCCGCTGCCGCAAAAAGGGCGGGCAAGGCGAGCGTGCGGGCAAGCTGGGGATCGATTTTGTCCAGTCTGTCCACCACTCACCCCTCCAGCCGTCCCTGCCCGGCCTTGTTGCGGTATTGCAGGGCCACAAGCACGCCCTTGAGCGGGCGTAGCATGCCCAGACAGACCACCAGCGCCAAAGGCAGGAAAATAACGAGATGCAGCCACATCGGCGGCTCGTATTTTATTTCCGTCCACAGCGCGAGGCCGAGCACGAAGAACCCGGCGAACAGCGTCACGAACACCGCCGGACCATCGCCTGCGTCGGCGAATTTCATGTCGAGGCCGCAGACGCCGCATTGCGGCACGAGATCAAGAAACCCCGTGAACAGGCGGCCCCTGCCGCAGCGCGGGCATTTGCCGGCAAGCCCGGTCGCCAGCGGCGAGCGCGGCGGATAGTGGCGGCTGTGGCTCATCGGCTGCTCCTGCGGCGGCGCGGACCTGCCGCAAAAAGAAAAGGGGCGGCGCACCGCCACCCCTCTCTTAACGCAGATCGGACAACAGCATTCAGCTAATGCGCTGCCGCCGCAGCGTGGCCAACCGCCGCGCCCCATGAGGCCCAGACATAGACGGCCGCAAACAGGAACAGCCAGACAACGTCAACGAAGTGCCAGTACCAGGCGGCAAACTCAAACCCCAGGTGCTGCTGCGGCGTGAACTGGCCCTTGTTGGCGCGGATCAGGCACACCGCCAGAAATATGGTGCCGATCAGCACATGGAAACCGTGGAAGCCGGTCGCCATGAAGAAAGTCGCGCCGTAAATCGAGTTTTTGAAAGCGAAAGTTGCATGGGCGTATTCATAAGCCTGCACGCAGGTGAACAGCGCGCCGAGTGCCACGGTCAGTATCAGCCCCAGCTTCAAACCCTTGCGGTCATTGTGCAGCAAGGCGTGATGCGCCCACGTGACCGTTGTGCCTGACGTGAGCAAAATCAGCGTATTGAGCAAAGGCAGATGCCACGGGTCGAAAGGCACCACGCCCTTCGGCGGCCAGTGCCCGCCGGTAAAGAGCACGCGGTCATATTGGCCGACCTCGCCCGCAAACAGCGAGGCGTCAAAAAACGCCCAGAACCAGGCGACGAAGAACATCACCTCGGAAGCGATGAACAGGAACATGCCATAGCGGTGGCTGAGCTGCACCGTGCGGGTATGATAACCGCCGTGCTCCGCCTCCTCAATCACATCGCGCCACCACACGAACATGATGTAGAGAATGGCGATAAAGCCGGCACCGAACAGGAAGCCGCCCATCTTGAGGCCGAGGAAGCTCAGCTTCTTCATCCACATGATGGCGCCAATTGCTGTGACGAAGGCGGCCACTGCGCCCAGAACCGGCCACGGGCTGGGGTCTACAAGGTGATACTCGTGGTTCGGCTTGGCGTGCGCGTCGGCCATGGTCTTGTCCTCTTCACCAGTTTTTGGCCCGTGCGGGCATGTGTATGTGAACGACGGCCCAGCGGCCACCGCGGCATTCAAGTCTAAAGCTTCGGTGTGGCTGATTCCGCCGGCTCAGCCGCAGCCAGCGGCTTGACAGGATTTTTTGCGGCAAAGAACGTGTAGGACAGCGTCAGCTCCCCAACCGCATTCAACGCCGCGTCTTTTTCCAGCGCCGGATCAAGAAAGAACACCACCGGCAATTCTGCGCTCTCGTGGGGCCCCATGCGAACCTCATTGAAGCAGAAGCAGGAAATCTTGTTGAAATAGGCCCCTGTAATATCCGGCGAGACATTGTAGGCGGCGACCGCCGCTGTGGCACGGTTTGAGGTGTTGCGCACTTTGTAGAAGGCGGTCACCGTCTGACCCGGCACAATCTCCAGTGACGCATTTTCCGGCTCGAATACCCAGGGCAGACCCGGCGCGACATTGGCGTCGAAGCGCACAGTGATTTTTCGGCTGCCCTGCGCCAGCGGGGCGGCGAGCGCCACTTGCGTCGTGCCACCATAGCCGGTCGCCTTGCAGAAGGCCGCATAAAGCGGAACGGCCGCATAGGACAGGCCAACCATAGCGCCGACGCACAGCGCAGTCACCCCCGCGACAACCAGTCTGCGGCGTTTGGCGTTGCGGCTGGGCATGACGCTCTCAGACATTGTGTATCAAGGCCCGTGATTGAGGACGCCGGGTCCCAGTTTGACTATGGTCATCGCGTAAAACAGCGCACATAGAAACCCGACAATCAGGCCGATCGCCAGATTGCGGGCGCGCTGGCGCTTCTTCTGTTCCGGGGTGAGGACGATCCCGCCCTTGTCGCTGTTCTGGTCCGCCATTGCCGTCATGCTCCGCTCACCAGCCGGTGCGGGCAAAAAGCCCGGTCGCATGCTCGGCCAGCAGCACGGCGTATAGCGCCAGAAGATAGATGATCGACACGCCAAACAGGCGGTAACAGGCCTTTTTCGCCGCCTCACCCTCACGGGTGCGGAAAACCGCGACCGCCAGCTGGATCATGTACAGGCCCGACACAACCGCCAGTATGCCATAGGCGTAACCGGCAAAGCCCAACAGGTAAGGCAGCACGGCACAGGGCGCGAGCAGCAGCGTGTAGAGCAGAATTTCCAGCCGCGTGCGGTCCTCGCCCTTGGCGACGGGCATCATCGGCACGTTGACCTTGGCGTATTCCGCTGATTTTACCAGCGCCAGCGCCCAGAAATGCGGCGGCGTCCAGATAAAGATGATGGCGAACAGCACGAGGGACTCGATGCTCAGCGTGCCCGTGGCGGCGGCGTAGCCAATCATCGGCGGGATTGCGCCCGCCGCGCCGCCAATCACGATATTCTGCGGCGTCGAGCGCTTCAGCCACATAGTGTAGATGACAGCATAGAAAAAGATGGTGAAAGCCAGCATGCCCGCTGCCAGCCAGTTGGCGACAATACCAAGCAAGGCGACCGAAAACAGTGACAGGATCAGCCCGAAGGCCAGCGCCTGATCGCCAGTGACGGCACCTGAAGGCACAGGCCGCGTTTTGGTCCGGGTCATAACGCGGTCAATGTCAGCGTCATACCACATGTTCAGCGCGCCGGACGCGCCCGCGCCCACCGCTATCGCGAGGATAGCGGTGAAGGCAAACAGCGGATGCAGATGGCCGGGCGCAATCGCCATGCCGGTCATCGCCGTGATGACGACGAGATACATGACGCGGGGCTTCAGCAGCGCGAAATAATCAGCGGGTGTCGCGCCATCAGAGACTGACGCCGCAATATCAAGGCTGTTGTCGGTTGCTAGACTCATGCGTTCAAAATTTCCAGGACTTGGCCGATGCAGTCAGCGGCCGGGCGGCATGCGCCCGGCCTGTTGATGTCAGTGCTCGTTGCCGGTGATGCGCGGCAGCGTCTCAAACTGGTGGAAAGGCGGCGGCGAGGGCAACGTCCATTCCAGCGTGGTAGCGCCAACACCCCACGGGTTGTCGCCTGCGAGGCGCTTCTTGGCGAAGGCCTCCCAGATCAGGTAGAGGAACACGACAATCGACGCTGCCGAGATGTAGGAACCGTAAGACGAAATCCGGTTCCACAGCGCGAACGCGTCGGGGTAATCGATATAACGACGCGGCATGCCCGCCAACCCAAGGAAATGCTGCGGGAAGAAGGTGATGTTGACACCGACAAACATCATCCAGAAATGCAGCTTGCCGAGGAACTCATTGTACAGATAGCCCGACATTTTCGGGAACCAGTAATACCAGGCGGCAAACACCGAGAACACCGCGCCGAGCGACAGCACATAGTGGAAATGCGCCACGACGTAATAGGTCTCGTGCAGCGCGCGGTCGACGCCGGCATTGGCCAGCACGACGCCGGTGACGCCGCCGACGGTGAACAGGAAGATGAAGCCCACCGCCCAGTACATCGGCGTGCGGAACGAGATGGAGCCGCCCCACATTGTGGCAATCCACGAGAAAACTTTTACGCCCGTCGGCACCGCTATGACCATCGTCGCGAACAGAAAGTAGCGCTGCGTGTTGAGCGACAGGCCGACCGTGTACATGTGATGCGCCCACACGACAAACCCGACAACGCCAATCGCCACCATCGCATAGGCCATGCCGAGATAGCCGAAGATGGGCTTTTTCGAGAAGGTCGAGATGATGTGGCTGACGATGCCAAAGCCGGGCAGAATCAGGATGTAGACTTCCGGGTGGCCAAAGAACCAGAACAGATGCTGGAACAGGATCGGGTCGCCGCCGCCGGCAGGATCAAAGAACGTGGTGCCGAAGTTGCGGTCAGTCAGCAGCATGGTGATGGCGCCGGCCAGCACCGGCAGCGACAGCACCAGCAGGAAGGCGGTGACCAGCACCGACCAGGCGAACTGCGGCATGCGGTGCAGTGTCATGCCCGGTGCGCGCATT